>JAYVTU010000048.1:0-21079 GCA_043788485.1 Planctomycetota bacterium
CCGAATACCGCGTGTTGATTGAGCAGAACGGAACCATGACGCAGATGTCCATCGAAATCGAAAGCAACGACGGCGTCGCCGCGCGGCTCGAATCCGATCTCCGCGGCGCGTTGTCGCTTCGCGTCCCGGTGCGCTGTGTCGCGCCTGGCTCGCTGCCGCGGTCCGAGTTCAAGTCGCAGCGATGGATCCGCGGCCAACCAAGCCGGGGTACGACGCGATGAGCGGCCCGCTCCTGCAGCTTGAACACGTGTCGATGCGATTCGCTGGCCTCGGCGGCGCCGCCCCCACCGATGTGCTGACCGACATCAACCTCACCGCCGCCGCAGGCGACACCATCGCCATCACCGGTCCCTCGGGCTGTGGCAAGAGCACGCTACTGAACATCATCGGCACGCTCGACCGCCCCGCTTCCGGCCATGTGATGCTCGAAGACGTCGATCTCGCCACGCTCAATGACGAACAACTCGCCGCCGTGCGCTGTGAAAAGATCGGCTTCATCTTCCAGGATCACCACCTGCTCCCGCAGTGCACCGTGCTCGAGAACGTGCTGATCCCCACGCTCGCCGCCCACGAACCGTCGTCGCAATCCTTCGATCGCGCCACCGCGCTGCTCGAAGTCGTCGGCCTCGCCTCCCACATGCACCATCGCCCCGGCCAGCTCTCCGGTGGTCAGCGCCAGCGCGCCGCCGTCGTCCGCGCCCTGATCAACCGGCCCAAACTGCTCCTGGCCGACGAACCGACAGGTTCGCTGGACCGCGACTCGGCCGCGCAGCTCGCGGATCTGCTCCTCAATTTCAACCGTACGCAGCACGTGACGCTGATCCTCGTGACCCACGCGCCCGACCTCGCCCGCCAGATGGACCGCGTCATCGAACTCGACGGCGGCGTCCTCCGCCCGGCCAAAGGGTGATCGCCGATGACACCCCTGAAGCTGATCCAGCGAAGCGTGACCTACTACTGGCGGCAGTCGCTGGGCGTCATCGCCGGCACGGCGATCGCAACCGCGGTGCTGACCGGCGCGCTGTGCGTCGGCGATTCCGTACGCTACAGCCTGCGCAAAGTCGCACTCGAGCGGCTCGGTCGAACCCAGCGCGCGATGACCACAGGCGATCGCCTCTTCACCGAGCAGCTGGCCGACCGAACGGTTGATACCCCGGTGCTCGACCTGGCCGGGATCGCGACGACCGACGGCGGACAGCGCCGCGCCAACGGCATCCACGTCCTGGGCGTTGACGACCGCTTCTGGTCCGTTGGCAAGATGGCGCCGCCGTTCAACGCCTTTTCCAAGGAAGATGCCGCGCTGGGCAACCGCCTCGCCGAGCGCCTGCATGCCAAAGTGGGTGACAGCGTCACGCTCCGTGTCGCCAAGCCCAGCGCCCTGTCGCGCGACATCCCGCTCGGATCCGCGGCCGATGATTCGGTCAGCATCTCCGTCAAGGTCCGCAAGATTCTCGATGACCAGCACATGGGCCGCTTCAGTCTCCGCGCCGAGGCCACCGCCCCGCTCAATGCCTACCTGCCACTCCATCTGCTGCAGCGCGAGATCAACGCAGTGGAGCGGGCCAACGTGCTCCTCTCGACCTACAACGAGAACGAGGTGCGAGCCCGGGCACGCAGCTTCGAAGAGGAATTCCCGGACATCCCGGCCGCACCGGGCCAGTGGAAGATCATCCTGAAGTTCGCCAACGCATGGAGCCTCGCCGACGCCGGGCTCGCCTTCCGCACGCTTGAGAAATCCGACGTTGTCGAACTTCGATCGGATCATATCTTCATCGATCCGGCCGTCGTCGCCGCCGCCAAAACCGCCGAGCCTAATGCGAAGCCCGTGCTGACCTACCTCGTCAACACGCTCGCGGCCAATGGGCACGCGACACCCTATTCCATTGTGACCGGCACTCAAACCGTACCCGACGACGCGATCGACCTGACGCAGTGGCTCGCCGACGACTTGGGTGCCAAGCCGGGCGACAAGGTGACGCTGACGTACTACGTGCTCGGCCGAGGCAGCACGCTCAGCGAGGAATCCGCGACGCTCACCGTGCGTGACATCGTGCCGACCGAGGGGCCCGGCGGCGACCGCGACCTGATGCCCAACTTCCCCGGCCTGGCCGACGTCGAAAGCACCAGTGACTGGAAGCCCGGAATCCCGCTCGACCTCAAACGCATCCGCGACAAGGACGAGCAGTACTGGAAAACCTACCGCGGTACGCCCAAGGCTTTAGTCTCGCTCAAATGGGCGCAGCAGCACTGGGGCAATCGTTTTGGCAACGCCACCGCGATCCGCTGGCCCTACGGTGGCCGCAAAATCTCCATTCTTGAACAAGCCATCCACGACCAGCTTGAACCGCAGGCCCTGGGACTCTTCTTCCGTCCCGTCGCCGCCGAGGCCTTGGCCGCCAGCGAACAGGGCACCGACTTCGGCGGACTCTTCTTCGGTCTGAGCCTGTTCCTGATTCTCTCAGCTGTCCTGCTCACAGCCCTGCTCATGGCGCTGGGAGTCGAGCAGCGCGGCCCGCAGATCGGCACGCTTCTGGCCCTCGGATTTACGCCCGGCATAGTGCGATGGCTGGTTTTCGCTGAGGGCGCCGCATTGGCGATCGTCGGTGTCGCGATCGGCCTGCCCCTTGGAGCAGCCTATACCCACGCGCTCCTCTGGGGTCTGCGTACACATTGGCAGGCCGCCGCAGGAGCGACAGACCTGCATTTCAATTCCGTGCCGCAGACGTATGTCCTGAGCGCCGGCGGCGCGCTGGTCGTGTCCTGGGCGGCGATGGCGTGGGTGCTCTGGCGACAGGGCCGGCAGCCGGTGCGAGCGCTGATGATGTCGCGGCTGGGCACGGACACCGAAACAGTCAAACCGCAATGGTGGCTGATCGCTCTGGCGGCAGCGGGAATCCTCGGCGGTGTCGCGATCGCCTGGCAATTCCGCGGCGCCAACGGCGAAGAGGCGGCGGGAGCCTTCTTCGGAGCCGGTTCGCTGCTGCTCATCGGCATGCTGCTGTTCTGCCGCGCAATCCTGATGTGCGCCGCGAGCCCGCGTGCCACACGATTTTCCATGATGCAACTCGGGCGTCGCAACGGCGGCCGGCGGCGAGGGCGAAGCCTGGCGACCATCTCGCTCCTCGCCTGCGGCACATTCCTGCTCGTCGCGGTCAACGCATTCCGCCAGAACCCCTCCATCACCGAACAGGGACCCCACTCAGGTTCCGGCGGTTTCAACCTGATGGCGACGACGTCGCTGCCCGTGCATCAGGATCTGAACACCGCCGCCGGACGCGATGCGTTCGGGCTCGACGAAAAAGCCATGAAAGGCGTGACCGTCGTCGGCGTGCGCCTGCGCGACGGCGACGAAGCAAGCTGCCTGAATCTCAACGCCCCGCAGCAGCCGCCGCTCCTCGGCGTGGACCCGAAGCGGTTCGCCGACCGCTTCGTCTTTGCACACGGCTCGTGGGATGCGATGGAGCAGCCGACCGCCGAAGGCACCATTCCGGCGATTGTCGATGAAACCGTCGCGACATGGATCCTTCACAAGGCCGTGGGCGACACGATCGAATACACCGATGAGAAGGGAAAGCTGTTCAAGGTGCAGATCGTTGCGACGCTCGCCGGCTCCGTGCTGCAGGGGTACATCATCGTCCACGAACACGATCTGATCGCGAAGTTCCCCGGCGTCAGCGGCCATCGCATCCTGCTGATCGACGCTCCGACCGGCCGCGTTTCCGACGTGCAGCAGATGCTCGAGCGCAACCTCAGCGACGTCGGCATTGTGACGACCACCACAGCCTCGCGGCTCGCCGATTTCGCCGCCGTCCAGAACACCTACCTGTCGATCTTCGGCGTGCTCGGAGGCCTGGGGCTCGCGCTCGGCTGCATCGGGCTCGGAGTGCTTGCGTCACGCAACGTCCTCGAACGACGCAGCGAACTGGCGCTCATGCGGTCCGTGGGCTTCACGAGCTTCGCGCTGCGCTGGCTGGTCATGAGCGAGCACTGGTGGCTGCTGGCGCTCGGCGTCCTTTCCGGCGTCATCGCGGCGGGCGTCGCGATCCTGCCGGCTGTGCGCAGCGCCGCCGAGATCCCCGTCGGCTCCATCGCCGGGGCGCTTGGACTGGTGTTACTCAGCGGCATCGTGTGGACGGCCATCGCGGCACGCGCCGCGATGCGCGGGCGATTGATTGATGCGCTGCGAAGTGAATGAGTGTCAGCAGTGTTATTCATGCCGCAGCGCGACGATCGGATCGACCGTCGCGGCGCGGTAGGCGGGATAAATGCCGAAGACCATCCCCACAAACGCTGAAATCCCCAGCGAGAGCGCGACGCTCCAGAGCGTCACGATCGTCGGCATCCCGGCGAAATAGGTGATCATCATCGGGATGATCAGCCCCATCGCCACGCCGATCACGCCGCCCGATGAGGCGAGCACGACCGTCTCGATGAGAAACTGCACGACGATCTGGCTCCGCTTGGCGCCGATGGCGCGGCGGATGCCGATCTCGCGCGTGCGCTCCGAAACATTGGCGAGCATGATGTTCATGATGCCGATGCCGCCCACGAGCAGGCTGATGCTGGCGATGGCGACCATGACGATGCTGAAGATCGCCTGCGTCTGTCGCGTCTGCCGCAGGAGCGCGAGCGGGACAGAGACAACGTAATCGCCGTCCTTGTGGAAGCGTTCGAGCATGCCGCCGATCGCCGCGGCCGTGCGCTCGACGTTCTCGACCGAATCAACCTCGACGATGATCTGATGCAGCTCGACCTTCTCGCGTGTGAAGCTGCCGGTCGCGCGGCGTGTGAAGATCTCGCCGAATCGCTGGCGGACGACGTTGAGCGGGATGTAGGCGTCGGTGGCCTGATCAGGCGTCTGGACGCCGCCGCCCGCGCCCTCCTCGGTGCGGACGATTCCGATCACCCGGAAATAGTCGTTGCCGATGCGGACCGGTTGATCGATGGTGTTCCCGCCGGCCAGCAGCTTTCGGGCCGCGAATTCCGAGAGCACACAGACCCCCGCGCTCTGCTCGATGTCGCGCCAGTTGAGCACGCGGCCGGCAATCAGCGGGCGATTGACGAGCGTGAACCACTCGGGAGTCGTGCCGACCACGCGGAGGTCCATCGCCGTCTCGCCGACGCGTCCCTCCTTGCGCATGATCTTCGCCGGGACGGTGCATCGCACGGCGGGCAGCGCCTCGCCGATCCGCCGCTCGTCATCGTAGAGCAGGCCGTAGATACTCATGATGGTGTGCCCGCCGCGGGTCGTGCCCTCTTCGTCATCGGGCTTGGCGCTGGTGAGGATGATGTTCGTCGAGCCGAGCTTCTGGATCTGCTTCATCGCCGCGGCGCTGGCGCCCTCGCCGACCGAGAGCATGGCGACTACGCTGCCCACGCCGAAGACCACGCCGAGCATGGTCAGCAGCGAGCGCAGCGAATGGAGCATCAGGTTCTTGATGCCCAGCTGGACGTCGCGGATGAAGCGGAGGGTTTGCATGGGCACTAAAGGGTTAGGCCTAACCCTTGGCAATTTCTCCATCGATCCAATCAATCTTCCCATCGCGCATGTGCAGCCGATGGCTCGCATGCGCGGCGATGTCGGTCTCGTGAGTCACCATGATGATGGTCCGGCCCTGCGCGTTGAGGTCGCAGAGAAGCTTCATGATCGCCACGCCGGTCGCGCTGTCGAGATTTCCTGTCGGCTCGTCGGCCAGGAGGATCGGCGGATCGGCGGCGAGCGCGCGGGCGATGGCGACGCGCTGCTGCTGACCGCCCGAGAGCTGATTGGGCCGGTGATCCAAACGGTGACCGAGGCCCACGAGCTCGGCGAGCTCCGCGGCCCGGGTGGCGCTCCGCTGCGCGTCCCAGCCGAGGTAATAGAGCGGCAGCTCGATGTTCTCCGACACGCTCAGTTGCGGGATGAGATTGAAACTCTGGAAGATGAACCCAAGGCGGCGGAGGCGGAGCTCGGAGAGACCGGCGTCGTCGAGCGTGGCGACATCGGTGTCGTCGATGAGGCAGCGACCCGTCGTCGGGCGATCGAGGCAGCCGATGAGATTGAGCATCGTCGATTTGCCGGAGCCGGAGTGGCCCATGATGGCCCAGAAGCTTCCGCGCTCGAAGGTGATGCTCACGCCATCGAGCGCGCGGACGTCGGCGGCGCCCATGCGATAGATCTTGCGCACCTCGTCCATCTCGACGGCGGCGGCGGCGGCGCGGGTTTGAGTCTGGGCGAGCGTCATGAGGTCACGGCTTGGCGACGGTGTCGGCACCCTTGGGTTTCTGATGGGGATGCTCGGACCGCGGCAACGGGGGCGGCGATGCGGGCGCAGGGGCTGCCGCATCGGCGGCGCGGGCCGCGGAAGGTTTGGCATCGGTCGGCGCCTTGATCGCCGGCCTCACCGACGGCGGCAGCGGCGGAGCCATCGACACGGCGTCGCCCTCGCTGAGCCCCGAAGCGATCTGAACCATGCGATTATTGTCGAGACCGACCTGCACCGCCCGCTTCTCAAAGGCGCCGCTGGGACCCAGGACATAGACGCTCGGCTGATCGCCGATGCGCAACACCGCCTGCATCGGGACGTAGAGCGCATCGGCGAGTTCCGCGACGACCACCTCCGCGCGGCAGCTCATGCCCGGACGCAGGTCCGTGATGTCGCCCTGGATCTCGATCTCGGTGTTGTAGACCTTGAGATCGGGATTGAGCCAGGTATTCTGCGAGTCGGGCAGCAGCGAGATTTTGCGGACGCTCCCCGTGAACGTCTTGCCCGGCAGCGCCTCCGTGGTGATCAGCGCGATCTGTCCCACGCGGATCTTGTCGACGACCGATTCGTGGATCTTCACGTCGGCGAGCATCTGCGTCGTCGTCGGCAGGCGGATCAGTTCCTGCTGCTCGCGCACCTCGACGCCCTCGGAGAGCGGCGCATCATTGAAGCCGCGCGACGACTGCACGTAGACGACCATGCCATCGACCGGCGCCTTGATCTTGCACTTGGCGATCTGCTCGACGAGCTTGTCGAGCTTGCTCTGCTCGCGGTTGTGGGCCAGTTCCTTCGCCTTGAGCGTCGCCTCGGCCTGCACGACGTTGCTGACCGCCTTGTGCTTGGCCTTGAGCAGCAGGAAGGTGGTCGTGTCCTTCTTGTTCTGGAACTCGGCGACCTGCCGCTGATACGTGTATTTCTCAAGAACCTCGAGCTCGCCTTTTGCGGTCTGCAGGTCCAGGTCCGCCTTGCGGTGGCTCAGCTCATCGCCCTGCAGCTCGGTGCTCGTGATGTAGCCGAGCTTCTGCAGTTTCTGCGACCAGTCGAGCTTCTCCTTGGCCTGCTTGAGCGTTGCGTCGGCGAGGGTGATCTTGCTCTGCGCGGTCTGCAGGTCCTGCTTGTACTGGCCCTCGGTGAATTTCTTGAGGTCAAGTGCGGCCAGCTCGGCATCGACCGTCGCGGATTTCACATCCGCCTCCGCCTGCTGCCGCGCGATCTCCAGATCTTCGCGCGCCTGCACGAACGCCGCCTGCGAGTTCTGCACCGTGATCTCTTCGTCGATCTTCTTGTCGATCAGCTCCGAGGAATCGAGCTCGACGAGCAGGTCGCCCTGCTTGACGTGCGAGCCCTCCTCGACGAGGTGCAGGATCGTCGTCTTGCCGGCGACCTCGCTGCGGAGCGTCGCGGCCTGACTGCTGCGCACCGTGCCCGACTGCAGCACACTGATCGTCAGCGGGCCCTTCTTGACGGTGAACGTCGGCGTTTCGGAGCGGTGCTCGTCGATGCCGACCGGCGGCCCCAGCGTCATCGCCCCCAGCAGCAGGATCAGGATCAGCACCACCACCGCCGCAATCGCCCAGCGCCAGCGGCGCAGAGCGCTGCGCGGCGCCTCGGCCGGGCTCAGCATCACCACCTCCGAGTTGCCCGAATCAATACTCACGCCAGATTCCTTTTTCGTTGACGACCAGCACGTCCATGTCGCGCTGGATCTGCAGTTCCGTCGTCCGGTAGGCGACCGCCGCCGCCGCCTGTTTGTCCTGCGCGCCGACCAGCGAGGCCTGCGCTTCGAGCAGATCGCGAATCTGCGCACGCCCCGCCTGCAGCAGCAGGTCCGTCGAATCGACACGGTGGCGCGCCAGATCCACCGCGCGGCTCTGGATCCGGAAGTTCTCCCGCGCCAGCTGCAGCTGCCGCAGTTCGTCGCGGATGTCCAGCTTCACCTTGTCCTCAAGGTCCTGCACATCGCGCACCGCGTGCTCCAGTTGAATGTAGCTCTCGCGGTAGAGATTGCGCTCGGCTGTGCGCTCCCACGGCAGGTCGATCGCGAGGCCGCCGGTATAGAACCCGCGGCCGAAGTTGAGGCTCGCATCCGGCAGCGTCGCCGTGCCAACGCTGCGGCTCTCGCCGGTCGATGCGCTGCCGACGAGCGTGAGGCCCGCCTGCAGGGCATCGGCGGTGACCATCACGCGCCGCTGGGAATCATAGACGCGCCCACGGCGTGTCATCAGGTCGAGCCGATGGTCCAGAGCCGTGCGCACCGCCACGCTTTCCGCCATTTCGTACTTGCCGGCTCCCTCGTTGCCCGGCGGCTGCAACACGATCGGAGAGTCCGCTGGGACCGTTTCACGCTTCGGCCCCTCGGTCGTGGTCGTGCCCAATGCCCTCAGAGAGGCCTCAACGAGCCGATCAAACTCCACGGTGTCCAGCTCGATACGGGCATCGGCGGGCAACCCGAGCTTTGTCTTAAATTGGTCGAGGCTGACCTCGTGCTCCGCAATCACATCAATCCAAATCTCGCGGGCGCTGAGTTCCTGCTGCTGCGCCTGATCGACCTGAAGCTGTGGCAGGCGCCCCGCTTCGGACAGCGCGCGGGCTCGACGCGTCGAGGCGATGAGCCGCTTGTAGCTGTCCGCTGCGTTCTTCACCTCGTCCTGCAGCAGCAGCACCGCGTAGTAATCCGTTGCGATGCCCACGGCGAAAGTCCGCTTGAACCGCTCGAAGCCCCAGAAAGAATAAATCAGATTCCGCTGCGCCTGCGTCAGCGGCTCGGTGACGATCTCGCGCCCCGATCCGCGGAGCAGCGGCACCGTCACGCTGACATCCGCCAGCACGCCCATCGATGACGCACGCGGATTCGAAAGCAACTTCGCCAGGTCCAGCGAGAGACGGCCGGTGAGGATCGCCCCGCTCTCAAATTTGCGGGAGAGCGCGAAATCGCTGCTGGTGTTCACGCCCGTGACCGGTTTGCCATCGATCGTGTGGTCGCTGCTCACAAGGCTTTCGAGCAGGCCGGTGTAGGTGTTGCGGAACTCGCGGAGCTGCAGGTCGAGGTCGAGGGCCGTGATGAATACGGTCTCTTTCTGCGCCTGATAGTCGCGGCTGTTCTGCGCGCCGATCTGCAGCGCTTCGAGCAGCGAGAGTTTGAGCGGTTTCGTCTCGCTCACCGCTTCGGAGAGGATGCTCGGCTCATCGGGAGCGCGGCGTGGCTGATTCTTCTCCGGCCACTTGGGGATCGGCTTGAGCTGATCCGATCCGATCGACTCTGGTCCGGCGATCTGGAGGTCCTGGATCGCCAGCAGGCGGCGGCGGAGCGTGCCCGCGGGAGTCTCGATCGTCAGCGGCTCGTTGTGACCGAGCGCTTCATTTTGATTGGCTTTGAGCAACTGCTCCGCGGTGCGGTCGGCTTCCATGTGATAGTCGGCCGGACTGCATCCGGAGAGAACGACACCGAGGGCCGCCGCGAGGCACCCACATCCCGTGCGCCGAGCGGCGGCTCGGACCGATTGTCCAATCCGCCTCCGCATACCGCTCCAAGAGTCGAGGGGGAGAAGCCGCGTGTTCGTACTATTTTATTTTAGCATGTCCGCCGCCGCACGGGAACCGTGCGGGCCCAAAACCAACGCAAATCTGGTGCAATTATTGCCAAAAGCGGCGTGTGTTACACGCCGGCCGTCGCGGGCTTCGCCCCGGCGACCTTTACGATGCGCCCCGTCTCAATGCTCTTGCGCTCCGCCTCGACAATCTTGAGGCCCATCACCGCATCCTCCGCCGTGACAATCGTCGGGCGCGTGTTCGTGTTCACGCAGTTGACGAAGTACGCCAGCTCGACCTCGTAACCGTCGCCGACCATTTCGATCGGCTCGGCCTTCTTGTCCTGGCAGAGCAGCAGCGGCTTGGGGGCGCTGATGTCGAAGATCACCGTCGCCTTTTCGAAGCCGACCGTGGCGCGCATCGTGAAGGGGAAGCCTTCGGTGCGCGTCCAGCTTCCCTCCGCGGTGACGCTCGGGCCGCCCTCGTAGATGTACTGCGTCGTGATGTGATCGATCGCCCCGCTGACGCCGATGTTGCCGCGGCTGAAGACCGCATCGGGCTTGCCGAGCAGGTAGTAGACGAAGTCGGTGTCGTGCACGTGCAGGTCGAGGATGCCGCCGCCGCTGATCTTGCCGTCGGCGAACCATCCGGGCGGCATCGAGGCGAGGCGGGAGAAGCTCGCATCGGTCACCTTGCCATAGCGGTTTTCGACGACCGCCTGCTTGATCCAAGCCCACTGCGGCCAGAACCGCATGCACATCGCGGGCATGAAGAAGCCCTTGGCCTTCGCGGCGGCCTTGGCGATGCGCGTCGCCTCGCCGCTGCTGAGCGCCAGCGGCTTCTCGCAGAGCACGTGCTTGCCCTTCTTGACCGCCTTCTTGGCGAATTCCTCATGGAACGGCGTCGGCAGGCAGATGTCGACGATGTCGACCTCTTTCATGCGCAGCAGTTCGTTGAAATCGGTCGTGCCCAGCACGCCGTTCATGTTCATCGTCGTCGCGGCGCCCGAGACGTTGCCCCAGCCGCTGGAGAAGTCGCCGCTGGCGCGCTGCGGATCCTTGTCGGCGATCGCGACGACCTGCGCACCGCTGATCTTCTGATACGCGGCGATGTGCATCCGACCCATGAATCCCAGACCGATGACGCCGATGCGAGCCATGTGAACCTCCGAGGTAAATTCGAATGACGAAATTCGAATGACGAATCAATGATCAAATTCCAAACTCCAATTCAGGCAAGGGCACGCCCATCCGAATGGAATTTGTTCATTGGAATTTAATTCGTCATTCGAATTCCGCCATTCGTCATTTCGTTTCGACTCAGCCGTTGAGTTTCAGAACCATATCCTTCGCCGCGATGATGTCCTTGACGCGCTGATCGCCCGCTTCACGCTCGATGCAGAGATCGCCCTTGAAGCCGATGCGGCCCAGCACGTCGAAGAACGCGGGCCAGTCGACCTGGCCGGTGCCGGACGTGACCTCAACCCCCCACTGCCCGGGTGTCGTCGTCTTCGTCGCGTCCTTGATGTGAACCTGCAGCACGTGCTTGGCGAGCTTGCGCAGCGACTCGATCGGGTCGCCCTTGTCGTAGAGGATCATGTTCGCCGGGTCGAAGTTCACGCCGACGTTCGGCTTGCCGAGCTTGCGGAGGAAGCTGACGAGGGTGTCCGCCTCTTCCTGCCCCGTCTCAAGACCGACGCTCAGTCCCGCCGCGGCGCAGAGGTCCGCTACCTGCCCGAGCCGGCCGGAGAGCTTGGCGTAGAGCGGATCACTCGCCTCGTGCGGGAGGAACCCGGCGTGCAGCGTGACGAGCTTCAGGCCCAGCTTCCGCGCGATCGGCACCATCTTCTGCAGGTTGTCCCACGTCGCATTCCATGTCGCATCGGGCACCACACCGCCCGTCGCCTTGATCGTCTCGAGCGTGCTGTAATCCTCGCCGACGGTTGTGAACATGCCGGAGATGACGCGGACACCGGCCTCGGCGAGCTGATGCGCCGCATCGGCCCACGCTCCGCCTTCGCGCAGCGGATCGATGGCAAGCTGCACACGCTTAACGCCGATCTCATTGAGTTTCGAAATAAGTTCCGCGGGCGTCTTGGGCTGCAGCGACCAGCTGCACACCGCCAGATGATTGACACCGAGATTCGTGGACATGGGCTTGTTTCTCACGGTTAACGGGACCCGGCATTATCGTGGACACGCGGCGGGATGTCTAACGCGCTCCTTCTCCTCGTTTACTCGATGAATCCGCGGATCAGCGTTATCATGTGCGGCTCGACATCGCGCCCGATCCATTCGCCCCAACCACGAGGATTTCCGATGGACCTCCCCCAACTCAACAAGCACAGCAAAATCACCACCGGCGGCATGGGCCGCGCTCCCAACCGCGCCATGCTCCGGGCCGTCGGCATGAATGACGCCGACTTCTCCAAGCCCATGGTCGGCGTCTGCAATCTGCAATCCGACATCACGCCCTGCAACGTCCACCTCGGCGGGCTCGTGAACAAAGCCTGCGAGGGCATCTTTTCCGCCGGCGGCGTCCCGCAGCGGTTCGGCGCGCCGACCGCGACCGACGGCATCATGATGGGCCACCAAGGCATGAAGTATTCGCTCGTCAGCCGCGAGGTCATCGCCGACTCCATCGAGATCGTCTCGGGCGGCATGAACCACGACGCGGTGCTCACCATCGGCGGCTGCGACAAGAACATGCCCGGCTGCGTGATGGGCATGGCGCGGCTCGACATCCCCGGCATCTTCGTCTACGGCGGTTCCATCATGCCCGGCACCGGAGCCGCGGGCGAGGTGCTCGACATCGTCTCGATCTTCGAGGCCGTCGGTCAGTATCAGGCCGGCAAGATTGATGAGAAGGCGGTGCACGCCGTCGAGTGCAATTCCTGCCCCGGCGCCGGCTCGTGCGGCGGAATGTACACGGCCAACACGATGAGCAGCGCGATCGAAGCGCTGGGCCTCTCGCTGCCCTACTCCGCTTCAAACCCCGCCGTCTCGGCGATGAAGGAACGCGAGTGCTTCGCCGCCGGCGTCGCGCTCATCGAGCTCGTCAAGCGCGGCATCACCGCCAAGTCGCTCATCACCCGTAAATCCCTTGAAAACGCGGTGACACTCGTCATCACCCTCGGCGGGTCGACGAACGCCGTGCTGCACCTCATGGCGATGGCGCACGAAGCCGAGGTCGAGTGGACGCTCGCCGACTTCGACCGCCTCGGCGAAAAAGTCTCGCACATCGCGGACCTCAAGCCCTCGGGCAAGTACGTCATGTGGGATGTGCATCGCGTCGGCGGAACTCCCGCCGTGATGCGTGCGCTGCTCGACAAGGGCCTCTTGCACGGTGACTGCATGACCGTGACCGGCAAGACCATCGCGGAAAATCTTGCGGACATTCCCAGCGTCTTCGCCCGCAAACAGGATGTCATCCGCCCGTTCGAGAATCCGATCAGCAAGAAGGGCCACCTCGCGATCATGCACGGCAACATCGCCACCGAAGGTGCCGTCGCGAAGCTCTCGGGCCTCAAGGTCCGCCACATCACCGGCCCGGCAAAGGTCTACGACTGCGAAGAGGACTGCTTCGCGGCGATCCAGAAGCGCGACATCAAGGCCGGCGACGTCGTCGTCATCCGCGGCGAGGGCCCCGTCGGCGGCCCGGGCATGCGCGAAATGCTCTCGGTCACCGCGGCGCTGGTCGGCCAGGGCCTCGGCGAATCCATCGGCCTCATCACCGACGGCCGCTTCTCCGGCGGCACGCACGGCCTGGTCGTCGGCCACGTCTCCCCCGAAGCCTGGACCGGCGGCAACATCGCCCTCATCCTCAACGGAGACCAGATCACCATCGACGGCGACAAGAAGAGCCTGCACCTGCACGTCAGCGACGACGAAATGGCCAAGCGCCGCGCCGCATGGAAGAAGCCCGAAATCCGCTCGAAACGCGGCCTGCTCTACAAGTACGCCAAGACCGTCAGCTCCAGCTCCGCGGGCGCTGTCACAAGTTGATTCAACCCGTCACTCCCCCAGCGGCCAACCGTGCGCTTGCAAAAAACTCCGCACGCTTCCGACCTTTATCCTGCTGAGCGTGATCTCGAATTCGTGCGTCGCGGTCGTGACTGTGAGCCGCTTGCTGAAGGACGGTAGCTTCATCGCCGTCACGAGGCTCTTGCGGATGAGCAGCAGGCGGCCCTTTTTCCACGGCTTGAGCGGCCAATCGTGGTGCTTGACGATGGCGGGCGCCATCTTCGCGATGTCGCCGCGTTCCATGCCCTCCGGCAGTTCCGCCTTGCGCGGAAGCGTGATCTTGACGAATCCGTCCAGCCTGCCGCCGAGCGACAGGACCGCCGAGGCGTACGTGGCGTAGAGCAGGCCGGCCTGTGTGATGGGAACGCAGAAGATGAAGTCGGGCGAGAATACGACGTGGCCGCGCCACTTCTGGTCTTTCACGCGGAAGATCGAGCCGCCGCGGAGATAGGTCTGCATGGAATTCCCCAGGCGCCGCCCGCGACGCCGATGCCGAAATCTAGCTCACGCCCGGCGAAAATCAAGCAAACGCCGCCGCCGTCCTATAATGGGCCGCATGAAGCGGAGGCGGGCCATGCTGACGGGTTTCTTTGTCGTCCTCTCGCTCTACGCGCTTTGGCTCGTCACCGGTTGCGCTATCCAGCGAAACGTGCTCTTCCCGCGCGGCATGACGCATCCCAATCCCGTCGCCGCCACGATGACGCTCGGCCTCCAGCAACTCTCGATCGACACCGACCAGGGCCCCGTCGAAGCGTACCTGCTCCCCGGCCGCGGCGTCGATGCGAAGCACCCCGGCCCGCTCGTCATCTTCGCGCACGGCAACGGTGAACTCATCGACTACTCCGCCGCCAGCGGCGAGTGGGAGCCCTACCGCGCGATGGGCATCAGCGTCGCGCTCTGCGAATTCCGTGGCTACGGCCGCTCCGCCGGTGATCCCACCGAGCAGCGCATCGTCAGCGATTTCGTCAAACTTTACGACCGCCTCGCCGCGCGGGCCGACGTCGATGCGCAGCGCATCATCATCCACGGCCGCTCCATCGGCACGGGCGTCGCGTGCGGCCTGGCCGCGCAGCGGCCGCCCGCTGCACTGATCCTGCAGTCCCCCTTCCGCAGCGTCGCCGCCATCATGGCCGGCTTCTGGATCCCGCGATTCTGCGTGCTCGATCCCTTCGACAACGAAGCCGTGCTCGCCACATTTGAAAAGCCCGTGCTCATCATGCACGGCACGCGCGACACCGTGATCCCCGTCGCCCACGGCCGCGCACTCTCCAAACTCACCCGCCGCGCGCAATACATCGAATACGACTGCGGCCACAACGACCTGCCGCCGGATCGGCAGAAGTATTGGGACGACATCTACGCATTTCTGCGGCAGCAACAAATCGTCACATCGAAGTAGCCCCTCCGCTTTGCTCGATGATCATGTGCCGTTGTAAGCCTTGCAAAAGGGAGCACTGACAACCGGAGGAACCGGTTGTCAGTGGCACGAAGCAGCCGCCGCACGTAGCGCAATACGAACCATGGTCGAGGAAACGACCGTCATTTCAATGCCCTTTCCCGGGTCGGATCTAAGAGATTTCCCGATAGAGGCGAATTTCAAAGACCTGTACATTATCGTGCAGTCTATCTTATCGCTGGACCGGGTGGTCCAGCAGCTGAAAACGGCTCCTGCTCGCCGTTTGACGCCGGAAGATCCGCGAGCAAAGACAAGGAGAATGCCATGAATCGCAGTCTCGTTTCGAATCGTGAACGCAGTCAACGACGCCCCTCACGCAAATCGTCGGCGTGGCTGAGATGCCTCGGCGCTGCCGCCACGATCGCGCTGTCGGCAGGCGCCGCGCTCGCCGTCCCCGTCGGCATCCAGGGAACGCTCTCCAACTTCGACTGCTTCAACGAAACCGGCATCCCCGTCTACGGTGCCGAACTGGAGCTCGATGGCCTCCACTCCAGCGACGTGACACAGACCTTTCCGTCGCACTTCAATTCGATGGTCAAGACCGAGTACACCAACGGCTCGACGTTCGGCACTCGCCTGACCTTCACCGGCTACAACTTCGATCCCAGCGGGTTCATCATTCCCGTCGTCGGCCAGACCACCAACGGCCACTTCGCCGTCAACGTCCCCGGCGCCGAGCACTTCGGCTTCTCGGCGATCACGCAGCCGACCGCGTCGCGCTTCCTCTGGCTCGATCAGGGGAACCAGACGGTCGGCACCACGCCACTGTCGATCCCGCTGACGACATGGACCTACAATCCTCCCGCCGCGGGTCAGCCGGCGCACGTCGCAGCCGTCGTCGCCCCGCCGCAGCCCGAGATCCCCGAGCCGCAGTTGCCCGATTCCATCTGGATGAAGGTCTACGTCACGGAACTGGATCGCGAGGTCGGACTGATGGAGCTGATGTCTGGTCCCGGCATCGTGCCGCAGAACGCCGGCGAGGTCGAGACCGAGTGGGCGCTGCTCGAGGGCGGCGTCCCGGATCAGGCCGATGCCAACATCGCCGACAACACCGTCGCCGTCATCCGTCGCTACGAGTACTTCAAGTACACCGGCGCGTATGACCCCGAGGATCACAGCCCGCTCTCGGCGTTCGTCAGCGGTGACCCGCCGCCAAACGAACTGGGCGAGTTCATCGCCGCCAACATGGTCGCGATTAACCTGGGCAACGGTCAGCCGGTCGTCCCCGAACCCGCCAGCATGATGCTTCTCAGCGGCGTCGGCCTGGCCGCCTGGCTCCGCCGCCCCGGCCACCGCAAGACACGCGGCGTGTGACATTCAAACCCGACCCCCACTTATCCCACGGCGCCGCGACACAACATAGTCGCGGCGCTGTTTTTTATGCCTATGAAAATCGCAGCGGGTAACACCGAATCACTTGCCCATCAGATTCTTGATGATGAAGCGTTCGAGCCCCTCGTAGTCGCGCGCATCGACGTAGCCCTTCCACGCCTTGCGGTCGATGCGGTGGGCGAGGTCCACGAGATCGAGGAAGATTTCCTTGGAGTGCTTGAGGTGCGCAAAGGATTTGTCCGCGGGCTGGGTGCGCATCGCCTTGACGTCGAGGCCCACGACCTCGCCGGCCCGGCCGTAGCCGCCGCGGACGAGCACATCGACCTGGTTGAAAGCGCGGCGGAGATCGACGGCGCCGAAGGCCTTGTCCTGGTCGTATTTCAGGCCGTTCTGGTCGTTGAGGTGCACGCCCCAGAGCTTGCCGTGGAACATCGCGTAGGCCATCTCATCGGACGGATCGAGGCCGGCAAGAATGGCGTGGGCCGATTCGATGAGCACCCCGACGCGCTCGGGAGCGATGGTCTTGTACGCCAGCGCGAGGAAGTGACCGGTCGTCGGCAGGTACATGTGGTCCATCGGCTCGTTGGGCTTCATCTCGCCGAGGATCTTGATCTTCTTGTCGTAGCTGAGCATCGCGTCGGCAAAGGCGAGCATGCGGTCGAAGCTGACCGCGGCGTCCTTCGACTCGCGGATGTATGTGCCCTCACGCGCCGGCCACCACACGAATCGATCGGTGCCCAATACATTGGCGACGTCGATGCATCGCTTGCCGCGCTCCAGCGCCCATTTGCGATCAACGGCGGAGTTGCTGGTGACCGGGCCATCGACGCCGCGCGCGTCTTCCCAATGGCGCGGGGCGCAGATCTCGGCCTTGAGGCCGTGGTCCGCGAGCAGTTTGCGGACCTGCTTGGCCTGCGCGATGCGTGAGGGGCGCGATGCGGTGTCGGGCACGGCGTCGTCATCGTGGAACTGCACGTAATCAAAACCGAGCTTCTTGAAGATCGAAAGCTTCTGCGCAAACTCGCGCTCATCGCGCACGGCGGGACCGAACGGATCGGCGCCCGGATGCAGGTTCCAGGGACCGGCGGAAAATTGGAAATCCTTCTTCGTGCTCCAGCGCTGTGCCATGTGCGTGCCTCTCGTAATTGCGGCCGCGCGTGCGGCGGCCGGAAAGTGAGCGGGTAAGTTACGCTCACCGCGTGACGGCGGCAAGAGCATTTTGGATTACCAAATCTGATTGTGTCAATTTTGACGAATTGAATTGCTTTAGTTTATGGCTCGATTAAACTCGGATGATGCAATTGGCTAACCAATCAAACACCGCCGAAGCCGTTGTCGCCGGACACATCTGCCTGGACATCATCCCGCAATTCCCCGACCGCGGCGGTGATCTGCAGACGCTGCTGCGACCCGGGACGCTCACGCAGATCGGGCCCGCGACGCTCTCGACCGGCGGCACCGTGTCGAACGCCGGACTCGCGCTGCACCGGCTCGGCATCCGCACGCGGCTCATGGGAAAGGTCGGCGACGATGAGTTCGGCCTGATTATCCGCCAGCACCTCGCGTCCATCGATCCCGCGCTCGCGCAGGGCATGATCATCTCCAAGGGCGAGCACAGCTCCTACACCGTCGTCGTCAGCGTCCCGGGCGTCGATCGCATCTTCCTGCACTACTCAGGCACCAACGACACCTACGGCTCACGCGATGTCGCCACCGAATCGCTCACCGGCGCACGCCTCTTTCATTTCGGCTACCCGCCGGTGATGAAGCGGCTCTACAGCGACGGCGGCGTCGAGCTCGCCGAGATTTTCCGCCGCGCCAAATCGCAGGGCCTGACTAGCTCGATGGACATGACGCAGATCGATCCGCGATCCGAAGCGGGCCGCATCGACTGGCGCGCCCTGCTCGGCCGCGTCCTGCCGCACGTCGATATTTTCCTGCCGAGCATCGACGAGATCCTCTTCATGCTCGGCCGCACGACCGCCGCGATCGACGGCCCGCTGCTCGACAGCGTCGCGCAGCAGCTGCTGGACATGGGCTCGCGCATCGTCGTGCTCAAGCTCGGCGACCAGGGCCTCTACCTCCGCACAACCGCCGAGGAGCAGCGACTCGCCGACCTTGGTGGCTGCGCCCCCAGCGACCCGGCCATCTGGACCGGCCGGCAGATCATCGCGCCGTGCTTCGACGTCAACGTCGTCGGCACCACCGGCTCGGGCGACTGCACCATCGCCGGATTCCTCGCGGGCATGCTGCGCAAGCTCACACCGGAGCAAGTCGTCACCGCCGCCGTGGGCGTCGGCGCGTTCTGCGTTGAGCAGCCCGATGCCACCAGCGGCGTCCCCACCTGGGCCGCCCTCGAGCAGCGCATCGCCTCCGGTTGGGCTCGCCGCGATGTCACGCTCGCGCTCCCCCACTGGCGGTGGATCGGCAACCGCTCGCTCTGCCTCGGCCCCGCGGATCAGAGCCCCATCGCCAACTCACACCGCTGATCGCACCTACCATCACGCACCATTCTCTTGCACATCACATCGGAGCCGCCCCATGAGCAACCGTCACTCACGCCGCACATTTATCAAGGCCGCGGGCGCCGCGAGCCTGATCCCGCTGGTCATGCCGTCGCTCGTCCGCGCCGAGTCGCCCAACGCCCTGCTCAACCACGCCAGCATCGGCGTCGGCGGCATGATGGGCGGCGGGGACTTCGCCACCTTCAAAGCCCACAAAAAGCTCAAGCACGCCGCGGTCTGTGATGTCGATGCCAACATCCTCGCCGGCGCCGCCAAGCAGGTTCCCAGCGCCCGCGCCTATCAGGACTGGCGTGAGATGTTCGACAAGGAGGGTGACAAGATCGATTCGGTCAACGTCACCATCCCCGACCACATGCACGCGATTGTGACGATGCGTGCGCTGAGCCTCAAGAAGCATGTCTACTGCCAGAAGCCGCTCTGCCACGAGGTCGCCGAGGTTCGCGCGATCACCAAAGCCGCCGCCGCCGCGGGCGTCCGGACGCAGCTCGGCACCCAGGCCGCGGCCTATACCGGCAGCCGCATGGTCGTCCAAATCATTCAGGACGGCCTGATCGGCAAGATCAAGCGCGTCGTCCAGCGTGCCAATCGTCCGGGCATCGGCTTCATCCGCCTCGCCGGCCCGCGCCCCGCCAAGGGACAAGCCCCGCCCAAGGAACTCAACTGGGACCACTGGATCGGCACCGCGCCCATGCGCGAATTTTCCCCCGGCATCTACCACCCCTCCGTCTGGCGATGCTGGCAGGACTTCGGCACCGGCTGGACCGGCGACATCGGCGGTCACCTCTCGCACAACGTCTTCCGATCCCTCGAACTGACCGCCCCAAAGACTATCACCGCCAAGGCCCAGGAATCCTGGGTCAAGGATCCCGCTCGCCGCGCCGACAATTGGCCCCAGAGCAACTACGTCAACTTCCTCTACCCCGCCACGAAGTACACCGAAGGCGACTGCCAGGTCGAGTGGTACGATGGCGAATTCCTCCCCGGTGATGAAATCTTCAACCTCATCAGCCCCAAGCACGCCGACTACTACTACGAATCCAGCTTCTTCATCGGCACCGAAGGCGCGATGCTCTGGAAGAACGACACCAGCGCCCCCGTGATCTATCCGCGTGACAAGTTCCCCGCCGAGAAGTACCCCAAGGTCACCTCGGGCGGCGAACACCACCACAACTTCGTCGACGCCTGCTTCACCGGCGAGAAGACCGAATCCGACTTCAGCTTCTCGGGCCCCATGATGGAAGGCGTGCTCCTCGGCACCGTCGCCCTCCGCTGCCCGGGCGAGACGCTCGAGTGGGACCGCGAGGCGATGAAGATCACCAACAACGAACGCGCCAACTCGCTCCTGAAACGCACCTACCGCGCCGGCTGGGAAGTCGCCGGCGTCGCGTGAGACAGGCTTCTGGGTTCCGCCGCTTGCGGCTTCACGCTCTCCTCCGCCCCAACTCCTAGACCCCAGCCCCCACTCCCATTCACCACCCCACCCATGGCCCGCGCCATGGGCTTTTCCTGCGCCCAACCCTCCATCCACCACACTCACTTATGCGCACCTCAGCGAAAAACCCCCTCCAAACCTGTGTCCAAAATCTCCGACCCCGCTCCCAACCGCACTTACGCCTCCGCCCCCGGGCTCCGCGAAACGATCGTGCGCACCACCATGTCGCCGAAGCGACTCCGTGCAAATTCCCCGCAACCCACGCATCCACCGTGCCTAAGTACCCCTCCACGCCCCGGCCCACCCCCTACCTTTGGGGTACCTCAAATCGTCGTAACTCAACTTGACGCCGCTCCGTTTTTTTCCCGCTGGCGAGCAACCCCAAACGCTCGACCGCGCCAGAGGAACCTCGCGGTTCTGACCCCCAGCCCCGGATCGACCGCGCCAAGAGAACCTAAGCGGTTCCCCCGGCACCCCCTCCCTTTGATCCCTCGCCCCCGGGGAGAGGGGTCGGAGGGAGGGGGTGCCGGGGGAAGTCT
>JAYVTU010000049.1:0-47115 GCA_043788485.1 Planctomycetota bacterium
TTCCAAAACCAAAATCGGGCCCCGACCCGCAATAGAAGTCTGAACCGTCCGCTGACCCGAACCGCCACCCGCTTGACAGGCAGACCGAACTCATAGAAGTACTTCTTCCTCTCTATCAAGTTTTATTCCTATGCTCGACTTGAATCGGTTGTACCGTTTGCACGCCCGGATCGCGAAACAGCGTGGACACTGAAACGTGCCAAAAGCAATGATCTCGTGCTTCTCGTGGGGCAATGCCTTCCCCAGCAACATCCCCATCGGCGATCGGCCTCTCAAACGCCACCATATTTCCATGAGCTTGAAGAACATTCACATCTCCGCATTAACTTAGCGCTTTTTCGATCACCACGCGGGCGTCGGCCGGAAGTTCCGGCAGCAGCAGCACCGCGGCGGCGTGGCCGTCGGCGGACATCTTTTTCCAGGTGCGCTGAAGGATGTTGAGCACCTTCGGCTCGTCACCGGCGTGTTGCTTGTGAAAGTCGGCGAACTCGTATTGCAGGAACACGAGGCAGATCACGTCCTCGAGCGTCTGCATCTCGGGGTCGGCTTTGAGGCGCTTTTTCATCAGCAGATCGCGGACATGGGCGATCGTCGCTTCGTCGTAGGCGACCTCGCGGAGGATCGCTGCGGCCACATCGGCGTGGAATTCGTAAAGCGTGGTGCGCCAGCGGAGATAGCCCGTGCGGTCCATCGGGAAGCTGCTGCGCGGGATCTCCCAGCGGCGGATGTGCTGGGCACGGGCGGCAATGCGTAGGGCTTCAGATGCGCCGGGCTCGAGGTGGATGAGCCAATCGGTCATGCGCTGCGCGTAGAGAAGTTCTGCCGGGTGGTCGAAGCCGTGCCACTTCTCGCGGCGGGGATCGTGGCTGTTGGCGACGTCGATCCGGCGGATCGCTTCGGCAAATCGGTCGGTCTCGGTGGACATGCGGACATCTTAACGGCTCGGACCGCCGCAGCCCCGGTGCCCGATCGCCGATGCCGACCGAACATCCTTTGCACATCTGCTGAACATTCCCTGAACACAGCTAATGAAAGATGTGCGGCAACGATTCGGCCTCGCGACGCATAACACACGACAAACACTGTTTCTGCGACAGATCAACCGTGCGGCACCTTCTTTGATCCTCCGTCAGGCGTCACGACGCGCCCCTCACCTCTGCGGAGCTGACGATGACCAGCGTTGCCAATCACCTGCCCGCCGTTGCCCAAACTCCCCCGCTCCTTTCACTCGACCCGCTGATTCAGGATTGGCCCGCGCCCGTCGCGGCGATGGTCCGCCGCCCGTTGCAGAGCTTGCTTGGCCTCAACGAGATCAACCGCCTCTACTACGGCCTGCCCGCACACCCCGGCGACCCGCGGGGAACCTGCGATTCATTCCTGCAGCAGCTCGGCATCTCCGTCGCCGTGAGCAAAGCCGACCTCGACCGCATCCCCAAAACCGGCCCGATCCTCGTCGTCGCAAATCATCCGTTCGGCGCCGCCGAGGCATTGATCCTCGGCTCGACGCTCCTGTCCGTTCGCCCCGACACGAAGATGCTCGCCAACTACATGCTCTCGCAAATCCCCGAGATGAAATCGGTGTGCATCTTCGTGGACCCGTTCGACAACGCATCGGGCAGGGCGCAGAACCTCCGCGGCATGGGCGGCGCGGTCCGATGGCTCGAAGGCGGCGGAGCGCTGGGCGTTTTCCCCTCCGGCGAAGTGGCGCACCTGAACATGCGGGACGGCGGCATCACCGAGCCGGCCTGGAAGGCGAGCATCGCACGCATGGCACGTCGCACCGGCGCGACCGTGGTGCCTGTCTACTTCGACGGCGCCAACAGCGCCCTCTTCCAGCTCGCCGGTCTCATCCATCCGCTTCTCCGCACCGCCCTGCTGCCCCGCGAGTTGCTCAACAAGGACCACCAGCGCATCACGCTCCGCATCGGCACACCGATCACGCCCCGCCGCATGGCCGCATTCGACGGCTCCGGCCCCGCGATCTCCTACCTGCGTCTCCGCACCTACGCCCTGGGTCACCGTCCCGATCGCGCCCCGCAGCCGCGCCCCGGCTTCAAAGCCTGGCGTCGCGCGGGGAGCCTGACGCAATCCATCGCACCCGCTGTCCCACCGCATCAGCTCGAGCACGACATCGCGCAGCTCCCGCCCTCGGCACTTCTGGCGACCTCCGGTGATCTGTCGGTCTACGAAGCTTCCGCGCAGCGCATCCCAAACCTCATGACCGAACTCGGCCGACTGCGCGAAGTGACGTTCCGAGCCGTTGGCGAGGGCACCGGCCGTGCGATCGACCTCGACCGTTTCGATCGTCACTACCGCCACCTGCTGCTGTGGAACGCGTCGAAACGCGAGCTCGTCGGCGGGTACCGCATCGGGCAAATGGACCGCATCACACGCCTGCTCGGCAAGCGAGGCCTGTATCTCTCGACGCTCTTCGACCTCGACGACCAATTCCTCCGCCAGCTCGGCCCCGCGCTGGAACTCGGCCGATCGTTCGTCCGCGCCGAATATCAGAAAAGCTACACTCCGCTGATGCTGCTGTGGAAAGGCGTCGGCGGATTCGTCTCGCGCCGGCCTCACTATCGCTACATGCTGGGGCCCGTGTCGATCTCCGGAGCGTATCAGCCCGCGAGCCGCTCGATCATCTCCCAATATCTGATGGACGAGGGCCGGCGTTCGCCGCTGAGCCGAAACGTGAATCCGCGTTTCCCCTTCGACCCGGCACGCCGAGTCGAGAAGAGCCTGCTCACCGCCGCGGCTCGGCTCATTGACGTTGAGGAGATCGCCGAAGTCGTCAGCGACATCGAGCCCGATGGAAAGGGCATGCCCGTGCTGCTCCGCCAATATCTCAAGCTCGGCGCCAAGCCCATCGCGATGAACGTCGATGCATCGTTCGGCGATTGTGTCGATTGTCTCTGCGTCGTCGATATGCTGAACTCCGAGCAGCGCTCGATGCGCCGCTACTTCGGCGATGAGAACTTCGACAAATGCCTCGCGGTGCTGCGAGGCCCTTCGCCCGCCCCCGCCGGTGTCTGATCTCACGATGCGCCACCCCTCCGCCGGTCACCCTTTGGAGCCCACCTTGCACACCACCACGCAAACGCTCGACACCGCCTCAGCCCCCGTCTCGGTCCCCGTCTCCGACCGCATGCTCTTCGTCCGCAAATTCCTGCGTCACGGCACGCGCGTCGCCAGCTTCTCGCCGTCGAGCGCGAGCCTCGCGGCGGCGATGTGCCGGCACGTCCGCAGCGATCGGCCGCAGACGATCGTCGAACTCGGCGCGGGCACCGGGGCGGTCACCGCGACGGCGTGCCGGAAGATGCACCCGGGCAGCCGGCTGATCGCCCTGGAGATCGACCCCGACTTCTGCGCGATACTCCAGCAGCGATTCCCCGCCGCGACGGTAGTCTGCGCCAACATCGCCTACCTCGATGCGACGCTCGAACTTTTGAACATCCAAAACATCGATGTCGTGCTCAGCGGCCTGCCTACGCCGAGCCTGCCGCGGCCCCTCGTGACGAGCATGCTTAAATGCCTCTCGAAACGAGCCGAGAACGGATGGATTTCGCAGCTCACCGTCATGCCCTATGTCTACCGCGGCATGTACCGCAAGCTTTTCGAGCACGTCGATTTCGACCTCGTGATCAAGAATCTGCCTCCCGGCGGCGTCTATCACTGCCGCCAATTCCGCCCGATCGCCGACTGAACCGCCGCATGTCAATTGGCGATCCGCCGCGGAGCGATCATAATGTCGCCCGAGGCAACAGGGATCCGCCACATGATTCGCACCAAGATCATCGCCACGCTCGGCCCGGCGTCGTCCAGCACGCAGATGCTCACGCGCCTCATCCACGACGGCGTGGACGTGTTCCGCCTCAATTTCTCCCACGGCAAACTCGATGACCACGCCGAGGCGCTGCAAAACGTGCGCGAGGTTTCGCGCCAGATCGATCACCCCGTCGCCGTGCTCGGCGATCTCTGCGGACCCAAGATCCGCATGAGCGAGATGCCCGAGCCGCAGCGCATCGAAACCGGCGACACGCTCATCATCCAGCGGCTGCCGATCACCGGCACCAGGTCGCGCATCAGTTCCAACTACCCGCACCTCGTCGACGAAGTCCAGCCCGGCGAGCGCGTGCTCATCGACGACGGAAGCGTGCGCCTGCTCGTCGTTTCCAAAACCGCGGACGAAGTCACCTGCCAGTGCACCGGCGGCGGCACGCTATCCAGCCGCAAGGGCATCAACCTGCCCGACACCGCGCTGTCGCTGAGCGGGCTGACCGATTACGACCGGGAGTGCGTGGCGTGGGCGATCCGGCAGGAACTGGATTACCTGGCGATGTCATTCGTGCGCGGCGAACAGGACATGACCAATCTCCGGCTGTTGCTCGGTGAAACGGGTCAGGCCATCAAGCTCATCGCCAAGGTCGAGCGCCGCGAGGCGGTGGAGAAGATCGAAGGGATTATCGGCGCCAGCGACGGCGTGATGGTGGCGCGCGGAGACATGGGCGTTGAGATGGACCTGGCGATGGTGCCAGTGATCCAGAAACAGATCATCCGCAGCTGTCAGGCCGCCGCCAAGCCGGTCATTGTCGCCACGCAGATGCTCCAGAGCATGATCGACAGCCCGACGCCGACGCGGGCCGAGGTCTCCGACGTCGCCAACGCCGTGTACGACTGCACCGATGCGGTGATGCTCAGCGGCGAAACGGCGATGGGCAAATTCCCCGACCTGGCCGTGAGCGTGATGTCGCACGTAGCCGAGGTTTCGGAGCAGGACCGGGCCCGGACGGCGGCGGAGCGCACGATGCCGGTCGTCGCGGTTTTCGATGAGCAGGACCTGGCGCTGGCGCGTGCGGCGTGGGAGATGGCGCGGACGCTCAAGGTGAAGCTCGTCGTCATCTGGAGCCAGACCGGTGCGATGGCGCGCATCTTCTCGAAGCTGCGACTCGACCTGCCGGTCGTGGCGCTCTCGAGCGACGACCAGGCCGTGCGCCAGATGGCGCTGCTCTACGGCATCCATCCCCGCAAGATGGATGTGCCGCAGTCGCTGACCGAGCTCGCGCCCAAGGTGCAGCGATTGCTGCTGACGCTCAAACTCGTCGACACCGGCGACAGCATCCTCATCGTCGGAGGCACACGCCTCGCCAAGCGCGGCCGATCCAACGCGATCATGATTCACACGATGGATCGGTTCATGGACTGAAGCTCAGTTCCGCACCGGCGCCGCGACGAGCACCTGTTCGTAAAACGCCTCGTACTGCGGCAGGATCAGATCCTTGCAGAATTGCTCGTGGGCCATGCGCTGACCGGCCGCACTCATCGTTTCCCATGCCCGGCGGTCCTTGAGCAGGCATGTCGCGCGGCACGCCATCTGCTCGATGTCGCCGACGTTGCAGAGGAAACCGGTAACACCTTGCGACACAACCTCGGGCAGGCCGCCGGAGTTGGACGTGATCGCCGGAGTGCCGCAGGACATCGCCTCCAGCGCCGAGAGGCCGAACGATTCGTAATCGCTGGGCAGCAGGAAAAGGTGGCTCTGGCGGTAGTGCCGCTCGACAGTGGTCTGCGGCCCCGTGAACTCGATCCTCTCGCGGATGCCCAGTTCGGTCGCCAGATCCTCGGCCAGCGCGCGGTCCGGGCCGTCGCCGACCATCAGCAATTTCGCATTGACCTTCTGCTGGATGCGGTTGAATGTGCGGATCACATCGAAGACGCGCTTCACAGGGCGGAAGTTGCTGGCGTGCAGGATCTGGAACGGCGTGCCGTCGGCCGGGTAAGACGCACGTCGATCGGGATTGAACCGGTCGCAATCGACGAAGTTCGGGATCACACGCGGCTCTACGGGCAGGTCGAATTCCTTCATCGTCTGGTCGCGCAACCACGCCGAGACGCTGCTTAGCCCGTCGCACTCCATCATGGCCCAGCGCGTGAGCCGATAGAAATCGCGGTGCGAGCCGACGAGCGTGATGTCCGTGCCGTGCAGCGTGGTGACGACGCGGACGGAGCGCGGGCGGATGGCGTTGGCGGCGAGGATTGCGCTGATGGCGTGCGGCACGGCGTAGTGGGCATGCACCACATCGATGTCGTTCTCAAGCACCACCTCCGCAATCTTGTTGGCCAGTGAGAGATCATGCGGCGGGTAGCGGAAGAGCGGGTAATCGGTCGTGGTGACCTTGTGAAAATGCACGGGTGATTTGGCGTCGAGCCGGAACGGGCGGTCATCGGAGATCATGTGCATCTCGTGGCCGCGTTTCGCCAGGCCCATCGCCAATTCGGTCGCGACCACGCCGCTGCCGCCCTGCGAGGAATGACAAGAGATGGCGATCTTCATGGGCATCTCCGGGAGCGGTTAGGGCTCGAAGAACGGGCCGTAGAGATCCAGCGGATCGTCCACGGGGATCGGGCGGCAGCTCTTGAGCGGCTCGCCGAAAGTGCAGCGGATCAGGCTGCCGTAGTGCCGCGCCCGGGCGTCGAGCCGCTCCAGAAAATCGGGCGACGCGATCCAGGTCGTCGGCTCCTGGGAATCGGGATCGTGCAACTGTGAACGATAGCACCGGATCGACTCATCTTTCTTCTCGTTGAACGCCGAGGTGTCAACGATGAAGCTCGGCTCGAAAGTCCAGTGCTGCATGAAGAAGAGAAATTCCTTTGGGCGGAACGGCTCACCCTTCGCGGGGAACTTGGCGAATCCCAGCGGATACATGATGTTCCGCACGATCTCGCCGGTCGCGCGGTGGTCGGGGTGCAGGTCGTCCCAGTAATTGGCGAACACAAGCTTGGGGCGGAGGCGGCGGAGCTCCTCAATGAGCCTGATGCGGTTGGGCATCGTGTCCATGAGCTGGCCGTCGCCAAGGTCGAGGTTCACGCGCTCGGATACGCCAAGAGCCTTGGCTGCGTTCGTGGCTTCCTCGGCGCGCATCTGCGGCGTGCCGCGCGTGCCCATCTCGCCGCGCGTCATGTCGATGATCGCCACACTGCGTCCGCGGCTGACGAGTTTGGCGAGCGTACCGCCGATCGTCATCTCCACATCGTCCGGGTGCGCCCCGATTGCCACGATATCGACGCTCACGCGGATTCTCCTTGCTGGGGGGTTGCGCTGTCCTGCAGTTGCACGAGCCAGTGCGTGCCGCGCTCCTGGTCGAGGTTGCGGATCAAGCTGTCGAGCCATGCAGGGCCGTACCGCGCGAGCATGTCGAAGGGACTGATCACGCGCTCCTGCAGTTTACCGCCGGGGTAGATCGTATCGGCGACACGCGTGAGATTACGACGGCCGGCGCCGGCGCTCTCGTCACGCTGCTCGCGGATGCGCCGGCTCACTTTGCCGAGCTGATACGCGATCGATTTTTGAGATTTGGCGATTTGTTTGGCGTGAGCGGGGCCGGCGGCAGATTCGATGCGCGTCAGCAGCTCTTTGCCGAGTTTCTCGATTTCGCTGAGGTCAGGGTCGGTCGCATCGGCGTTGCCGCGGGCGTCGTAGCGCTGGAGTTCCTTCTGCACGTCGAGCAGGCGTTCGCCAACGAGGTCGAAACGGGCGGCGCGGCGGACGACGGTGTCATCAACAAACGTGGCACCGAGACGCGAACGAATGCGCGAGCGTTTCACTCCCGCCACCGCGTAGAGCGGATCGATCTGCCAGAGGTAATGCAGTTCCGTGGGGCCGCCGATCGTTGCGAGCGTGGGAATGATCGCGTCCTGCACGATCGGCCGGAGACCGGCGCTGGGCGAGAGTTGCTCCGGATTCGCGGTGTCGGCGGGATCGACGGGTGTGCGGTGACCGCCGGCGATGCGGAACACGGTGAGCTTGTCGAGCGGTGGCGAGAAGCCCCAGCGACGGAGCGTCGTGCCGCCCTGTTTCAGTGCGGCCGACAATTCATTCCAGCAACTCATCAGGTGCACCATCACCGGCGCGGTGAGCGGCCGCAGATGCAGCGGATCGATGAGCACGAGGCTACCGGGAAGCAGTTTCGCCAAGAGCGCCGCGAAAGAATCAGCGTAGTTGTCGAATCGCGCGGAGCGAATCAGTTCCGTCACCCATGACCCGTGCGGCGACCCCGCAACGGCGTCGGTGAACTGCTGGATGATTGCAGCCTTGTGGGATTCGAGCGAGATCTGGCCGACGGGGGCGTGCAATGCGGCACGGTGCGGCAGGCTGATAGTTTTGCCGTTGACGACACAGTGATTCACCTCCTCGACATCGTGATCCTCGCTGGCGATCCAGAACGCCGGGATGATCGGCGCTTTCACGCGCGGGGCCAGACGCTTGGCAAGAGCGATCGCGGTCGCCGCTTTGAGCAGCGTGTACATCGGACCGAGCAGCAGGCCCGGCTGCTGACCGGCGATGATGAAGACGCCTTCACCGCGGATCGCTGAAAGCGTCGCGCTGCTGAGCGGGTTGCCGACGCCGGCGTTGTACAAGGCGAGCCGATCAGCCAATTCATCGCGGCGCAGAAATTCGGATTCGCTTGCCGCCCCGGGTTCCGCAAGATTCAGCAGCGGCGCATCGTTGGGCAGCGGGTACTGGCCGATGCGTGCCGGGGCCACGGGCGTGGCGATCCACTGCGTTGAACTCAGCGTGGCGGGCGGATTCATCGCTTCACCCCCACCACAACGAGCCGCGTCGATTCATCCGTCAGCGGCTCACCGTCGAGCGAACCATAAAAACGAATGTCCGTCAGGCCAGCGCCCTGGAGCATCTCGCGCAACTCCGACTCGCCGTACATCCGCACGCTCTCGGCAAACCGGTGCACCGCACCGCTGATCTCGGTAACGGTCGTCTCCTTGATCACGCGACGGTCGGCAATGCGGCGATGATGCTCGACAACCAAGCCATCGATCCCCTCGCAATCGGTGGGCTCGATATGGCGGACGACATGCGGCGGGTTCATCAGGTCCATCGCCAGGACACCGCCACGCCGCAGCACTCCGACCATCTGACGGATCGCAACGCGGTCCTGCGATTCATCCGGGAAATAGCCGAAGCTGGTGAAGAGATTGACGGCCGCATCAAACCCCGCGGCCAGGGGCAGCGCCCGCATGTCCGCGCGGATGAGCCGACCGAGAAGCCCGTGGCGTCGATGCGCCTGCTTGAGCAGCGACTCGGAGAGATCGACGCCGTAGCCATCGAAACCCAATTCGAGCATCGCGGCAAGATGTCGGCCCGCGCCGCAGCCGACGTCGAGTACGCGCGCCCCGACCCGCAGCCCCAGCAGGTCCGCAAGCTGGTCGACTTCGCGACGGGCCGAAGCATCGTCGCGGTGACGGTACACCAGCCCGTAGAGCGGGCCGAAGCTGCGGACGTACCAGTTTTCGGTTTCAGGGGCCGCGGCGGTCATGCGTGACATTGTACGGATGAACCGGCGGTTTGGGCTTCTCACCGGCCCCTAAACTGTCGCCCTACTCTTTGCTATGATTCCGCCCCATGAACGCACTGATCGACAATCTCGGTGAGCTGCTCCGCCAGGGCGGCAAGGTGATGTGGCCGCTGATGGTGCTGAGCTTGATGAGCGTGACGCTGATCTTCGAGCGCTGCTGGTTCTGGATGACGACCAACAGCTCCGGCCGCAAGGACATGTACCGCCGCGTCGCACGGCATCTCCGCGAGGGACGGCGTGACCAGGCGGCGGCACTGATTGAAAACGACCGCTCGATCTACGCCCGAGTCGTGCGCCAACTGCTCGAAGAGGGCACAACCGACGCCGTCGCCACCGATGCGATCGAGAGCCAGCGCACGCGGATCGAGCGCTTCATGCCGACGCTCGGAACCATCATCACCGCCGCCCCGATGCTCGGGATCCTGGGCACCGTGCTGGGAATCATCTCGGCGTTCAACGTGCTGGCCAAGAATCAGATTCTCCGCGACCCCTCCGAGGTCGGTGCGGGCATCGCCGAGGCGATGATCGCCACGGTCGCCGGCCTGGTCGTCGCGCTCTTCGTCCTGTTCCCCTATAACGCCTTCCGCGCCCAGATCGACCGCTCGGTCGGCCAGATGCAAACGCTTATCGCTGCGGCGCAGTCGCAGAATGAAAAAGAAGCCAAGGCTCAGGATACGAAATCCAAGGCCGAAGCGGCCGCGACGGCGACCGCTGCGCGCTGAGATTACATTGTTTTTTTTGTGCGTGATTTCTTGACGGATTTCGACGGCTTCGGAGCTTTGGACTTTTTCAGTGTCGCGATCTTTGGGGCTTTGGCCTTCGGCTTTGCGATTACCGCTTTCTTTCCGAGAAATATCTCGCGGATCTCTCGCAGGCCGTAGCCGGAGGCGTTGAGCAGTTTCACCATGCGGACTTTTTTGATCGTGCGCCGATCGAATAGCCGCTGATCTCCGCCCGATCGGACGCTCGGCTCGATGAGCCCCACCATGCAGTAATACTGCAACTGCTGCACGGTCACACCGGCGGCGCGTGCCGCGTCGCCGAGACGGAGCAGCGATTGCGAGCCAATTGATTGCTGATCGCTGATGGCCATGACTCAGCGCGGCCGAATCGGACCGGCGCCGCCCATGCCTCCGCCACCCATCCCGCCGCCGAGCGCAGCGTTCGGGTTCGCCTTCTGCTGCGCCATGTGCTGCTGCACCTGCTTGGCGAGCTGGACGAATGCGGTGCGCAGTTCCTGCAGCGACTGCGTGACCATGGCGGCTTCCTCGGCGTCGAGATTGCCCTTGGTTTTCACTTCGAGCACGCCTAGCAGATCGATCTGGTGCTTGGCCAGTTCGAGGTGCACCATGCGCTGCCCGGTCGCTGGATCGGGGATGGCACCCATGTAGAAGAGGGCCTGCGAGACGAGCGTCGAGGCGAGCGTGCGGAAGTCGGCGGGCGGGATGCCCTGCTCGGCTTCACCCTCGGGGCCGAGTTCCTCGGCAAGCTTTTCCTTCTCGGCGCGGGCCTGGGCTTTCCAGTCGTCATCGACGCTCAGCTTCCGATCCGCATCGGCCTGCGGCGCGGGCTTCTGGGCGGCCTGCTTCTCGGCCTGAGCCTGGGACTTCCAATCGCCTTCGATAATGAGCTTGGGCTTCTCGCCGGGCTTGTTCTGATCGTTCATGACGGGCTCCACGGGTAACGTTAGCACAAATGCAACGCGAAGGTGCAGTATAGGCTCGGCGTGGCGGTTCTGCGAACGGTCCGCTATCGCCGCCGCGCCGTGCGAGGTAGACTGATCGCGTTGATTCAGCCGATTTTTGGAGAGGCCGCCGCGTGATTTTCCATCGACCGATGCGAATGGTTTTGATCGCCGTGACGGCGCTGGCTGTCACTGGCTGCAAGAGCGGCGCGCCCAAGGAGGCGACCAACGAGATCCGCCCCGTGGACTTCATCGGCCAGCGCCCGGCGCTCGCCGTCAAACCTGCGGCCAACGCGCCCGCTCCCGCTGCGCCGGCGAACTCAGCATCGACTACACCGGCCGTCGATACCGCCCCGCTGCCGCTACCGGCCCCCGCGGCTCCGCCCGTCGGCTCCACGCCCCCGACGAATGGCGAAACCACAACCGTGTCCAACGCACTCGTAGTCGATGCCATGGTCGGCCAGGTCAACGGCAAGCCGATCTACGCCAGCGAAATCTTCAAGTCCATCGGTGAGGACACGCTCCACCGCTTCGGCGACACCGAGACGCGCCTCGGCTTCAAGGCCCGCGCCCAGGAACTGATCTACGCCAAGCTCCGCGAGCGCGTGACCAACTCGCTGATCCTCGCCGAGGCGGAGCGCGGGCTCGGCGAGCGCGAGCAGCTGGGCCTGCTGGGCTGGCTCAAGTCGCAGCGCGAGCGTCGGATCGCGGAACTCGGCGGCGGCGTCCTAGCTGTCGCGGAACAGACGCTGCAGAACGAAAAGGGCTACGGCCTGGATCAGGAGATGGAGAACATCCGTCAGCGTGCCCTGGTCGATAAATTCCTCCACGAAAAGCTCTATCCGAAAATCAACGTCGAACGCCGCGAGGTCGAGCGGTACTACGAGGATCACAACAAGGACTTCAACTCGAATCCCAGCATCACCGTGCGGATGATCATGACCGACGCGGCCGGGGCCGACGCCGTGGACGCGGCGCTCAAGGGCGGGATGAAATTCGAGGACGCCGCGAAGAAGTTCAGCATCATGTCCAACGCCGAAAAAGGCGGCCTGATGGGCCCCTACTCGCTCAGCGGGCCTCTGCAGACCTTCAACGAACTCCGCTCCGACGAGCTCAACGCCAAGGTGCGAACCCTCAAGGTCGGCGACCACTCCGACCGCACGCCGATCACCGGCGGGTTCGGGTGGGTGATGCTCGAAAAAATGGAAGGCGGCGAGAGCAAGACGCTGCAGCAGGCGTTCCTGGAGATCGAGAGCCGAATCCGCACGATGAAATTCAGCCGCCTGCAGCAAAAGTACATCGGCGACCTGATGAACAGCGGCAATTTCACGCCCCTCGATCAAATGCGATCGAGCCTGCTGGAAGTGGCGATGGCGCGGTTCGCAAGGACGCAGTAGCAGCAGCAAAGACTCGAAGCCTTATCTCCCGACGCATCCCCTGAACGTTGTCGCAAAACCGCCTCCAAAAAATCTTTTTTCATCACGGCAAATGTTCGTTGCCGTTGACCCCGCAACGCTCTAACATAATCACTGTTCACGTCGGCGGCGCGACAACTTTTTCCCACACTCGCAAACGCAACCCGCGCCGCCTTGGAGATGCTTGACGATGTCTCGAACGAATGCCGCCGTACCCGCTCCGACAATCGTGCCCCTCGATGACCAAGCCCCCGCTGCGCCGAACATGCCCGCCACGCCGACGGCGCCAGCGCCGCCCGCTTGGCCCATCGCCAGCGCCCAGCAGATGTACGGCGTGCGCAACTGGGGCCAAGGCTACTTCGACATCAACGAGCTCGGCCACGTCACCGTTCATCCCAACAAGCAACCCACCCCCGCCGTCGATCTCAAGGAGCTCGTCGATCAGCTCGGCATCCGCGGCATCCGTCCCCCCGTGCTCATTCGTTTCACCGACATTCTCCGTCACCGCGTCGCCGAGATCGCCGCCGCGTTCCGCAAGGCCATCACCGAAAACGAATACAAGTCCGGCTACACCTGCGTCTACCCCATCAAGGTGAACCAGCAGCGCCACGTCGTCGAAGAAATCACCGACTTCGCCGCGCAGCACGGCTTCGGCCTCGAAGCGGGCTCCAAGCCCGAGCTCCTCGCCGTTCTCGCCATCACCAACGACAAAGACATCCCGATCATCTGCAACGGCTTCAAAGATGACGAATTCATCGAGATGGTGATCCTCGCCCAGAAGATCGGCAAGCGCGTGATCCCCGTCGTCGAAAAATTCGACGAGCTCGAGCTGATCGTCAAGTACGCCGAGATCCACGCCGTCATGCCTCAACTCGGTGTCCGGGTGAAGCTCTCGACCCGCGGCGCCGGCCGCTGGGAAGCCTCCGGCGGCGTCCGCTCGAAGTTCGGTTTGTTCGTCAGCGAAGTGGTCGACGCTCTCGAGTACCTTCGCAGCCGCGGCATGGCCGACTGCCTCAAGCTCGTCCACTGCCACCTCGGCTCGCAGATCAACAACATCCGCAGCGTGAAGGACGCCGTCACCGAGCTCTCCCGCGTCTACGTCGCCCTGCGGCAGGCCGGCGCGGGCGTCGAAACCATCGACATCGGCGGCGGCCTCGGCGTCGATTACGACGGGTCGCAGTCCGACACCGATTCGAGCATCAACTACAGCCTCAATGAATACGCCAACGATGTCATCTTCCGCATCAAAACCATCTGCGATGAAGCGGGCGTGCCGCATCCTCATGTGATCAGCGAATCGGGCCGCGCACTCGTCGCCTACCACTCCGTCCTCGTGTTCAATGTCGTCGGCGTGGCCGGGTTCGACAAGTTCAACATCCCCGACAAGCTCCCCACCATGCCCGAGGGCGAGCACATCCCGCAGCCGATCATCGACCTTTTCGATCTCTACCGCGACCTGAGCCGTGAGAAGGCCGTCGAATACTTCCACGACGCCGCCACCGCCTACGATGCCGCCCTGAACCTCTTCAAGCTCGGCTACCTCGACCTGAATCTTCGCGCACTCGCCGAGAAGCTCTACTGGGCCCTCTGCTCACGCATCGACGACCTGACACAGGGCGCCAAGCGCGTCCCCAAGGAACTCAAAGCCCTTCCCGGCATGCTGCTCGACACCTACTTCTGCAACTTCTCCATCTTCCAGTCCATGCCCGACAGCTGGGCCATCAATCAACGTTTCCCGATCATGCCGATCCACCGCCTCAATGAGCAGCCGACGAGCACCGGCATCCTCGCCGACATCACCTGCGACTCGGACGGCAAGATCGATTGCTTCATCGACGCCAATCAGCGCAAGACCGCCCTCGAGCTTCACCCCTACGACGGCGGCGAATACCTGCTCGGCGCGTTCCTCGTCGGCGCGTATCAGGAAATCCTCGGCGACATGCACAACCTCTTCGGCGACACCCACGCCGTACATGTCACCGTCGAGCCCGATGGCCACGTCAGCGTCGATCACATCATCCAGGGCGACACCGTCCTCGAGGTGCTCGACTACGTCGAGTTCGCCCCCGATGAGCTGCTCTCCCGCATGCGCCGCGACGCCGAGCGGGCTGTGAAGAACAGCCGCATCTCCGTCGCCGAGTGCGCCCAGTTCATGCGTTTCTTCGAGAAAGGCCTCAACGGCTACACGTACCTTGAAGAGCCGACCGACCACTGATTTCTTTCCCGCCGCTTGCGACTTCGCGTTCCCCGTTTAGCCGCGACCCGAGTCCGCGAGGGGAGCGCTTTTTTCGCGCCCATCCCCCACCGCCAACTTGTCCGCTTCTGCTTTGGGCTCGCAAACCCCGCGGCAGGCGCAGCCGTCAAACGCATTGAGCCACGCCCGCACCGCCGCCACGATTCGTCGAAGGATTCCCATGCCGACATCGTAGCGGCATCCAATGGCAAATGAAAAATGACCATTGGAAAATGATAAATTTCCCCGTCTCTGTAGAATGTCTCCCCTATGTCCAAGCCCGCCCAAAAATTCTACGTCACCACGCCGATCTACTACGTCAACGATCGGCCCCACATCGGCCACGTCTACACGACGACCCTCGCCGACATCGTCGCGCGCTACCACCGCCTCCGCGGCGACGACGTCTTCTTCCTCACCGGCACCGATGAGCACGCCGCCAAGGTCGTCGACTCCGCCGCCGCCCACAACGTGACGCCACAGCAGTGGGCCGACCAGAACGCCGATGCCTTCAAGCAGACCTTCGCCCGCCTCGGCATGTCCAACACCGATTTCATCCGCACCTCCGAGGACCGCCACAAGACGCGCGTCATCGAGTACGTCAAACAACTCCTCGCCACCGGCGACGTCTACGAGGGCCAGTACGAAGGCTGGTACGACGCCGGCCAGGAAGAGTACGTCCCCGAGAACAAGGCCGCGGAATACGAGTTCAAAAGCCCGATCAACGGCAAGCCGCTCGTCCGCAAGGCCGAGAAGAATTACTTCTTCGCGCTCAACAAATACCAGCAACCCCTGCTCGATTTGTTCGAGACCAATAAGGATTTCGTCCAGCCTGAATCGCGGAAGAACGAAATCCTCAACCGCATCCGCGAGGGCCTGAATCCCGTCCCGATCAGCCGCTCCGGCGCCGGTGGCTGGGGCATCTCCATGCCCGGCGACCCCAATCAATCCATCTACGTCTGGATCGATGCCCTCTTCAACTACATCTCCGCCGTGGACACCGACGATCGCCGCGACTACTGGCCCGCCGATGTGCATCTCATCGCCAAGGACATCCTCTGGTTCCACGCCGTCATCTGGCCCGCGATGCTCTTGGCCCTCAAGAAGCCGCTGCCCAAGCAGGTCTACGCCCATAGCTTCTGGATCGCCGAGGGCGCGAAGATGAGCAAGTCGCTTGGCAACTTCATCGACCTCAAAAAGATAGACAAGTACGTCGCCGACTTCTCGCTCGACGCCTTGCGTTGGTTCCTCGCCACCCAGGGCCCGCTCGGCTCGACCGATTCCGATTTCTCGCACGACCGTTTCGTCGAGGTCTACAACTCCGACCTCGCGAACAAACTCGGCAACTGTTCGAGCCGCGTGTTCAATATGACCAACCGCTACTTCGAGGGTAAGACGCCGGCGCTGGGCGAACCGAATGACACGCTGATGAACATTCGAAACACTTCGCAAAGTGCAGCGGATGGCCATGCCAATCTGATGAAGATTTTCAATCTCTCCGGCTACACATGGAATGTCATGGCGATCATCATCGCGATTGATGGTGTGATCGAAACTACCGCGCCGTTTAAGCTCGCCAAGGTCCCCGCGAAACTCCCCGAGGTCGCCAACATCCTCGCGCACTGTGCCGAGGGCATCCGCATCGCCTCGCTGCTGCTCTGGCCGATCATGCCGCAGAAGATGGAAGAGCTCTGGCGTCGCATCGGCTGCGACTACGCCGAGCAGATGAATGCCAGCGCCGGCCGCGGAAAGCTCGAAGAGTGGACCGCGTGGGGCCAACTCAAACCCGGCACACCGATCCTCCAGGGCGACCCGCTCTTCCCACGCTACCAAGCACCGAAATGATCGAACTTGGCGTCAACATCGACCACGTCGCGACGGTCCGCCAGGCGCGGCGGACATATGAGCCCGACCCCGTCGCCGCGGCGACCGAGGCCGAGTTCGGCGGCGCGGACGGCATCACCGTCCACCTGCGCGAGGACCGCCGCCATATCCAGGACCGCGATGTTCAGCTCCTCCGCAAGTCCGTCAAGACGAAGCTCAACCTCGAGATGAGCCTGTCGGAAGAGATCACGCGGATCGCCCTTGCGATCAAGCCCGATCAGGCGACGCTCGTCCCCGAGAACCGCCAGGAGATCACGACCGAGGGCGGCCTCGATCTTCTCACCCACGCCACGCGGACCGGAGAGATCGTCAAACGCCTCAAGGCGATCGGCATCTTCACCAGCGCGTTCATCGACCCCGACCTCGCGCAGGTGCGGAAGTCGAAAGACCTCGGCTTCGACGCGATCGAGATCCACACCGGCTCCTACGCCCTGGCCGAGGGCAGCGCCGCCGCCGCGGAATTGAAGCGCATCACCGACGCCGGCCGGCTCGCCACGCAGCTCGGCCTGCGCCTGCACGCCGGCCACGGCCTGAATTACATCAACACCCAGCCGATCGCCCGCATCCCCGCGATGGCGGAATTGAACATCGGCCACGCCATCGTGAGCCGGGCGATCTTCGTCGGCCTGCGCACCGCCGTCGCCGAGATGCGCCGCCTGATGACCGATTCCGTTTCGGGGAAATAGGATTGTTAACCGCGAAGGCGCGAAGGACGCGAAGAAGAAAAGACGGGGAGTTTTAACGCAGAGGCCGCGGAGAACGCAGAGATGGAGAAGATTTGATTCTCATTAAAAATGCTTCTGCCTATTTCTCTGTCTTCGACTGCTTGCCTCCGCGTTCTCTGCGGCCTCTGCGTTAAAAAATCTTTCTCCCCTCTTCTTCGCGTCCTTCGCGCCTTCGCGGTTAATCCCTCCCCGTTTTTTGCCTTTGTTGCGCGGCGTTTCGTCGGTTACAAAGGGAGCTCGTCAAGGAAAAAGGAAACGCGATGCAGGACGCAACGACTGGGACAGAAGCGGCGGCGAATCCGTGGGAGCGGTTGCGCGAGCTGGTGGCGGGCGGGAAGGCGGAGCCGCTGGAGGAGTTTCTCGATTCGCTTCCGCCCTGGGAGCAGGCACGCGCCGTTTCGCGGCTCGATGACGAGGAGCGGAGCAAACTGCTGACGGTGCTTTCGCCGCTGCGTGCGACGGAGCTGATGGAGATTGTTTCGACGACGCAGGCGGTGGACATGATCACGGGCCTGGACCCGGTGCAGGCCGCGGTGATCATGGACGGCATGCGGTCGGACCGGCAGGCGGACCTGATCGGTCAGATGGACAGCGGCGAAGCGGACGCGATCCTCGATCAGATGGTGCCCGAGCAGGCGGAGGAGGCGCGGCAGCTGGCCAGCTATCCGAAGGACACCGCCGGCGGGATCATGGGGACGGAGTACCTGGCATTCCCGCGCCACCTGACGGTCAACGATGTCATCTCGGCGATGCGCGAGTACGCCAGGGCAAATGCGGATTATCAGGTGCAGTACGCCTACGTCACCGATGGCAAGGGCAAGCTGATCGGCGTGCTGCGGCTGCGCGACCTGATCTTCAGTGCGGCGGAGGCGGAGGTCGACAGCGTGATGATGCGCGATCCGGTGAAGGTGCTCGTGACCGGGACGCTGGACCAGATCCAGCAGGAATTCGAGCAGCACAGCTTCATGGGGCTTCCGGTCGTCGATGATCAGGGGCGGCTGCTCGGTGTCGTGTCGCGTGAGAACATCGAGCATGCGTCGCAGGCGCGGGCCAATCAGATGCTGCTGCGGATCAGCGGCATCATCGGCGGCGAGGAGTTCCGCACGATGCCGCTGCGGACGCGCGCTGGGCGAAGGCTGGCGTGGCTGTCGCTCAATATCTTTTTGAATCTCTTCGCCGCGGCCGTCGTGGCGATGTACACCGAGACGCTGGAGAAGGTGATCGTCCTCGCGGTGTTCCTGCCGATCATCAGCGACATGAGCGGCTGCTCGGGCAATCAGGCGGTGGCGGTGAGCATCCGCGAGCTGACGCTCGGGCTGGTCCGGCCCACCGAATTCGCCCGCGTGCTGTTCAAGGAGGCGATGGTCGGCATCGTCAACGGACTGGCTTTGGGCGTCTTCATCGCGGTGATCGCGTATGTGTGGAAGCAAAACGCGTATCTCGGCGTCGTCGTCGGTCTGGCGATGGCGGCCAACAGCGTTGTCTCCGTCGTCGTCGGCGGGCTTTTGCCGCTGGCTCTCAAACGCCTGCGGCTCGACCCCGCGCTGATGGCCAGCCCGCTGCTGACGACCGTCACCGACATGTGCGGATTCTTTATTGTGCTCAGCGTGGCGAGCCAGTTCATCCCGCAGCTGACGGGCACGTCGTGATGTAAACAAAAAAACGCCGAGATACTTTAGCATCTCGGCGTTCGTTTGATTATTCGGTCCCGTCTTACGCCGAGAGGTCCGGCACGACGAAGGGCTTGCGGTAGTTGCGTTTGAGCAGCGAGTTGGCTTCGTCAAAGCCGACGAAGCGCTCGGTCTTGGGATCGATCTCGAGCATCGGGCCCAGGGCGAGATTCTTGTCGTCGAGTTTGATCTCGTTGGCCTTGAGATGTTCGGTGAGGCGGCCGAAGCTCTCGGCGAAGGGGGCGTTGGCCTTGATGCGCTCGCCGATCTCGGCAGCGGGCATCTTCGCGCCCAGGCGGTAGGAGATGTTCGCCAGGTGGCACAGCGACGTCGAGATGTGGCCCACCTCGATGTCGGCGTTGAGATCCTCGCGCTTGCGGCTGCGCACGGCCTTGATGAAGTTGCCGTAGTGATCCATAGGCCCGCCGAAGTTCTTGATCTTTTTGCCGTCCTTTTCGTAGGCGTTGCCGGAGTTGTACCCGCCGGAGACGATGTAGCCCTGCTCGCACTCGACGACGACGCCGACGCGGGAGCCCTTGTAGTTGTCCATGCCGTTGGTCCACTTCTTGCTCATCTTGCCGCCGCCTTCGGCCTCGTCGGCTCCCTTGCCGTCGGGCTTGTCATCGGCGGCGCGCATCGCCGCCGACTTGGGCAGGCCGCGCACCTCGAAGATGAGCGGCGCGGATTCATAGTCGAAGCAGGCGATCTGCGTGTTGGCGGTGTCGGAGACATCGTCGTAGCCGATGCGGCCGCCGATGCAGACGACGCGGCGCGGCAGGCCGGTCTCGCCGAGGAACCAGCGGGCGCGGTCCATCTCGTGGATGCCTTGATTGCCGATGTCACCGTTGCCGGTGTTGAAGTCCCAGTGCCAGTCGTAGTGGAACTGATTGCGGAAGAGCTGGCGTTTCTCGGCCGGGCCGCACCACATGTCGTAATCGACGCTCGCGGGGATCTCCAGCGGCGTGGTGCGCTTGCCGATCGGGCCGCGCGGCTTGTAGCAGGTGGCGACGACGCGATTAATTTTGCCCAGCGAGCCGGCCTTGAGGAACGCGGCGATCTCGAAATTCGCCTGCGCCGAGCGGCTCTGAGTGCCGGTCTGGCACATCTTGCCGTACTTGCGCGCGGCGTTGACGATCTGCCGGCCCTCCCAGATCTCGTGCGACACGGGCTTCTCGACGTAGACGTCCTTGCCGGCCTGCATCGCCATGATCGCCATCAGCGCGTGCCAGTGATTCGGCGTCGCGATGCTGATCACGTCGATGTCCTTGCGGTCCAGCAACGTGCGGAAATCCTTGATCTGTTCGACGGTCGAATTCTTGAACTGCTTATCCTGGGCCATCCTGCCGGCGCGATCGCTGAGCACCTTCGAGTCGGCGTCGCAGATCGCGACGACCTTGACACCCGGGACCTCGCTGGCCCATTCGATGTGCGTCACGCCGCGCGACCGCACGCCGACGACTGCGACGCGGATGTCGCTGTTGGCGCCCAGGACGCTGCGTGTCACGTTGCCGCACGCCAACGCCGCGGCGCCGGCGACCGAACCCTTGACGAACCCGCGACGAGTGATGCTCATGGATCTGCCTCTCGATGAGATATTACGATTTGGACGGTCCCCGACAGCATACCCTCTGAACGCGGGGCGCGCCCAGTGTATTGCCTGCTTATCGGTCAAAGATTTTTACACGTCAACCCCGCCGTGGTGCTGCAACAAGGTGACGAGCGAGACGAAGCCCTTGGCGGCGGCCCAGCGGCGAGGCGTCCAGCCGCAGCGGTCGCGGGCATTGACGTCGGCCCCGCGCTGCAGCAGGAATTCGGCCATGGTGGCGTGGCCCTCGCGGGCGGCGATGTGCAGCGGCGTCTGCTGATCGCGGTCGAGCGGATCGACGACTGCGCCATTGTCCAGCACCATCTGGGCGATGGGGACGAAGCCCTCGAACGCGGCGGCGTGGAGCGGGGTCTGGCCGATCGTATCGCGCGTCGAGACGTCGGCCATGCGCTGGAGCAGGAGCGCGAGGACGACGCCCTGGCCGCGCGCGGCGGCGACGGTCAGCGGCGTCCAACCGGTGAAACTGCGGGATTCGAGACGGGCGCCGCGCTGGAGTAACTGATCGACGATCGCGGCACGACCGGCGGAGACGGCGAGATGGAGCGGCGTGTAGCCATCGGCGTTCTTTGTGTTCGGATCGGCGCCGCGGTCGAGCAGCAGCGCCACGAGGTCCGTGTCGTCACCCTGCGCGGAGGCGAGGTGCAGCGGCGTCCGGCCGCGGTCATCGGTGGCGCGGACATCGGCGCCGCGATCGAGCAGCTCGCGGGCGGCGGCGAAGTTGCCGGTCGCGGCGGCGGTGTGGAGCGGTGTGGTGAGATCGTCCATGGAGCGGTGATTGTAGCGGCCGCAGCGTGGGACACCGCGGTCACGACGTGGAGATGATCTGATTGATGCCCTGCACGAGGTCGCGAGCGGAGCGGAAGCGAGGACGGGCCGGATCGGCGGGCTGGAAGATCGCCTGGCTGAGCTTGCCGAGCCGCGCGGCGGGCTCGCCGCGGGCGTCGTAATCGACGAGGCCCTTGAAGTCGGGGTTTTTGTGGGGCCGATTCATCTGCAGCGCGAGATAGAAGAGGTCGATGGCGGGATCGAGCTTGCGCTGGACGTTGGCGAAAACGCTCGACGTCACGGTGCCCTTCTTGAGCATGTGGCGGAGGTCAGTGTAGACCTGCGAGGTGGGCAGGAGGTCGTCGAATATTTTCTTGAGCACCGCGTTCTGGCTGAAGTCCTCACCGAGGCGGACGGCTGAGCCGAAGTCCACAAAACCGACGCCGTGCTCGGTGATGACGAGGTTGTCGAGGCGGAGGTCGAGATGCATCGCACCGACTTTTTCGTGGAGTAGCACGAGGAGCTGCGCACTCTGGATGGCGAAATCGAGCAGCGAGATGGGCTTTCCGCCGAGACGGAGCCAGTCGAGCGTCATCTTCTGCACGAGGCCGCGCTCGTCTTTTTCGATCGAGAGGATGCTGGGCACGCGGCAGCGGAACTCCGGCGGCAGATCGCGCTGGAGCAATTTGAGAAACGCCGCCTCGCGCGTCAGGAAGATCGGGAAGACACGATCGACGAGCTGATGCGCGCCGTCCTCGATGACCGTTCGCGGCGTCTCGGGAAACTGATCGCAGAGCCGCTGCAGGACGCGCGACCGCTCGGGCACCTGCTTGAGCACATCGTACCTGCCAGCCTCCGTATCGGAGGGCACGAGCCGGACGTCGAACGAATGGCGGTTGATCACCTCACGCTCCGAAGCGAGCAGCACCTTGCGAGCCACAAAGCCGAAATGCCTGCGATCGGGCAGCATGCGGATGCCGAACCACGGCAGCGCGACGGAGCGCGAGTCGATCTCGATGCGGTACTCGGGCCTGGCGCGGTACTGCTTCAGCAGAGCCTCGACTTCCCGCCGGCGCGGCGAGACGAAGAGCACCTGCCCGCCCCAGCGCAGATGCTGGAACACCCCATCGGGCGCACACCTCTTCGAGTCGGTGGCGAAGTAGTAATCGGTCAGCCCTGATGCGGCGTACTGCTCGCGGTTGCGCCGCAGCCGCTGCTGGTCGATCGGGGATGTGATCACCCACCGGGACGCCAGCATCAGCACCGGCGACGAGCAATCGCCTGGGAAGTCGGGGCGTGATTTGGGCGGAGATTTGCGGGCCATCCGTGAGCTCGATTCGTCGGCTCGGCCGACGCGATTCAATGATCCTTGGCGATGGGCGGCGGCGTCACTGGAACCGCTCCGGCCGCGGGCGCTTTGAGATTCACCGTGACATACGCGCCGATCAGCAGATTGGCCGAATTGGCGATCTCGATGCGCACCGTGCGTGTGTCGGTGCGTGCATCGATCACCTGCGAGAGGAAGATGATCTTCCCGGCAATCGGCGCTCCGCCCGTCGGCGGCGTGACGCTGACCCACGCGGGATCGCCAATCTTGAGAGCCGTCGCACGGTCGCTGGGGATCCTCGCATCGACCCAGAGCGTCTGGTTCTGCACGATGCGCACGATGCGCTGGCCGCTGGCGGCGAAGGCGCCGGGGGAAGCAAAGGCCGATTCGACGATCCCGGCGACGGGGGAACGCAGCTCGAATTGTGCGAGGCGGGCCTTGGCCTGCGCGAGCTGTTTCAGGGCGTAATCGTGCTGAGCGGTGACGCTCTGCAGTTTCAGCTCCGCGAGCTTGCGGCGGAGTTCGATCTTGGCGATCTGCTCCTTCGAAACGGAGCCGCCTGGCGTCGGGGGCGTGGGCTCGGCAACTTCATGCTGCGCGAGTTCCAGTTCCGCCTGCGCGATCTTGATCTCGACGTCGCTGGTCGCTTCGTGCTCCGCAGCCTCGATCGCGATGCGCTGCTCTTCATCGGCAAGCTGCGCGATGACCTGCCCCGCTTCGACATGATCTCCGGCGGCGACGGTCACCTTCGCGATGCGGCCGGAGACCGTGAACGCAAGCTCAGCGTCATAAGGGGCGACGGTCGTGGCGGTGACCTGGCCGAGCGCAGCCTGAGCCGCGAGGCTGAGCACGATCGCGGCGAGGGACGGAAGCGTGAAGGTCTTTTGCATGGTCGTCAGTCGGGGCGGTCAGTGGTTCGTGGCGGGCGGAGTTTTGTCGGCGACGGGCCGGGGCTTGGGGGCGCGGGCATCCATCACCATCTGGCTGATCGCCTCTTCGAGCTGCGAATCGGTGGCGATCGGGCCGCGGGCGAGATCATCGTTGAGTATCTCGGTGACGGAGCCGGCGTCGCGGAAGGAGATTTCGCTGGGGATGACGATCTGCGGCGTGGCACGCTCGGGCTTCTTGTCGGGGGTGACATCACCGTCGATGTCCCCCGCATCGCTGGCCGACAGCGGACGCTCGCGGAGATCGGGATTCGCCTGCGCATGCACGGCGGCGGCGAGGAGGCCCGAGCCATGCTGCTGCGGCCCGATCGAGGAACGCAAACGCTTGCCATCGCCCTCGCCGGTCTGCGACTTCTCGGGGCGATCCTTCGCGGCGCTAATCGCCAGGTCCTTCCGCGCGGCGCGGTTGAAGACCGTGCCCAGCAGCTTCGCGCCGATCATGCCCAGGTAACGCACCGAGTGATCGAAGCGGCTCTGCATCTCGCCCTCGGCGGCGACGAGGATCACGCCATCCACTTCGCTGGCCACCAGCAGCGCCTCGACACTCCCCGGGATCGGCCCGGTGTCGAAAAGGATCACATCGTAGTCCGCCTTCGCGTCCTCGATGAGCTGCCGTATGAACTTGCACGAGAGCTTGCCGACGTGATTCGCCTGCGCGGAAAGCACGGGGAGAACCGCGAGCCCCTGCATGCTCGTCCGAATCACGCTGTGACGCAGCGGCGCCCCTTCGAGCATCGCGATGAGCCCGACGCTCGCATCCGGAGCGCCGAGGAAGATGTCGGTCTCATCGGCGCCGAGGTAGCCCATGTCCACAAAGACATCGCCGAGGCTCTGGCGTTTGGGTTTGGCGGGATCGCTCTCGGCACCATCGGGATTCGTCGCATCCATGACGCGGCTGGCCAGTTCGCAATCGACCAGCAGCGTGCGCGTTCCGGAGATGGCGAGTGACGAGGCGAGGCCGACGGTCAGGCTCGTCTTGCCCGAACCGGCGCTGGGGCTGCTGATGGCAAATGCATGTGCCCCGCCGCCCTTGGCGCGGATCTCGATCATCGCGCGGATCTGATGGATGGAGAGGGCCGTCACGTCGGCTTCTTCGGTCGTCGATCCCTCGGGGCCGATGTGCGGGACGGTGCCGAGCAGCGGCGAATTCGACGGGCCGAGGTCCGCGCTCTGCGGCCGGCGCATGCGGACATCGGTGCGGACCAGGACCATCGTCAGGAGCGCACCGAGCACGGCTCCGATGCCGCAACCGATCAGGCCGCTGACGGGTCGCGGGTCCGCCGTGGTGACGGTGGGCGGATCATGAGGCAGCGAGATTTCGAGCGTGCCCCCCACCTCCGCATCGGTCGTGATTTTTGCGGCACGGGCGGTGGATTCGTCCATCTTGGCGCGGATCGCGGTGGCCTCGTTTTCGAGCTTCTTGCGCTCGGCGAGTTTGTCACCGAGTGCGACACCGGCGGCCTTCGCCTGCTGTTCGAGCACGACCAACTTCTGCTCACGATCGCGCAGCTCATCGGCGTTGAGCGCCACCTTGCTGCCGAAGGTTTCGACGGTCACCGGAACGCTGGGCGTCTCCTTGCCGTACTGCTCGATGCGGCGGTCCACGGCCTCGGCGTCGGCGCGGAGGGTGACGAGTTCCGGCGCGTTCCCGCCGACCTTGAGGCTCAGCGCGGCGATCTGATCGCGGAGTTGATCGCGGCGGTCGAGTATTTCCTGCAACCGCGGGTCGGCCTTGGCGAGGTGACGCAAACGCTCGTCGGGCGAAACCGTGCCGGCCGCGGGGGTGGGCAACGAGGTGAGCGTGGCCAGGGCGAGACGTGTCTCGGAGAGATAGCCGGTGATCTTGCTGAGGTCGGCGAGTTTCGTGGCGTGAACCTGATCGAGCGAGAGCGGCGCGACACTCGCCGCGATCTGGGCGGCCTGCGCCTGATTCTTCGCCAGATCGTTTTCGAGCGACTTGCGGTGATCGAGTTCCGCCAGCACCTGCTGCGCGGCGGCGGCGCGGGCGGCTTCGCAGGACTGCTTGAACGCCTCGACGATCGCGGCCAGGCCGGTCACCGACTTTTTCGCATCGTGATCGGTGAGCGAGACGGCGACGCGCGCCGGCGCCGTTTCGATGCGCGTGGCAGTGAAGGTGCCGGCGGTCTTGGATTCCGCGCGGCCCGTGACGGCGGGGCTGCGCAGCGTCTCGATCTGTTTGCGCACGTATTGATCGAACGAGTCGCGATTGGTTTCGGTGACCTCGAAGGGGGCGTGGAAATCGATCGTGCCGCTGCTGCGATAGGTCGGCTCGCCTGTGAGGTAACCGACTGCCGCGCCGAGGAGCAGGCCGACCGCGCCGCCGCAGACGACGAGGCGGGCCTTGCGAGCGGCGCCGGCGGAACGTGTGGGCGAGACGGGCGGGTCACCATCCGCTTCCGAAAGTTTCGTGGGGGGCATCGTTTGGCCTTGCTTCTAAAAACCAGGCCCGCCTTTCCATCATCCCTTGACCGACCCAGCAGGCGAGCGGACGCCAAGTTAAACGACCGCCACGCTTCAATCAAGATAATCGCGTCAGATTACAGGGAGCGCCGCACGACTTGAGCCATCTTGGCGAACGCCCGGGCCGCGGCGGATGTATGATCCGGTGCGATGAAACGGTTGAAACGGTGGACATTCCGGCTCCTTCTGCTGGCCATTCTGTTGGCCGTCGGCCTGCTCGCGGCCTGGATCTGGGTCGTGCCGGGCATGGTCGAGCGGCGAATCACTGCAGCCCTGGCCGACGCCGGGCTGCCGGGGTCGAGCGTCCACATCGATTTCGTCGGTCTGGACCGGGCGTTTGTCAGCGACATTGTCATCGGGGCCGACGCCCGGCTGCGGGCGCGCGGGGCGCTGGTCACGTATGACGTCGGCGGCCTGCGTAACGGTCGGATCAATTCACTTCAGATTGTCGGAGCCGAGCTGAACGTCAAAGTGCACGATGGCATCGTCGATTTCGGCGATCTGGCCAAGGCACACGGCAGCGACGACGGCGGCGAGTTCGACCTGCCAATGGAGAAACTGGAACTCGTCGCGGCGGAGGTTATCGCGGAGTTGCCGGGGCGGACGGTGCGTGTGCCGCTGCGTGGCACGGTGACGAAGCGTGGGGCGCAAAGCGTGCATGTGGATTTGAGCGGGTCGATGGGCAGTCGGCGGGCGACGATCGCGGGGGATTTGAACCTCGCCGGAGGACGGGCACGGTCGGAGTTGATCAAACTGAGCGTGAACATCCCGCGGATCGCCGCGACGGACGGCGTGTCGCTGGCGGGTGTCGATGCGGCGGTGAAACTCTCGCTCGACGCCGGGCCGCGCGATATCAGGATCGGTGCCCTGACCGGGTCGCAAGTGACGGCCGAAACGCTGACCGCCGCGGTCGTCGGCGCCACGCTCCGCTCGGACACTTCCGATGAGCCCGCCGCGGCAGTCAGCGTCGGCCCGAAGCCGATCATGCTCACCGTGAAGAACGACAATGGCGTCGTGCGCTGGTCGCTGACGGCCGAGGATTTGAATTTTAAGAGCGGCCCGATCGGCGGAATGATCGCGAGCCCGGTCGTTGAAATCGAACGTCTCCGCCTCGCCGCGCGGGTGAAGTGCACCGCCGATGCGCAGGGGCTCGTTGTCACGCTCCTTGAACCGGCGCAGCTCCGCGCCGGCACGCTCCTCGCGCTGCCCGCGACTCAGAATCTGCGGCTCGACAACACCGTACTCCTGATCAACGAGATCAAGAGCCGGCCGCTGGCGGTCGTCACGTCGAATGGCGTCGCCACGCATTTTTCGGTGGCCAACGCCGCCGACCGTGCGCTGCTGGCGACCGGCACGATCGCGGGCGTCACTTTCGATCACGCCGATGCGCTCGTCGCGATGAGCTGGGATTCAAAAAAGGATCTCACGCTCAACTCTAATCTGAAGCTTGCCGGCGGCACTGTTTCATATTCCCCCGCTCGTCTCGTCGCGCGCGGTGTCGAGATCAATGTCCCCATCACGCTCAACAGCGACGCCCCACCGTCACCGGGCAAACTCACCATCGCCGGCCTTGAACTTGGCGACGACAAACTCCCGGGCGTCACGGGCACCGCGGGCAGCGCCGATGGCCGAGTCACGCTCGCCGCGGATTGGAAGCTCAGCGACGCGATCGTCGCACACATCACCGGCGAGATCGATTCGCAGCACTCGCAATACACCGTGAAGCTCCCGCGCACTGAGATCGTGGACGGGCACTTGGCCGGTTCGCTCTTCTCGGCCCTGCGTGATGTGCAGCTCGACGGCGGTGTGGCGCTCGATGGGCAGTTCACCATCACCGCCGGCAAATTCGAGCCGCGCGTGAAGCTGGAATTATTCAACGCCGGATTCCACGCCGCTCAGTGGCAGGCGAGCGCGGAGAAAGTCAGCGGCAGTGTGACGCTCACGAGTCTGGCCCCGTTGGCGACCCCCGGCCGTCAGCAGCTCACGGCGGCGAAGCTGAACGTCGGCAAGATGATCTTTGAAGACGGCGCCCTCGACTTCCGCGTGATTGACAGCCACAGCGCCTTCCTCGAAAAAGCCGGCTTCCGCATCGGCTCCAGCGGCCGATTCACCGCCCACGCGATCGCCCTGGACGCTGCCAAGCCCGGATTGGACACGGATATCTATGTGGAAGGCGTGAACCTTGGCGACCTGCTGACTGTATTAACGGGTGAGCCGATCACCGGATCGGGCCTGCTCTACGGTCGCGTGCCCGTGAGCTTCAGGCCTGAGAATGCGAGGAAACTCACCTTCAAACCCGGCTTCATCTATGCCAACCCCGGCCCCGGCACGCTCAAGCTCACCGATCCCAACCGCGTCGCCGACCTGCTCAACAAGGTCGACCCCGAGTTCCTCAAGGGCCCGGAACTCTCGGCGGTCCGCGATCAGGCAGTCGAGGCGCTGAGCGATTTTGAATATTCGCTCTTCCGCTTCGAGATCACGCCCGATGCCGATGGCCAGATGATGCTCCAGCTCCAGGCCCGCGGAAAAGGCCGGAGCGCCAAGACTCCGGTAGAATTCACCAAGCTCGAGATCAATGTCCACGGTTTCGAGGAGGCGGCCAACGACATCCTTTTCATCAAGATGAACCTGGACAAGACGCTGGACACCGCACTGGATCGCTTCTTCGACCGCGTGCAAAAATGATCGACAGGAGATCGGCTGTGCAAAACGCAAGATGGACCGGTATGGCGATGGCGGCGGCACTGGCGGTGACCGCGGGTGGCTGCATCGAGCACCACATCACCGTCGACAAGCCGATCCAGATCGAGGCGAAGATCGACGTAAACCTGAAGGTGGATCGCCAGCTCGACGATTTCTTCAGCGACGTGGCGAAGAAGGCCGGCGAACCGGCGACGGCCCCGGCTCCGGTTCCGCCTCCGGTTCCCGCCCCCGAAAACAAATAAGCGAAAAAGGATCGACGGCCATGACGCGCAGAAATTTCAACCAGTGGATCGTGATGATGCTCGTGTGCGTGCTCGGCATCGGCACCGCGACGGCGCACGGTGAGACGCTCGAATCGCTCAAGGAGAGTTTCGCCAAACGGCTGCCGCAGCTCGCGGCGGCGAAGCAGGCCGGTAAGGTCGGCGAGACGACGGCGGGCAAGGTCGAGGCTGTGAAGGGCGACGGCGATGTCGCGCAGCTCGTGACCGATGAAAACGCCGACCGTACCTCGCTCTACGCCCTGATCGCCAAGAAGGAAAACACGACGGCTGAAGCGGTTTCGCAGCGTGCGGCCCGTCGCAATTTCGAGAAAGCCGCGGCCGGTGAATGGCTCAAGGGCAACGACGGCGTGTGGAAGCAGAAGAAATAACGCGGGTTACGTGTAGCGCCATTTCGCCATCCGCAATGTGATCCGAGTTCACGGATTTTCTTTGGAAATTCGCGCCGTGTAACTTATTTTTGAGCGGCGACTTTGCCACAACTCCAATTTTGGCTCAGCGCGAACCCGGGCTCCATTTCGCGGGTATAATGGCAGCCCCACCCGCCGGTTCTCCACCGGCTGAAAGTCAAAGGTTCATGCACACGAAGACCCCGCATCCCGTTTCCCACGCTACCGGTTCGATCCGGCTCGTCGCCATCGATCTCGACGGAACCCTGCTGCGCAGCGACAAGGGCATGACCCGCACCACGACCGAGGCGATCCATGCCTGTGAGAAAAAGGGCGTCAAAGTTGTCCTCGCCTCTGCCCGTCCGCCGCGCTCCGTCAAGGCCGTTCACCACGTCCTCAAGCTCGATACTTACTCGGTCCACTACAACGGCGCGTTGATCCACGACTTTTCGCGCAACCGGCACGTCCAGCACACACCGATGGACCCTAAGCTCGTCCGAGCCATCACCACCGCCGCCCGCAAGCTCGACAAGCACTGCATGGTGAGCCTGGAGATCCTCGACCGCTGGTACACCGACAAGCATCCGCGCGACTCGGACCTGCAGGTGCAGACCGCGTCGCTCTTCGAGCCCGACTTCATCGCCCCGCTCGATGCGTTTCTCACCGTGCCCGTGACGAAGCTCATGCTGCTCGCCCCGCCGCGCCAGATCCTCAAGCTCCACAAAGCACTGAGCAAGAAGTTTCACGGCAAGGTCGCCAGCGCCATCAGCGATGACTACCTGCTGCAGTTCATGCACCACGGCGTGGACAAGGCCGTCGCTCTCGCGCACATCGCCAAGACCTACGGCGTCGATCGCAAACACGTCATGGCGATCGGCGATGCGCCCAACGACATGAACATGATCCGCTGGGCGGGACTCGGCGTGGCGATGGCCAACGGCTGGCCCGAGGTGATCAAGGCCGCCGATGTGGTCGCGCCGAGCAACGACGACAACGGCGTCGCGGCGGCATTGAAGAAATACGTGCTCGACGCGGCGTGAGTGGACCGCACCGTTTTTGACATGAATTTACTTCGACAGATTCTCGCCGACCGACGTCTGCACTGCCGCGGTGTCAAGAACATATTCCGACAGATCCAGCGTCTCGCCGAAGCGGACACCGATCTCGTGCAATCGGCCGTGCAGGTGGCAGCAGCGCACAACCTTGCCGGCCACGCGGACGAGCCGACCGTCGCGGCGTTTGAGCAGGACCGAACAGTGGCTGCCGGTGTAGACGAACGCTCCGTGGACGAAACCGATGCCCTCGGCGCTCAGGTCTCGCGGCTTGACGAGCAGCGCCGACGATGTCCCGCCGGGTTGCAGCAGTTCGAGGATCACGCCGGGCTCGACCTGATACATCTCACGGCCCTTGGCGCGGCCCTCCTGACCGCCGAACGGCGCGGCGCGGCGGCCTAGCTGCAGCAGCAGCGATTCGTGCTGACGCTTGTTGAGGCGCAGCGTGTCGACGACGGTCTTGGTCGTGGTGGCGAGCTTCATTGCGTGACGATCCCTGAAATTGACCCGGGGCATATCTACTATCGGCCCCTTGTTCACATCACTTAGCCTCAGCGACGTTGCGTAATTACCGCTAGGGGCATTGCTGACATGGTTTTGCAACCCGGCCGAAGCATGCCGCCCCGCCGCACCGCATTTCCGTCATTTTCGGACCTGACGTATAATGTCTGCCCACGCTTTAGGAGCTCCCCACGCATGCTTCCCCGCCGCAAAACCCGTCAGGTGACCCTCGGTGACGCCCAACACGGCATCGTCAAGATCGGCGGCGACGCCCGGGTCGCCGTCCAATCCATGACCAGCGGATACACCTGGGAGATCGACAAGTGCGTGGCGGAGATCAATAAGCTCGCCGCCGCCGGAGCCGACATCGTCCGCGTCGCCGTGCCCGAGAAGAAGGACACGCTCGCCCTCAAGGAGATCATCCCGCAGGTCCGCGTGCCCATTGTCGCCGATGTGCATTTTCATTTTCAGCGGGCGCTCGAGGCCGTCGAGGCCGGCATCCACAAGATCCGCCTCAACCCCGGCAACATCCAGGACCGCAAACAGGTCGAGGAAGTCATCGCAGCCTGCAAGCAGCGCAAGATCCCTATCCGCATCGGCGTCAACGAGGGATCCATCATCGAGCGCAAGGACAAGCAGAAGCGCATGAAGGAACTCGGCGGCGTCTTCTCCCACAACAAGCACGGCCACTTCCTGGCCATCATGATCACCAAGCTCGAAGAATACCTCGACATCTTCTACGAAAATGATTTCTACGACATCGTCATCTCCGCCAAATCGCCGGACACGACGCTCGTCCTCGAAGCCTACACCGAAATCAGCAAACGCTTCGACCACCCGCTGCACCTGGGCGTCACCCACGCCGGGACGAAAGAGACCGGCGTGATCCGCTCCGTCGTCGCCCTCGGCTCGCTGCTGGCCAACGGCATCGGCGACACCGTCCGCATCAGCTACGCCAGTGACACGATCTACGAGGTGCAGGACGCGCTCGAAATGCTCTACTGCCTCAATCTCCGCGAGCGCAAGGGTGTCGATCTCATCGCGTGTCCGACGTGCGGCCGCATCCAGGTGGATCTCTACACGCTCGTGCAGGATGTCCGCAAGAAACTCGCTGAAGAGATTCAGCTGCCGATCAAGGTCGCCGTGATGGGCTGCATCGTCAACGGCCCGGGCGAAGCGGAAGGCGCCGATGTCGCCATCTTCGCCGGTGACCGCCGTGGAATTATTTACGTGCAGGGCCAGAAGGTCGCCAACGTCCCCGAGGAAGAGATCATGGAGGCGCTGCTCGCCGAGTGCCGCAAGTTCCAAGACCGAGTCCGCCGCGGCGAAACGAAGCTCGGCGAAAAGGTCGTCGAAATCCTCCCCCCCGACCCGATCGGCGAACTCGGCAGCGGCTTCGACAAGATCGCGGCGCACCAGGTCGAGAAAGTGACCGAGCTGACCATCGGCGGGAAAAAGTAATAGCGTCCCGATAAAATTAATTCGGAGTTTTATCAATGGGATTTGCTCAATCTTGGCTGTCGATCAAAGGCAAGCCACCGGAGGCGATTCTGGCTGCGCTCGGACTTCATCGCACAGGCAACCGCGAAGAATTCACAGATTCACCAATTAGCGGTTTCGTATCGCCCTCGGGCTGGTATGTCGTGATCGGGCAGTTCAACGAACGTGCGAGATTCGATGCGTCAATTGCCTCAAAACTTTCGCACGACTGTGAAGTCATCCTCGGAATTATCGAGGAACACGTCATGCTCAGTCATGCCGCGAAATGGATAAATGGACAAACCGCATGGTCAGTTACGCATGACGCGCAGCAAGGCAGAGAACATCTAGAACTGGAAGGCATAATGCCACCGCAGTTCGAGGCGACTCGTGAACGTCTGTTTGCAAAGCAATTGGCCGCAGGTGGGCCGAAAGCCGATGTCGATTACATTTTCGATATCCCAGTAGACGTCATTTTGGCCGAGACGGGATATCGGTATGACCGCGACATCGAAGGAGCAGATGAAGAACCCTATGAAGTACTTGAACTCGCTGGCAAAGTTAAACCGGTGGCAGGCGGCAAGAAGTCGTGGATCAGTAAATTGTTCGGGGGCTGATACTACAGCCCCACCACCATCGCCACGCCCAGCACGACCCAGATCACGGCGCCGATCGCCAGTTTTCCCAGTGTGCCCCACAGCCGGCCCACCGCGGCGCCTTTGCCGCTGCGCAACGATTTGACGAGCGGTTCGCCGAGCAATAATTCCATGCCCATCGCGCCTAGGAATGCTCCGGCGCAGACGCCGATGAGTGAACCGATCACGGGGACCGGGATGAAGAATGTGCCCAGAATTCCGCCGATGATGGCGACGATGATTGACGCCGCGGACGCCGCGATGCTAGCGCCCGCTTTGCGCGATCCCGCCGCGGATGCAAAAAGCTCGATCGCTTCGCCGATCGCCGCGAGGACCACCGCGACGATGAGCACGGTGATGCCGATGACAAGTCCGCCTGGCGCGAGCCACGTGGCGAGCACAGCCGTGAGCACCATCAGCCAGTTGCCCGGCAGGCCCACGAGCGTGGTGAGCCACCAGAAACCGTTGAGCAGGATGAAGAGCGATGCGTAGAGATACAGCATGCGGGAATCTTAGCGTGCATTCGGCCTTTGTCTGAGGCCCCCTCTCCCTCCCAGGGAGAGGGCTGGGGTGAGGGTCTACACTTTGGGACGCAACGCACTTCAAGCACGAGCGCACATTGCAAGTTCAAACGTCTCACCCTCACCCCGCGGAGGACCGCCGACCTCTCCCTTGAAGGGAGAGGTGATCCACCATCACGGCGACAGTTGCGGAAGCCCCTCGCGAATCCGTGCCGAGAAATCCGGCGCCCCGGCGGCGGCGCGGGCGGCGTCGGTGATCCGGCTGCGGTCACGCAGTTCGTCGAACGGCATGCTCTGGTCCATCCCGCCGCGCTCGTAGCCGTAGTGGTCGGAGTAGCCGTTGAGAATCACTTCGAGCGTGAGCGGCATCGGCACGGCGGCGCGGAGGTGCGTGAAGATCGCGGTGGTGCAGTTGTGCGTCAGCGAGTTGTAAAACTCGGCGCGGTGCGAGAGCTCATCGACACGCCGCAGGTAATCGAGCAGCAGGGCGCGGACCGTCGGCGGATCGAGCCGGAGGTGATAGAGGTAAACATCCTCGCCGCGGTGGCTGGCGCGCAGGCCGATGAGATCGCGTTCATCGCCGACGACGTACATCAGCTCATACTGCTTGAAGAGCCCGCGCAGCGGATCGTAGCTCTCGCCCCACTCGCGGCGTGACTCGATCGAGATTGCCAGGTGCTCGCCGTCCTCGAAGCCGAACGTCAGAAATCCGTGGGCGACGGCCTTGAGGCCCCAGCGGCTCAGCACGTAATCGACCGAACGCACCTTCGAAAGATCGTAGGTACGTGTCTCGTAGATGCGCGAGAAATCACTGGCCGAGCGGTATTCGAAATTGCGGACATTGCGGAGCGTCACGCGGTCACCGTCGATCGTCACCGTGGGGAGCCGGGCGTACGCCGGGTCCCAGTTGCGATCGAGCCGGGGCGTGAGCGTGCACCACCATCCGAGCACGATGAGCCACATCAGCGCGATGCGTGCCGCGGCCATCCAGCGCGGGCGGACGCGCCGGGCGGTCACTGTGACCACCGCAACAAAACAGGCAGCCAGCAACAGCCGCACGATAATTCCGCCGGGGGCGCGGAACGCGATCGCCAGGGTCGCCCAGGTGAGCAGGATCAGGACGATGAGGAGCGTGATCGCGGTGGCGGCGCGATGAAAGAACCGGCGAAATCGCCGCCGAGGCGAGATGACAGGCAGAACAACAGCGGGCGAAGGATCCATCACATGACGATAACCGATCACAGATAGAACGTGTGTTTCGGGTGCCACGGCCAGCGAGTCTTCGAGTCGGCCGTGCTCTTCACGCGTTGCGCCAAGGCACACGGCCGACTCCGCGGACTGCGCTGGCCGTGGCACCCAGGACGGACACCGCGAGCGGCGGATTACTTCGACTCGGGAACCTCGGCGGCGGCGGGCGCGATCGGCGTCTCGTCCCACTGCACGGTGATCTGCCAGCCCGTCGCGGCGAAGAAATCCTTGATGACGTGCTCGGTCTGCTGGCAGGCCTGTTTCGCCAGGTCCTGCCGGGCGGCGACGTCGCCGAGGATGCGCTGGGCGGATTGCATGGCGCGATTGGTCAGCGTCTTTTCACCGGTCTCACCGGGCAGCCAGTTCCAGAGGCCGCTGCGGTCGATCTGGAGGATGCGCGTTTTTTCGTGGTCGAGGCGAGGGCGCATCGGCACGGGCTTGCGGAGGACGAGGATCGCGGACTTCTTCTCGGCATCGACCTGCTCGAATTTCGCCGTGCCCAGGTCCGCGGCGATATCGACATCGCCCTGCACCGCCATAACGAGTTTCACGCCACCGGTCAGGCCCGTCAGCTCGGTGACCTGCACATCGCTGATGGGCACGCGGAGACTGACGAGCGAGGCGAGCTTCTGCACCTGCTCAATCGTCGGCGAGTTGACGCTGTGATGCGTGATCGGATCGCGCGCGGGACTCGGCGGAGCTTCCCAGAGGATGTGCAGGTAATAGCCACCGGCGACGGCGGCGAGGATCAGCACGATGGAGCCGATGAGCTTGGTCACGGGCGGGACTCCGGGGGCGAGTTGAGCCCGCGATCGGCGTTGTGCTCGGTGTACCAGACGTCGGCCTTGCCCAGCGCAAAAATCGCCGCCACCGCGAGCAGGACACCGAGGATCACTTTCATGCGCAGGGGTAACCGTTTCATACCTGTGTCATCGGTGAAAGCGGTGTCCGGGCAGCAAGGATTTCGGGGTGGCAAAAAATGCCTTGCCGCTTGCGGCTTAGCGCTCCGAAAAACGGGATCGGGGATCGCGAAGCCGCAAGCGGCGGAGAGAATGATTCACACGGCCCGCGGCGACACGGCGGCGCCGTGGATCGTCGCCACGTGACCGATCTGGCCGGTCTCGCGGTCGGTGGTGATGAATCGCCGGGCCGTCCGCGGGGAGAGGCGGCAGAGCAGTTCGTAGACGCTCGTCTGCGCCATCGCCGCCATCGCCGGCAGCGCGTTGGGGGCATCGGTGTCGGCTGCGATCAGTTCGACATCCGTTCCGACATCCGCGTGCGGCAGGTCCGTCAGGTCCACGACGATCTGGTCCATGTTCACCTGGCCACGCACCGGGGCAGGCGTCAGCGAGATGCCGACGCGGACGGTGCCCTTGTTGCTCAGTGCGAGGGCGTAACCGTCGGCGTAACCGACGGGCACGATGCCGAGCCGGCTCGGGCGATCGGTCGTGAAGAGCCGCTGATAGCCGACGCTCGTCCCGGCGGGCACATTCCGCATGTGCACAACCTGGCTGATCCAGCGCACGCTTGGCCGGAGCTGCGGCGAATCTTCGAGACGGGGCTGACCGACGATGTCCGCCTCACCGAAACCGAAGAGGCCGAGGCCGATGCGGACCATGGTTTTGTGGAAGCGAGCGTCGCGCAGCGAAGCATGCGTGTTGGCAAAGTGAATGTACGTGTCGGGCCCGATCAGGCCGGCGTGGTCGGCGAGCAGCTTCTCGAAGCATTCGAGCTGCTGATTCGTAAACGGCACATCGCGGCCGGCATCGGCGGTGTGGCTGAAGATGCCGGCGAGCTTCACGTACCGCCGCTTCTCGATCGCGTTGAGCACCGCCCCCGCTTCCGCCGGGGCCATGCCCAGGCGCGTCAGGCCCGAGTCGATCTCGACATGGACGGGGATCGTCGTGCCGAACTTCAGGCCGATCGCCTCGATCTTGTCGAGTTGGCGGAGGCTGTGCACGGTCAGATGCAGACGGCCCGAGACGAGCGGTCGGTAGAGCGGATCGGTCCGCTCGATGTTCTCGATGGGCATGAGCACGAGCAGGTTCACCGGCACGCCGGCGATCGCCAGCTCGTTGGCCTGCGCGACGGAGTAGAGGGCGATCATCTTGACGCCCTTGCCGCCGAGGCGCCGTGCGATCTGCAGGGCGCCCAGGCCGTACGCATCGGCCTTGAGCACGGCACAGATCTCGCAATCGGGACCGACAGCGCGACGCCACTCATTGAGATTGTGATCGATGGCCGAGAGATCGATGTCGATGCGGCTCGTCGGAATCATTTCGCAAACCCTGGATGACGAAATTCGTCTTTCGTCATACCCCTTCCGTCTCTTTGGACTTCGGCACGATTAACCTTTATCATGCTCGACCCAACACGTATCGTCCCCGAACCAATCTCTTTAAGCAACGCCCGATGAACGAGATTTTCAACGAAGACGTCACCTTCGCCCAGCTTGGACTCAGCGAGCTCGTCCTCAAGGGACTCGACCTCGTCGGTTTCAAGCACCCCACCACGATCCAGAGCCAATTGATCGGCCCGATCCTCGAGGGCAAGGACGTCCTCGGTCAGGCCAAGACCGGCACCGGCAAGACCGCGGCGTTCGGCCTGCCCGTGCTCAGCGCCGCCGACCCCGAGGGCGGGATTCAGGCGCTCATCCTCGCGCCGACCCGCGAGCTCGCGGCACAGATCACCTTCGAGATCAACAAGCTCGGGCAGTTTACGCCGATCCGCGCCGTCGCCGTCGTCGGCGGGGAATCGTCACGCGATCAGATCCGCAACATCCAGCGGAGCCACATCGTCGTTGGCACGCCCGGCCGCGTGATGGACCTCCAGGGCCGCGGCGAGCTGAGCTTCGCGCGTCTTCGCTGGATCATCCTCGACGAAGTCGATCGCATGCTCGACATCGGCTTCCGCGACGACATCCGCAACATCCTCTCGCGCGTCAAGAGCGAGCATCAGACGATCTTCGCGTCGGCCACGATCCACGCCGACATCGAGAAGCTCGGCCGACAGTTCATGAAGCCCGATGCGGTGAAGATCAGTACCGTCGCCGATTCGCTGACCGTCTCGCAGGTGATCCAGAAGTATGTGCCGGTGATGCCGTGGGACAAGGAGCGCATCGCGCTGCACCTCTTGAAGAACGAGGAGACGGCCCTGACCGTCGTCTTCTGCCGCACCAAGCGCAAGGTCGCGTCGCTGACCCGTTACTTCCAGGCCAACGACATCGACGCCTTCGAGATCCACGGCGACCTGCCGCAGTCCAAGCGCAACCGCATCATCGAACGCCTCCGCGCCGGTAAGCTGGAGGTGCTCGTCGCCTCCGATCTGGCGAGCCGCGGACTGGATGTCGAGGGCATCACGCACATCATCAACTTTGATCTGCCCGAGGATCCCGAGGTCTACGTGCATCGCATCGGCCGAACCGCCCGCGCGGGCCGCAAGGGCACCGCTTGGTCGCTCGTCACGCCGCTGCAGGGCCAGCTCCTCAGCGAGATCGAGAAGCTGACGAACGTGCACATCGAGAAGCTCGAATACGGCGACTTCAAGGCGAGGCCCAAGCCCTCAGATTGGCGCGACGACGTGTCGGGCTTCATGCCGTCCGGCCCGAGCATCTCCGGCCCGCCGCCGCGCAACCGTTTCGAGGATGCGACGAGCCTGCCCGTTCCCGAGGCCGACGACGCCGCGCAGGTCGATCCGAATCTGTTCCCCTCGGGCATCGTGCCCAAGGGCGGCCTCAAGAAGAGCATCGGCTCGCACTTCCGCACACGCCGCAGGCGGTAAACACTGGGCATCGGTTATCATCCCACGATGGCCGCGAAGAAGATCGTCATCATTGCGGGTCCCAACGGCGCAGGGAAGACAACCTTCGCCGAGGCATTTCTACCCAATGAAGCCGGGTGCTCCGATTTCCTGAACGCGGACCTGATCGCGCGTGGGATTTCCCCGTTTCATCCCGAGAAAGCGGCGCTTCGTGCCGGTAAACTTTTGCTTGATGAGATCGCGCGCCGAGTGCATGCGGGCCACAGCTTCGCGTTTGAAACAACACTCAGCGGGCTCAACTACGCCCGGCATATCCGACGGTGGCGACAGAACGGGTATCACGTCAAGCTGGTATTTCTTTGCCTTCCATCGGCCGACTTCGCCATTTCACGCGTGAAAATACGCGTGAAACAAGGCGGCCACAATATTCCAGAAACGGTCGTCCGCAGGCGATTTGAAAGCGGCCTGCGAAACTTCAAGAATGTATACCAGCCACTGGTTGATGCCTGGGCCTTGTATGATAATTCGGGTGACCGACCGCTACTGGTCGCGGCAGGAGACAATCCGTGAATTCCAAAAACTGTCAGTCACGAGACCCCGATATCATCGGTTCGATAAAGGCGATGGAGCGCGCGGCTCGGGCGGCCCGCAAATTGTCGATCGAAACCGGCACACCGTTTCTGGTGATGAGGAACGGGAAGATCGTCGATCTGAATCGTTCCGCGAAGCTGACTGTGCGTCGCCGGGTCACGTCCAAAAAGAAGTAAACCGACGATTCAACGCGGCGTCACGTGGAACTCACGCCGCTCGGGGGCCGTCGCAGCCTCCCACGGAGCGCGGATCAATTCAAATTTTTCGCCGTCGCCCGTCGGGGCCCAGATGAACTCGAATTCGACCGGAGGCGCGCCGAGCGATTTCGACACGCTGCCATGCGCGGCGATCATCGGGATGCCGCTCGTGTAGGCGGTGACGGATCGGATGCGGACCGGAGTGCCGGCGACGAGGAGTTCATCCTGCGGTCCGGCGGGAACGGGGCCGGCGTGCAGAAGCTTTTCGTTGCCGTAGAGCAGCGCGTCGCGAGGCGAGAGATAGGCGCTGCGTGTCAGCGTCACCGGCCGATTCACGTACTCCGCGAAGGGTTCGCGCGTTGAGATGTCGGCCTTGCAGCCGGCCAGTAGCAAAAGCGAAAACAACGCGGCAAACATCCGAATTCGTTGATGCAAGTTGATCATGATTGAACCGCCCAAGCGTTATATTACGTTTTCGCACCTTCCGGGGAAGTTACGATACCATCCAAGCCGCGCATCGACACATCCTCCCGGAACGCCTCCTCATGCACACCATCCACCGCGCCGCATTTCGCCGCATCGCGTTCTTGATGATCGCCCTGCAGTTGAGCCTCGCCTGCGTGACGCACAGCGCCGAGCCGGCGGCTGCCGCCGCGCGCGGCGACTGGCTGATCGATCCGTCGCCGTTCAAGGCGAGCGTGACGACCGGTGAGAAGGAAGTCGTGCTGAGCAACGGTCTCGTGCGGCGCGTCATCCGCATCGTGCCCAACGCCGCGACGGTCGGGCTGACGAACCTGACGACCGGCGAAGAACTGCTGCGCGGCGTCAAGCCCGAGGCGACGCTCAAGATCGACGGCACCGACTACAACGTCGGCGGGCTCGTGGGCCAGCCCGATTACGCCTACCTCGCTCCACATTGGTTGGATGCGCTCAAGGCCGACCCCGCCGCGATGCAGTTCACCGCCGTTCGCAAAGAACCCGTGCGCGAGAGGCTGGCGTGGAAGCGCACGCGCTACGCACCGGATGTCGCCTGGCCTCCGCCGGGCGCCGGGCTCGTGCTGAGCTTCAAACCCCCCGCCGGAAAGCTCGACGGCGTCACCGTCGAGGTCCACTACGAAATCTACGACGGCCTGCCGCTCATCGCCAAGTGGGTCACGCTCCGCAACGGCTCGGCGAAACCGATCCGGCTCCAGAACTTCGCGGCTGAAATGCTGGCCGTCGTCGAGGTTGAATCGACCGTCGATCGTCGCACCGTCACGCCGTGGATCCTCCCCACGATGACCGTGATCAGCGACTACTGCTTCGGCGGAATGGACCCGACGACCGCCAACAAAACAACCTACTGGCAGAGCGACCCGCAGTACGGCACGCAGGTCAACTACGGCGACCAGACGCCCTGCCTGCTCGTCTCGCGCCCGCCGATGGGCCCCGATGCGATCATCGAGCCGGGCAAGGATTTCGAGACGTTCACGACCTTCGAGCTCATCCACGACAACACCGAGCGCGAGCGGCAGAGCCTGGCGATCGGGCGCATGTACCGCACGATCGCGCCGTGGGCTTCGGAGAATCCGTCGATCTCGCACATCATCAGCGGCGATCCGGCGGTCATCCGCGCCGCGATCGACAACGCCCAATCGGTCGGCTTCGAGATGGTGATCCTCAGCTTCGGCAGCGGGTTCAACATCGAGAGCGAAGACCCGAAGTACATCGAAAAGATCCGCGAGCTTGCCGAGTACGCGCACAGCAAGGGCATCATGTTCGGCGGCTACGGTCTGCTGGCCAGTCGCAGCGCCGGCAAGGAAAATAATGTCGTACTCGATCACGCCGCGTGGTTCGGCCAGTCGCCCTGCCTCGGCAGCCCGTGGGGCATCATTTACTTCAAAAAGCTCCGCAACTTCATCGAGAAGACCGGCATCGACGTCTTCGAGCACGACGGCTCCTACCCGGGCGATCCCTGCAAATCGACCACGCACCCCGGCCACCGGGGCTATGACGATTCGCAGTGGGCCCAGTGGCGAGAAATCACCGACTTCTACAAATGGTGCCGCGCCCGCGGCGTCTACCTGAACGTGCCCGACTTCTATTTCCTCAGCGGCTCCAATAAGACCGGCATGGGCTACAAGGAACACGACTGGGACCTGCCCCGCGCCCAGCAGATCATCCACGCACGCCAGAATATTTTCGACGGCACGTGGGACAAGACCAACACGATGGGCTGGATGTTCGTCCCGCTCACGCAATACCACGGCGGCGGTGCCGCGGCGACGATCGAGCCGCTCTCGCAGCACCTGCCCGACTACGAAGCGCACATGGCGAATCTCTTCGGCGCGGGTGTGCAGGCCTGCTACCGAGGCCCGCGACTCTTCGACGCGCCGCAGACGCAGGCGCTAGTCAAGAAATGGGTCGACTTCTACAAGCAGCACCGCGCGATTCTTGATTCGGACATCCTCCACCTTCGCCGCGCCGATGGCCGCGACATCGACATGATCATGCACGTCAACCCGGCGCTCCCCGAGAAGGGCCTCGTGATGATCTACAACCCGCTCGAAACCGAACCGGTGCGCGATGTGAAGCTGCCGCTGTATTTCACCGGCCTGACCGACGCCGCGATGATCCAGGAGCAAAACGGCGAAGCGAAACGTGTCACCCTCGCGCGCGATTATTCGGTGAACGTGCCGGTGAAGATCCCGGCACGGAGCTGCACCTGGCTGGTGATCAAACAGCCGTGACGCTATCGGTGTTTCATCGTCCGCGAGCCCGCCCTTCTCGGGGTGCCACAAATCGTGGCCGCTAAGGCCGATTTGTGAATGCGTGTCACTCACGACATCGTTCCCGCGCCCTACAATCGCGAGCTCAATCCGTTCGACATGGGTACAGCCCGAAGATCGACTCCCTATGATCTGCGACACAACACGCACCCCAGCTCCGGCCCCGCGGTCAGGCACAAATCGGCCTGAGCGGCCACGATTTGTGGCACCCGGCGACGTCCTCCGCGCCCACACCTACTGGTCACAGTCCCGCGCGATGCTCTTGAAAGTCCTCGCCCTTAACGTGATGATCATCCGGCGGAGATCAGGGGTTTTCTACAGAGCACTCCCGACCCCTTTTTCCCTCCCAATGAAACACACCCTCACATTCCTCGCCGCCATGCTGCTGGCTCCGCTGGCCGCGCTTTGCGCCGCCGATTCGCCGACTATTCATTCAAACGAGTTGCTCGCTCCCAGAACGTCGTTGAAGATGAAGCTCAAGACGGCGGGCCAGGGGAAGGCGGAGCATTTCGGCAACCGGTGGCACATCTCGGGCGAGTCGCCGCTGCGCATCGAGTTTATTCCCGCGGACCAAAAAGCATGGGACATCTCGGGTTTCCGTTTGGTTGGCGTTCCGATGCTCAATCAAGAGAGCGGCGTCACCACGGTCGAGGGCCGGCTCAACAACGACAAGTTCACCGGTTGGTCGCACCACGCGGTCGGTTTCGCGGTCGCTCCCTCGGCAGAGAAAGCGACGCTGGGATTTCCGTTTCCCGTCGATGAAGGCCGATACAAGGGGCCGGAGGTCTTTAAGGATCAACTAGCCAAACCCAATGGCCAGCGGATGCACTGGCGGCTTTTCGATCCGGAAGATGTCCGCGCCTTGACGATGGAAATCAAGTCATCGACTGGACACATCGACCTGCTCATCGACGATCCGTTTCTCGCCTGGCCGGCGACGGCTGAGCTGGATCAGAAGCTCGAAGCGATGCCCTATCTCGATGTCCTGGGTCAGGTGCGCGCGGTGGATTGGCCGGGCAAAGCCGGGAGCATCAAGGAGGCGGGAGCGGCGCTCTGGGCTGAACTGACCGCCGCCGCAATGCAGGCGAAGGAGCGGAAGCTCGGTCGATTCGGCGGCTGGCTGGATGGGCCCAAGCGGAAAGCCACGGGGCACTTCCGCACGGAGAAAGTGGATGGCCAATGGTGGCTCGTGGATCCCGATGGCTATCTGTTCTTCTCTGTGGGTGTTTGTCTGGCGGGAAACAAGTCCGAGACATTGATCACTCCCAAGCGGACCAAGGCGGGCTTCTTTGAGTATCTGCCCGACGACAAGGACTATCTCCGCTGGGTCGGTCGCTCCATGCAGGGCAAGCAGGAACTGGCCAATTTTCCAGCGATGAATTACGCCCGGTTGCTCGGCAAAGATTGGGAATCAATCGATCGCGATGGCATCCACAACCGGCTGCGCGCCTGGGGCATGAACACGCTGGGCGCATGGACGGATGAGAAAATGCAAAAGGACGCACGCACGCCTTACACGCTCATCGCCTCGTCAGGTTGGACCGTGGCAAACCCCAAACAATTCCCATCGCCATTCGGTGACACCTTTGAAGCTGATGTACGGGCGGCACTGCAAAAGTTCGCCTGGGCCAGGGATGATCCCTACTGCCTGGGCATCTTCATCGACAATGAACTGGAGTGGCCTGATCGGTTCACGCCCGCCGTATACGAGATGGACGAGACCGATCCGACGAAACAGTGGGTGCTCGCCACGCTCAAGAAGAGGTATGGCTCGCTCGCGGAGCTCAACGAGGCATGGGACACGGCGTTCGCCGACTGGAACGGGGTTCTTGCCGCCAAACCGGATTCGATCCCCAAAGCCGCCAGTGACGACATCGAGCCGCTTTATCTCGACTTCACCACCACTTACTTCACCAAGTGCAAAGCGGCGATCAATGACGTGCTGCCGCACAAGCTCTACCTCGGCTGCCGGGCGCATCGCGGACCGCCGGTGATCGGTCGCGGAGCCGCGGGGCACGTCGATGTCTTCTCCGTGAATGTCTATGATTCGCACGTCCGCGCTTCGCAGGTGCCGCCGGACATCGACATGCCCATCCTTGCCGGTGAGTTTCATTTTGGAGCGGTGGATCGCGGTGTTCCCGGCCCCGGTCTCTGCGGCTCCTGGGATCAACGCCAGCGCGGCCTCGCTTTCTGCAACTACCTCGCCTCGGCCCTGGCCGATCCTCGATTCGTCGGCGTGCATTGGTTCCAATGGCTCGATCAATCCGCCGCCGGTCGCTTCGACCGCGAGAACCATCAATGCGGCCTCGTGGATGTCACCGGCAGGTCATATCCCGAGTTCGTCGAACTCATCTCCCGCGCCACCCGGGCGATGTATACGGCGCGGACCAGAGAAAAGCCAACGGCCGAGCAGATTCTCGAACAACTGATCCAAAAATGATTCCGTTCATCTTTTGCCGTCAATTGGTGGTGTCCGGTCATACAGATCACATTGGATTCTCGCGGCGGATTCAATTCTGAAGCGCAACACGCCGCGGCAATGTCAACCGCCGATCACGGGTCAACTGAACAGTTGGGTCATTTCGCCGGTGCTGTCGGCGAAGCGTTCGGTCGGGGCGTCGACGGCGTTGAGCATCGAGACGTGAAGAAAAAGGTGTCAGGTACCGTTTTTGAATAACGGTACCTGACACCTTTTTCTCGCCGATGTATACGGCGCGGACCAGAGACAAGCCAACAGCCGAGCAGATTCTCGAACAACTGATCCAAAAATGATTCCGTTCATCATTTGCCGTCAATTGGTGGTGTCCGGTCATACAGATCACATTGAATTCTCGCGGCGGATTCAATTCTGAAGCGCAACACGCCGCGGCAATGTCAACCGCCCATCACGGGTCAACTGAACAGTTGGGTCATTTCACCGGTGCTGTCGGCGAAGCGTTCGGTCGTGAAGAAAAAGGTGTCAGTGACGAAAAAGGTGTCAGGTACCGTTTTTGAATTACGGTACCTGACACCTTTTTCTCGCCCGAACGCCCCGCTACCCCCTTGACAGAGTCTTGCTCATAGATGGCACCCGGCTGAATCCGAGTCATGGCTTGACCGGGTCGCCGTCGTACGCGCCGAGGTGGCGCGGCCCTGCATTGGCGATCGGGTTGCCGAAGAAATCCCGTCCGCCGTTGCCCGTGATCGGTACCGCTGCATTCAGGGCGGGAGAACCGGCGAGGGGCTTGTACCCGGCGAGCGAATCCAAGCCGAGTTTGCCGCTGCCCACGGACTGCAGGCGCGGCTCCCCCAAGACCTTTTTGTCGTCAATGGCGATGTGCCCGGTACCGGAGTACAGGTTCCCCTCAAAGCGGCACCCCTTCGGGGCCTTCACCGCCCCCTTGCCAGCATTGATAATGATGTTGTTCTGAAACAGAATCGAGCTCTTGTCGCTCGGCTCGCCCTGCTCGAACAAGGCAGCGTCACCGTCGCGGACGTAAATCGTGTTGTTATAAACGCGGTAGCCGTGGTTGCCGTTGCCGTGGACGAGGAAGACCCGGCTGCCGGCCAGGCAGCCGTCGTTCTGGCTGACGTTGTAGCGCACGACGTTGTCGTTGCCGTTGCCGTCGCAGCACATGTTGAGGAAGCCGCCCTCGTTGTCGTGACTGTAGTTGTACTGGTATATGCACCGCTGGTTGCTGTTGTCAAAGTCGAAGGCCATGCCGTCGTACTTCGTCTTCGTCTCGCACACCTCGTTGTGCTGGAAGACTACGTCCTCGCAGAAGTAGGGCCAGATTCCGGCGTGCCCCTGCTTGAGCGAGTTGTTGTTCGCCCGGCGTACGAAGTTGTGCTCCACTATCGCACCCTTGACGCACCAGGGGATAATGCCGTCGCCGCCGACGCAATCGAGTTTATTCCCGGCGACGCGGACGTTGACGGACGGGGTGTATTCGCCGTGCCCGCCCCAATTCGAGTTTGGGTCATTGGGCTTGTTGATCCACTGCGACTGCATGAGGATGCCGTTGCGAGCCACGTCCGAAATGGTGTTGTTCTCGATCCGCACGCCATCCCACTTCGACGGCACTTTGAGGTTCGACGCCGTGATGATGAAGATGATGCCGCCGCTCTCCTTGCCGTCCTTGTAGTCGGTCATATCGCCGGTCACATCGTGGGGTAGCAACCCGTTACCTCGATCCCGTAAAGTGTGCCGACCGAATTGTTGCGGACCTGAATGCCCATCTTCCGACGTTCCTCCGACCCGCGGTTGGTTACCTCGAGGTTGCGGACGGCCCAGTGCTGCTGGTCGTCGAGCCGCACCGCACCGCCAGCGAGCCCGCCGCTGTGAATGGCCGGCCGTTCGCCCTTTCCGTACCGGTCGATGACGATCGGATCCTTGGCGGTTCCCGACCCCTGGGGGTGCAGCCGCCCGTTCCACGTGCCGCCCGCTTTCAGCAGGATGCGGTCGCCCGGTTGGAAGCGGGTCGCGTTGATCTTCTCCAAGGACCGCCACGGCGCGTCCGGGCTGGTGCCGACCTTGGCGTCGTCGCCACCGGTCGGGTCTACGTAATAGGTGTCGGCCTGAGCCGTCGCCATGGGCGCGCTTAGCAGGGCGATCAAGGTCAACTTGTACATTCGCATTCCTAGTTGGTCAGGGAATCCGGCCGTGGACGGCTCCGGGCTTTAACGCCGAACTATGATTATCCGGCGCACGGGCCGCAGAACGCCTGCGGAGGGAAAATCGCCGTGAGTCATATCTATTGTTGTGGGCAGGGCGGGTCAATCCTTAATTGATGATATCGAGGAAAATCAAAGGTGTCAGGTACGAACGCCACCAACATAAGCCATAAGTCTGCGCCGCGCGGCGCTTTAGCGGGGCTGGCGCGAAGCAAGGCCTCCTGAGAAGATGG
>JAYVTU010000050.1:0-31586 GCA_043788485.1 Planctomycetota bacterium
TGCCAAATTCGATGCCGGTTATTTCGAGAAACTCGACCCCGGTGAGACGGAATCACTGGCCTACCTTCTTCAACAGGGTGAACGGTGCCAGATATGTTCCGCCGACAAGATCGTCTACCGCGTGCTGGGGAATATGCACCTTGCCGACCAAGGCGTGTCGTTGGAAGAGGTGTTGAACCAGATTGGGCTCGGACGGAAACTCGGCCGCGAATTTTCCCGTGAATACCGTGAGCAGTGGACGAAGAAGGGCTTTCAAGAAGGGTTGGGCGGGCAGGGAATGCAAGACAAGACGTAGTCGATGTCGGCTTCCCTTGACGGACGGGACAGAAACCGAGGCCCGGATGCTCTTTGAAAAGTTGGTCCAAGACGTCTTTGGCGTGGTTTTCCGGCCCTCAAGCGGCGCGAGAGCTTATAAACAGGGTTGTACACGGGGAGTTACTTGACCCTCTGACAGAACCAAGCCCTCGGGGCTTAACGCAGGATCCGCTTTGGCGGGTCCTGTATGCGTTTCAGGGGCGTTCTGCTTTGCGGGGTCGGTTCGATCAGCCACGACCTCTGGGAAGAGCCTCAGGGCATAGGTGGCGGAGACGCGTCCGGCGAACCCTGATTGATTCATCTGCATTTGAGACCAGTTCTTCCCCCTTACGGAGTCGGCCAGGAAATGAACCCCGCGGTCAGTGAAAAACCCGCAAGCACCCTGCGCGAAATGGCGTCCGAGGCGATGAAGCAATTCGCAGATCGCTTCGGTCGGCCGGCGCGCTGGGTCGTCGCCGCGCCGGGACGGGTCAACCTCATTGGCGAGCACACCGACTACAACGGTGGATTCGTGCTGCCGATGGCCATCGAGCGATATGTCGTCATCGCCGCCGACCATCCGCGCGGCGGCGGTCCGGCTGATCTGCGGCGCGTCACGCTGCAGACAACCATGAGCGATGCCCACGCCGTCTTCGACCTCAACGCCTCGCTCACCCGCGGTCAGCCCGCGTGGTCCAACTACATCCGCGGCCCGCTCAGCGGCTGCCTCTCGCGCGGCCTGGACCCCGGCGGTTTCGATGCGCTGATCCACTCCAACATCCCCGTCGGCGGCGGCTGCTCCAGCAGCGCCGCACTCGAAGTCGCCGTCACCACGCTCGTCGAGTGCATCACCGGCCGACAGCTCGATCCGATGGACAAGATCCGCCTCTGCCAGACCGCCGAGCACACGTTCGCCGGCGTCCCCTGCGGCATCATGGACATGGCGATCTCGCAGCTCGGCCGCGCTGATGATCTGCTCCTGCTCGATTGCCGCTCCAATGAATACGAGTACGTCCCGCTCACCGAACCGCGTGTCACGATTCTCGTGGCCAACACCAACGTCAAGCACGAGCTGAGCGACGGCGGGTACGCGAAACGCCGCGCCGAATGCTTCGCCGCCGCGGCGGTATTGGGCGTCCCCGATCTCCGCAGCGCCTCGATGCCGCAGCTCATCGCGGCTCGCAACAAGATGGACCCCATCGTCTTTCGCCGGGCGCATCACGTCATCGGCGAGATCCAGCGGACGTTGGACGCCGTCGCCGCCCTGAAGCGCGGCGATTGGCGCAGCGTCGGCGAGCTGATGTACGCCAGCCACGCATCGCTCCGCGATGATTTCGAGGTCAGTTGCATCGAGCTCGACACGATGGTCGAGTTCGCCGCGGCGATCGGCCCGGCCGGCGGCGTCGTCGGCTCACGCATGACCGGCGGCGGCTACGGCGGATGCACCGTCAGCCTCGTCGCCACCGAATCCGTCGCTTCAATCGCTGCGGCACTCCATGACGGCTATCTTAAAAAGACGGGCCTCTCGCCCGCCATCTTCACCAGCCGCCCCGCAGCCGGCGCCCATGTGATTGATTCACAACACCTCTGACCGGAGGTCGGCTCTACCTCCTCGGCTCGCTCGTCGGCTCGCTGATCATCCAGACGCTCACCACGATGGAATACGGAACTTTTGCGGAACGCGCGAGCCGTGTTGATCGGATAGCCGCAATCGATCGACGGCCATGCACCCTTCGTGAATCCGTAGGCCGATCCCATCAGAAAGGCGAGGGCAAACGCCAGCCCGAAGGATAGCGATCGCTCCGCGAGCGCATAAAAGACAAGCATCACCGTAACCGCAACGAGGCCGAAGAGTGTCTGTGGGTCCATGGGGGTATGGTAGCGGGTGGGAGGCTTGCGATAGACCGCTCATGTCACTCGCGGCTTTCTGACAACCGGGGTTCACGAGACAAACGATCAGCAGCCCTGATCAGAACGGGAATCCTGTCTTGGCCGATCATGGACGCGACATGACGGGCAGCCGTGTCGTATGGAATACCGATCGATGTGACAAAGAGGGGGCGAATGCTGCGGCCTCGCAACAATTCCACAGCGTGCTTCGAATCGCGATAACGATTCTTGGCGACACCCACGATCGTTGCTTTTTGATCGAGTGATTCAAACAGGTAACTGCCCAAACCGGGAGCGTGATCATCGGACAGGTGGCAATACGCATCGATCAGATAGGTGTGGATCGGTTCAGCAATTTTGGAGATCACGGCACGCAGCGGCTCCAATTCCCGCAGATAGAATCGCCCGGCTTCGTACTCCGCGATTCCGCGAACAAGAGCTGTGTATTTTGAAACCGGCGAATCAGACTGCCAGTCTGAAAACACGATCGCAGCCGCATTCGCTGTGTCACCCGAGTAGTAGACGTCCAGACAAGCAATCATCGGATTCGACCATCGAGAAAATGCACGGGCTGCCCCTCCAGAATCATGTCGATCCACGATTCGAACCATTCACCGAAATTATTGTGAGGATACATGTACGGAGGATTCAATGCGTGATCGCCCCAAGAGAATATTCTGCCCCGAAACGGACCGTTCATGACCATTGAAAAAAATAAACCGCACCCGATCTCCGCGACTGCGATTGTGCCAAACATCGGATTCCATTCATTTCTGTCCCATCGCGCGTTCCAATCCACAACGCCTGATCGATCAAGCCATTCCTTCCCGTATTCGTGAACATCGGGAGTCACGATGCAGGGTTCTGCCACAAATGACGGTTTTGCGTCGTCGCCCCAATAGCTCGCGCACCAATCTGACAATGAAACGAGTCTGCAGTGGCTGTGACCACCATTGGCGATGCGCAGCAGGAATTCTCTGTAATCGTCAGGAATGCGCACGCCCGCCTCGTTCTCGAATTGTTCGAGTTCAGACAGTTCTATCGCTGAATTCAGCGACAGTTTCGCGTGCGGAACCTTGGCAATCAGACGATCAATGACATCCATTTGGCTGACCGAAAGAAATGCGACCTGTGATCGACCACAGTAAACGCGGATTAAGAGCATGAGCCGCGTAAAGAATAACACCGGACTCTGACCGGTTCACGCAGGAGTGGACGTTGCTGATCCAAATCAATGGATTGCGCGATGATCGCGTTTCCCTGCAGCCGCGACCAGGGGTGTCGCGGAGCGCATGTGGACCGTTGTGGCGGCCCCGTCACCCGGCGGCGGACTTGCAGCCTCTGCCGCTGGGGGAGAAGTGGGAAGCGCGCACGGATGTGGCCGTGAAACCGGACGTCCGGGTGGTTTCCCGGAGAACCGATGGGTTTGAGTGGGATTCGCAGGCTTAAGGTGTGGAATCGACGGGGAGTTAAAACGGGAGGTTCGGCGGAGCGGTCACAAAAATGCGCGCGGGGGGAGGGGGTAAAAATGTCCGGTCGACGGGTTTGTGCGCACGGGGGGTGACCTGGGAATTGGGGGTTGGGAGTGTGAAGTTGGGGGTTTTGCAAGAAGGGGAGCGCTAAGCCGCAAGCGGCGGAGAGGGAGCGGGGATCGTCAAACGACAGCCCCCGGCTTGCGCCGGGGGCTGTGAAGGTTCGGTCGATTCGGGGTCACCGCGGGGTGATTACTTCTTCTCGGCCTTGGCGGATTCGGGGTTGCACTTGGCGCAGACCTTGCCTTCCTTTTCGGCGGCTTCGCAGCATTCGTGCTTGCACTTCTCGCCTTTGGCGGCGGCCTTGTCGCAACAGCTGTCCTTGTCGTACGCCTTCTTGGGGGCGTCTTCGGCCATCGAGAACGAGCCGACCAGACCAACACCGAGCACAGCAGCCAACACACCGAGCAGTACGCGACGCTTCATGGCTCACCCTTTCAATGCATTCGACTTGGGATTATGCACCCTCGTCACCAGGCGAAGATGCCCAAGCGTGCAAGCCATTGTACCGATGGCGTTTGAGCGGCGTCAATGAGTATTGGCCGCTGCGGATCGCGATTACAGGTCGACGTGCTTGAAGGCCTTGGCGTCGAAGGGCAGATTCGCTTCGGCTGCGATGTGGGCGAAGCCCTCGATCTCCGCGGCGGTGAAGAGGAGCCCGCCGTGCTTGGCGGAGGCGGCGGCGGCGTTGGCCTCGAGCTCGCCGGGGAGCATGGTGCGGCCCTCGGGCGGACGATTGCCGTGGCCGAGGATGTCGGCGAGGACCGCCTTGAGGTTCTCGTCCTGCGTGCGCCCCGCGGCGAACTCCACGGCGAGCGCATCGGGCCTAATGCACTGGAAGTAGAAGCAGCAGGTGCCCTTCTCACCCTCGCGGACCTTCTCCCAGCGGTTGCGGATCGTGGGCAGCGAGCCGCCCATGTAAGCGGCGTAGATCTCGTTGAGCAGTGACAGGCCGTAGCCCTTGTGGGCCCCGAAGCACATCAGTGCGGCGACCTTGTCGGGGTCGGTCGTCTCCTTGCCATCCTTGTCCACGGCGGCGCCGGGCGGCAGGGGCTTGCCCTCACGCTTAAGGACCTGCACGCGTCCCATGGCGATGGTGCTCGTGGCCCAGTCGATGCAGATGGGGAAGCCGCAGACGTTCTGCGTGGGGAAGCCCCAGGAGTGCGGATTGGTGCCGAGCGTGGCATGCTTGCCGCCGAAGGGGACGACCTCGGCGAGTGCGGCGGTGCAGTTGGTGTAGGCGATGTAGCCCTTCTTGGCGGCGTCGATCACGTACCCGCCGCCCCAGAGGTAGTGGAAGGCATTATCCACCGCGACGATGCCGACGCCGAACTTGTCGGCGAGGCGCATCGCTTCGTCCATGGCCTCGAACGCCGTCGCCTGGCCGAGCTTCTTGTGGGCGTTCCATCGCTGCACCGCTGGATACTTGCTGGGCAGCTTCTCGATCGTCGCGCCGGGCTTGCAGCCGCCGGCCTTGGAGCCGAAGAGCTCGTCGAGGTGCAGGGCCTTGAGAGCGTTGTGGGTCTTGATGCCGTGCCACGAGGCGAGCTCGCAGAAGCGGGCACCCTGCTCAGCTTCAGTCGCCGTGTAACCGCGGTGCAGATACGCCTTGGCGACGAGGTCGTTGTGCGTCGCCACGGGCATGATGTAGTTCGTCGTCATCGCCGGATCTCCCAAAAGTTGATGGGGAAAGATACACGCTCCCGCGCCCCGTTGCATCCGCCCTGCCGATTGCCCGCCCCCGTTTACCGCCACTTTGAACCGCGCTCACATCGCGCAAGCACCCAATTCCACCAGCAAATATACGTGACCCCGCAAAACACCACCGCGCAGCCTCCGTCAACGCCAATTTCGCGTGACTCAAATTTTGGAATATTTTGTTGTGATTCAGCATATCCACTCGATTATTATGTAAGTCAGTTACAAATTCCGCCCCACGCAATCCGTTCCCGAACTCTCCGTGATCCGCGCAGGATCAGCATGGCTCTGGTGTTTGTATGGTGTGATCCATTTCCGCTGCGTGTTTGAAAAGGAGTTTTGCCCATGATCCAGCAACCGCGATCCGCAGCCACCAATTCGTTGCATTCGTTGCACGCTTCGCCACGCATTGAGTTCGGCGACGCCACGGGAGTTTTCACAGATGGAGTTTTCGTGCGCCATCGCATGTGATGGCTGATCCGCCGGTTCGTCGTGCCGGCACAGGCTGGACCGTTGCGCAATTCCAGCGGGCGCGATCGAGTCACGAAGTCGTCTCTTTACGCATGGTGTCCGTCTTCATTTCGGGTTGATATTTCCGATAAGGGGCTAAAACATGATCCAAAACCAGCAACCAGCCATCGCCGTTCCAAACTCATTCCGCGCCTTCACGCTCATCGAGATGCTCGTCGTCCTCGCACTCGTCATCCTCCTCCTCTCGCTCATCATCCCCGCCGCCGGTCGCATCACCTACGGCAGCCGCAAGACCAACTGCACCTCGCAGTACCACCAGATCGGCATCGTCATCGGGGGCTACGCCGCCGACAATATGGGATTCATGCCCCGGCAGGATGTCCCCGTCCTCGTCGGGCACAACACGTGGGACGTCAGCAACGCCATGGTCCCCGCACTCATCGAACACGGCATGTTCTATCGGCTCCTCTACTGCCCCGTCATCTTCGCCAATATCCCCGACGGCCAGACCGCCGCACTCCAAATGATGCTCGACTCCAGCGGCAACTTCTCCATCCTGCCCACCATGTGGTGGGTCCCGCGCAGGGACACCATCACCTTCTACATCACCGACCCCAACGACCCCAACGATTTCCCCACCAGCGTCCGATGCCCCAGCATCTCCAAGAAACCCGTGATGAGCGACAAGATCTGCAGCCCCACCATCGGCATCATGGACCCGACGCTCGCCCAGGGCGGCCACGTCTTCAACGGCCAACTCGAATCCAATTCGCTCCTCTTCGGCGATGGCCACACTGAATCACCCAGCCTGTCCAAGATCGCCTGGCGTTACAGCGGCAACTGGGGGAACTTCTACTGAAATCGCGTGTTCATAATTCCACGCAATCCGTGCCGCCCGCAGCAACCGTAAATCCGTTCCTCTATTGCCTGCACGCGCACCGTGCTTGTGCCCAATTTGCCGTCTGCAGGTTGTAATTTGCAATGTTCCGTAACGCAGCTGTAATATCGTTTTGCGCGCCTCCCCACCCAGCAGCCGCATCTGCCCGATCACCACGACAATTCTCATCAAATCACAGTTGCCTTTTATCCCCCGTCAATGGTATGTTCAACAAGTCGATCCCACCCCACCGGCGACCGCCGGACAAGACCACCTGCACACAACGAATCCTGGAGCATCCGATGAACCGCCTCATCAAGCAATTGGTCAGGAAACTGCGCGCCCGCCAATCCGCTCCCCGCTCCTTCGCCCCGCGTTTTGAACCGCTTGAATCCCGAGCGCTCCTCTCCGCCTCACTCACCGGCGCGTCAAACGATACCCTCAGCATACTCGGCACAGATGCTCCCAACGGTGACGACCTTGTCGTCATCACCGCCGGCGCCAGCCCCGGCGACGTCATCGTCCAGAAGGCACCCGGCGTCGCCGACGGCACCCTCTTCTCCGGCGTCAACCACATCGACATCCAGACCCTCGGCGGAAACGACCGAGTCATCATCGGCCGCAACATCGTCGACACCACCGGGGCCGTCCCCGACATCGCCGTCACCGCAGGCGACGGCAACAACATCATCTGCTCCGGCTCCGGCAACGACACCATCACCGTCGGTAGCGGCAATAACCTCATCGCCGCCTGCTCCGGCAACAACACCATCACCGCAGGCGACGGGACCAACTGCATCACCACCGGCTCCGGCGACGACATCATCAACGTCGGCCTCGGCAACAACCGCATCGAAGACCACGGCGGCAAGAACACCGTCCTCGCCGGTGACGGAGCCAACGTCATCTCCACCGGCTCCGGCGACGATTCCATCACCGTCGGCAACGGCAACAACATCATCTCCGCCTGCTCCGGCAACAACGTCATCGTCGCAGGCACCGGCAACAACCGCATCGCCACAGGCTCTGGCAACGACTCGATCACCGTCGGCCTCGGCGATAATCAGATCATCGACCGCGGCGGAACGAACACGATCCAGGCCGGCGACGGGGCCAACACCATCATCACCGGAGATGGCAACGACACTGTCACCGTCGGCAACGGCGCCAACCACATCTTCGACCGCGGCGGGACCAACAACATCACCGCAGGCGACGGCAACAACGTCCTCGTCGTTCTCGGCTCCGCCAACACCATCACCGTCGGCGCGGGCGACAACACCATCGACCACGCCGATGCGACCGACATCGTCACCACCGGCATCGGGACCAACACCGTGACCGTCGTCGATCCGACGACCGTCAACCGCGACTTCCTCTTCGCGCTCGGTTTCACCGGTGAATTCGGGCACGATGGCTTCGGCGATCACGGCGGCTGCGGCGATGGATTCGGTGATCACGGCGGCTTCGGCGAACATGATGGAAACGGCGACAACGGCGTCGAGAATGACCAAGGCGGTCAGGGCGACCAGAACGGCGCCGGCGACGACGACTCAACGGAAACCACCACCCCCGCTGCTGCCGCTGCTGCCCGTCATCAGGCGGTGCTCGCCGCCAAGGCCGCACACGTCGCTCAGGTCGCACAAGCCAAGGCCGCCAAAGCCGCGGCTAAGGCCGCAGCCAAAGCCGCCAAGGCAGCCGCCAAAGCAGCTGCCAAGGCCGCCAAAGCCGCGGCGCACGCCGCGTTCGTCAGCAGCCACCATCACCACTAAGCCGCGGATGACACGGGTTCGAGCCTTCGAGACCCGTTTACTTTGACCCATCGCAAATCCGAACTAACCCCGGCGGAAGCCGGGGGTTTCGTCATTCACACCTGAACCCTGCGCCTTCCCGCGGGGACTAACGTAAAGTGACAATGTCCGAATCTGATCCTCACTCGTCGTAGGCTTGATCCGCCGTTGGCCCGAGTTCCGCTTTCACTTCTTTCCTGATCTTTTCCATCAGCACGGGGAAATGAATCGCGGGATCGATGTATCTCGGCTTGCCCTCGCAGCACGCGCAGACCGGGGCCGGGATCAGCCAACTCGGTTCGATCGTCATCGACCAGAAGCCCGCGAAATCCCGCCCCTCGACGTCACGCAGCGTCGGCAGCGCAAACGCTTGCGGAGGCTCATCACCGCCAGGTATGCCGCGCACCAGCCACGGATGAATGCGGTCACCCGCCAGCCCCACATCGAGCATGCGCCGGATGCACTGCCCGTCCGCCCACCACTTGCCTTTGACCAACTCCACTGCACGCTCCGCCTCCTCCTTTGACACGACACCCACACGCACAAGCTCCTCGCCCAGCGCCCGCGTCGCATCACGGTTCCACGAAACCGCCGGGTGACGCAGCGCATCGTCCGCGGCGAGCATACCAATGACGTGGGACATCGTGTCCTCGTAGGTGAACGCCGACGCCTTCTCCGACCAGACGACGGTCGTCCCGTAGCCGAACCAAGTGATGATCTCGTGCCACGTCAGCGCATCAAGCGCGACACGGTGCGCGATGCGGAGAGAAAGCTCGTTGATGATACGCTCCCGCCGATCGGGGGCCATCACGTCCCAGTCGATGGGGTAATGAAACAACAGTCGGAACGGGCAATTGTCGTACCCGTCCAGATTGAGCGTCGTGCTGTGATCACGCAGCGCTCGGCCGACGCGGATGAAAACATAGCGCGACCAGTCCATGCTCTCGCGCACGTGCGCCATGTCCAGAAAACCGGCGCGGCGCGTGTACAGAATGCCGTGACCGCACTCGTCAGAACCAAATAAATGCGGAAGATTCCCGTAACGGTGTGTCCCGAGGTGTTCCGGATCGGCCAATTCAAAAAGCGTCAGCGGCCCGGGGCACGGCAACCCGCCGAGCCGCGTGCGCGGTTCACTGAGCGCACAACCCGTCAACCACATCAGCGCAATCATGCCGATCAATGTCTTCAAGATGCTTTGATTGGGAAAACCATTCATGCCTTGCAACCCCGCGGGGCGTCCTACATCGCGGACATCAGAGTACACCGTGAATCCCCCGCACGCATCTGCGCCCATTGCTCAACATGAAGCGAAACCGTATGGCGGGATGCGTGGAAACCCGAGCGGCCTCTGATGTAGCATGGTGGTTATGGTCGAACAGGCGATTAAAAAGAGAATGCTGTGGATCCTGGCGGCGTGCCTGACGCTGCTCTCATGCGCCAAGCCGCCGATCCTGGTCGATCCCGTGGCCGCCGCGGCGTCCCCGGTGCGCGTCGAGCGCGTGTTTGCGAGTCTCCACTTTGATATGCCGCTCTTCCTGACCTCACCGCCGGACGGCACGGATCGGCTCTTCGTTCTCGAGCAGGCCGGTCGCTTGCTCTGGTTCGACAACCGCGATGACACAGCCGAGGCTCACGTCGCAGCCGACCTCCGCAAACTCATCAAGAGCGGCGCGCGTGAAGAGGGCCTTTTGGGCCTCGCGTTCCATCCGCAATTCAAGACCAATCACTACGTCTTTCTCTACTTCACCCGCGACCACCCCTACCGCAACGTCGTCGCTCGCTACACGATGGACCCGGCGAACGGCACGATCGACCCCACCTCCGAACTGGTCATCCTCGAAGTCACACAATTTTTCGCCAACCATCACGCCGGCATGATCGCATTCCCCCCGCCCGGCGCCCCCGGTGACGCCCACGGTGACGGCTTCCTCTACATCTCCATCGGCGATGGCGGCTGGGGCGGTGACCCCGACAAGCACGGCCAGGACAAAAGCTCGCTGCTGGCAAAAATCCTCCGCATCGACATCGATCACACCGATCCCGCTGCGCCCGCTCGGCACTACGCAATACCCGGGGACAATCCGTTCGTCGCCGTGCCCGGCGCGCGGGGTGAGATCTGGGCCTACGGTGTGCGAAACGCCTGGCGATTTTCGTTCGACCGTCAGACGGGTGACCTCTGGGCTGGCGACGTCGGTCAAGATAAGTGGGAAGAGATTGACATCGTCACGCGCGGCTGCAACCTCGGCTGGCGGCTCCGTGAGGGCAGACATGATTTTAACCCCGTTAGCAAAATGCCCACGGACCTCGTCGATCCCATCGCCGAATTCAGCCACAACAAGATGCTCTGCATCACCGGCGGCTACGTCTATCGCGGGAGCAAAATCCCGACGCTCCGCGGAGCCTACATCTACGGCGATTTCCTGACGGGCATGATCTGGGCCATCCGCTACGATCCCCGCCACCCCGGCCCAATCTCGCCGCAGTACCTCGGCCAAGTCCCCGCTCTCGCCAGCTTCGGCGAAGATCGCGACGGCGAAATCTACGCCGTGTCACTCGGCGGGATGATCTTCAGGATCGTCGAAAAATAATCACCGCGATCAGTCGAGCGGATTGATGACCAGGCCTGTTGCGAGCTTCGGGAAGAAGAACGTCGACTTGGGCGGCATCACCTCGGCGGCGCGGGAGACATCGCAGACGCTCTTGAGCGCCGTCGGCTGCATGATGATGCCCAGCCGACCCGGCGTTTCACGCGTCAGTCGTACCATCTCCGTCAGCTCGTGCGGGTACTTGTACGTGATCGCACTGCCGCCGTAGCGCGGCTTGACGATCTGATCGATGAACAGGTAATGCAGCACAGCCACATCCAGCTCGCGCCACACGCGCGGCTTCTCGGACATCGTGCCCACCAGCGGATCGTGGTCCGGCGTCGTGAGCACGAACGTGCCGCCCGATTCGGGATCGAGGATGCCCAGCGCGTGGTGACGGTGCGTAGGCAAGTCGTGGGCGAGTTTCTCGACGCCCGCGGCTCCGTGATTCGTCGGCGTGAGTTTGAAACGCTTGTCATCGGCGATGACCTGCGCGAATTCCTTGAACTTGAACCCGCTCAGGCCGCACAGCACACGGTGCGTCGGCAGTACGCGCAAACCCGGGTCGCTGATCGCCACAAGGACGAACAGTGCATTCTTCGCCGCCGCGTTTTCCGGGTGACGCTTGGAGTAGTTCAGCGCGGTCGTGTAGCGGTGATGACCGTCGGCGATGAACACATCGGTGGCCAGCAGGTTCCGGTCCAGCGCGTTGATCTTCCGTTTGTCGGTGATGATCCAGACACGATGCTCGACGCCATCGTTGCCCGTCGTGCCGGTGAAATCGGGTGTGCGAGCATAGATCGGCTTGAGCAGCGCGGCGACGCGGCGGCCCACATCGTCGTAGACGCCAAACACCGGCGAGAGCTGCGCAGCGGTCGCTTCCATCAGTTTAAGGCGATCATCGGTGCCGCCCTGGATCGTCAGCTCGTGACGGTGGATCCCGCCGCCGACTCGGCCGAATTCCTCGGCGACGAGATTCGTGAACAAGCCGCGTCGGCTGAACGTCTCCCCGCCGCTCGTGTAACTCTGCTCGTAGGCAAAAAGCGCGGGCTTCAGGTCGTGACGCAGCACGCCCTCCGCCAGCCATTTGCGGAACAGATCGCCGGCCTTGCGGTACGCCTCATCGGGCCCGACCGTCTTGGGCGGCGTCACCGGCAGATCGATCGCGACAATGTTGTGCGGGTCGGCCGCGAGCATCTTCTGCTTCGGGCCCTCGTCGAGCACATCGTAAGGCGGCGCGATCACGCCGCTCACATCCCCGGTCCCGCCGGAAGCTTTGTCGGAAATTGCGTATCGGATCGCATGAATCGGCAGTATCTGAGGCATGGAAGTCTTCACAGTCCCTAAGCAGGATTCTCGGCCTCATGCCCACTCGGCACATGGCCCAAATCCCGACGCCCCGCTCTCCGCGGTGGCTTGGCAAGGCGATAAGCGTAACGGCTTTGCCCGGTGCGGGAAAGCCGACCGCCGCAGCGCCATCCGCAATGCGATCAAAGCTTCGCCAGCCGCGGGAACGTTTCCTTCAGCGTCGGATAAAGCTTCGCATACTCGGCATAGACCTTCGCATAATGTGCCGCCGACTTCTTATTCGGCTTCCGCTTCTCGGTCTCACTGAGGATCGCGTCGCACGCCTGCGCCACGCTCTTCCACACCCCCGTGCCGACGCCTGCGAGGATCGCCACACCGTATGCTGCGCCCTCCTTCGAGTTCGTCAGGCCGACCGGCACGTTGTACGTGTCCGCCTGGACCTGCCGCCAGAATTCGCTGCGCGAGCCGCCGCCGGTGAGGTAAATCGTGTTGATGGAGATGCCCATGCCCTGCATGATGCGCAGGCCGTCGGTGATGCCAAACGTGATGCCCTCGATGACGGAGCGGATCATCGCCGCACGGGTGTGGCGGGCCGTCAGCCCGATCCAGCCGCCGCGTGCCAGTGGATCGGGGTGCGGGCATCGCTCGCCGGTCAGATAGGGCAGGAAGATCAGGCCCTCGCAGCCCGGCGCCGCCGTCGCCGCCTCGTCCATGAGCAGTTGATACACGTCGATGCCGCGCTTCTTCGCCTCGGCCATCTCCGCCTTGGCCATGTGATTGCGAAACCACTGCAAGGAACCGCCCGCCGAGAGCATGCAACCGAACACGCACCACTTCCCATCGACCGCACTGCACATCGTGTGCACACGCCCCGCCGGATCGAGCACGGGCTTGTCCGCATGCGCGAACACGACGCCGCTCGTCCCCAAACTCGCCATCGCCACGCCGCTCCGCACGATCCCGTTGCCAACCGCGCCCGCCGCATTGTCACCCGCCCCGCCGACAATCGGCACGCCCGCGCTGAGCCCCAGCTGCTTCGCCGCCCACGCCGTCAGCTCGCCCGTCACCACGTGCGACTCGACACACTCCGGCAAGAGCCCCGCATCAATCCCGAGCTTCGCGATCAGCCCGCAGTGCCACGCGCGCTTCTTGACATCCAGCAGCAGTGTCCCCGATGCATCGCTGACATCCGTCACATACTTGCCCGTCATGCGGAACCGGATGTAATCCTTCGGCAGCAGAATGTGCTTCGTCTTCTTGTAAACCTTCGGCTCATGCTTGCGCACCCACAGAATCTTCGGTGCCTGAAATCCCGTCAGCGCGGGATTGCCCACCATCGCGATCAGCTTCCCGCGGCCGCCCGCCGCCTTCTCGATCTCGGCGCACTCCGCCGCCGTCCGCTGATCGTTCCACAGCAGCGCCGGCCGCAGCGGCTCGCCCGTCTCCGGCCCGTCGCCGCCGAGAAACACCGAGCCGTGCATCTGGCCCGACAGCCCGATGCCCCGGCAATCGCTGGGCGAAACCTTCGCCTTCTTCACCACCGCGCGCGTCGCCGCACACACCGCCGACCACCACTGCCGCGGGTCCTGCTCGCTCCAGCCCGGGTGAGGCGATGAAATATCATGCTCCGCCGTCGCCGTCGCCAGCACCGTTCCCTGCAGATCGCAGACCAGCGCCTTCGTGCCCGAAGTCCCGATATCAATGCCCAGCAGATAAGCCATGTGTGCATCCTTTACGCGGTGTGGCCCCGTATCGTAAACCCGCCCGGCCCGTTCCCCAAATCCATATAGCCGACCCCTCTGGGGTCGATCCGAACGCGCCCCTCAATGTTGGCGTAACATACACATGTGATCCGCACATCCACCGCGGAGTCTTATGAAAACGCTCTCGTCCCGCATCACGAAATGGACCGACACGCTGCTCGCGTCGCCGTGGAGTTTCTTTACCGTCTTCATCCTGACGACGGCGGTAGTAGCGGCGAGCGTGTGGTATCCGGCGAGTCGTGACAAACTGGTGGCAGCCAAGCTCGAGTCATTCATTGCCGAGATTTTTATTGTGCCAACAATCGCCATTGTGATCATCGCATTCATTCTTGCCAGCGTGATGAAACGGCAATGGAAACCCATGACATTCAGTGAGCAATTACGACTCTACATGCTGCAGGGACTTCCGATCATCGAGGGGATATTGGCGCCGGCCTGCAGGTGCCCGGGCATCGATATCTCGCGGCGCGTGATCGTGGCGTTTGCATTCGTCGCTTCAGTTCGTCTGGTATTGGTCACACGATGGAGCTTTGCGGGTTGGTCCGGCACGTACTGTTACGGGACGCTTGTCGCTTGGGCAATTGTGGAGGGCATTAATCCAAGAATTGATTCCCCAATACTGGAGTTCGCACTCGCGGGTCTTTACTACGTGATGGCTGCGATGGTGATCGCCATCATGGCTGAGGTTTGTATTCGATCATGCGCGGAACAGAATTTGGAAATTGAGCGGCTGGCGAGTAATCCGTCATCCAAACCATAATTCACGAACACGGCCCAAGGGCCGTCGCTAAACGGGGCATCCGGCCGCCACCGCGTATAATGTTTGCGTCACACACACCCGGAGCCTCCGATGCCTCTGACGATCAACGGTGAAGCGATCGACCCCGCGGTTTTGGAGCAGGAGTTCTCGGGGATCAAGAGCTATTTCGAGAGCCTGGGCAACGTCTCCTGCTGCGAGCGTGACGGCGAGTTCCGCGGCTACGCCCGGGAGAACATCATCGCGCGCGTCCTGCTCGCCCAGCAGGCCCGCAGTCTGCCGCCGCTCACCGAAGACGTCGTCGAGGCCCGGTTCCAGGAGATCATCGCCGAGAGCGGCGGGGAGATGCAGTTCTACGCCTCCGCCGGCGCGACCCCCGATCAGGCCCCGCTGCTCAAGGCCGACCTGGAGATGAACCTGCGCACGCAGCGCTACGTGGACACCGCCTGCGGCCCGGAGCCCGAGCCCAGCGACGCCGACCTCCGCACCGCCTACGAGAAGAACCTCGCACAGCACATGACCGTCGAGGAGGCCCGCGCCTCGCACATCCTCAAAGCCCCACGCCGCGGTGAGGACCGCGCCGCCGCCTACGAGGAGCTTCGCAAGGTGCGTCAGGAAATCCTCGCGGGCGCCGATTTCGACAGGCTCGCCCTCGAGCATTCCGACAAGAAGGACGAGCAGGTGGACCTCGGCTGGTTCAAGCGGGCCGAGCTGCCCGAGGAGTTCGACACGATCGCCTTCTCGATGAACGACGGCGAGGTGAGCCCGGTGTTCCACTCCAGCTTCGGCCTGCACCTGCTCAAATGCACCGGCCGCCGCGGCGCGGTGGCCAAACCGTTCGACGACGTCCGCGACGCCGTGCGGCAGCAGCTCATCCAGGAACGCCGCAACGAAAAGGTGCGGAATCTCGTGAAAGATCTGCAATCGAAAGCGGAGATCACGGACGACACGCCGGTCGAGACCGCGCCGGTTCACGAGCATGCGTGACTTTCCTGCCTTTTTTATCCCCACCATGAACAGCGGCATCGGATCGGCGTCTTACTGATGATATGATTTGCATCCAAGATCCCGGTGACCGCACGCGAACAACTTTTTGCGGTGGAGGCGTATGAGCACGTTAACGTCGGCGAGCGTCAGTGACACCGATGCGGCGCTCCTCAAGCAGGCCGCGGAGGGTTACCAGAAGATCCGCAAAGAGATCGGGCAGGTGATCATCGGCCAGGAGCTGATCGTGCGGCAGCTTCTCGCCGCGGTCTTCTGCGAGGGGCACGTGCTGATCATCGGCGTGCCGGGTCTCGCCAAGACGCTGCTGGTCAAGACGCTCGGCCAGTCGCTGGGCTGGAGCTTCAAGCGAATCCAGTTCACGCCGGACATGATGCCTGCGGACATCATCGGCATGGAGCTGCTGCAGGACGGCGCAGCGAACCTGCCGGGCGCATCGCACGCCGGGGCGACAGGCGGCGCGACGGGCGGTCGGTCGTGGCAGTTCATGAAGGGCCCGGTGTTCGCGAACCTGATCCTCGCCGACGAGATTAACCGCACGCCGCCCAAGACGCAGAGCGCCCTGCTCGAGGCGATGCAGGAGTACACGGTCACGAGCATGGGCCACTCGCACGCGCTGGAGAAGCCGTTCATCGTCGTCGCGACGCAGAACCCCATCGAGCAGGAGGGCACGTACCCGCTGCCCGAGGCGCAGCTCGACCGGTTCATGTTCAGCCTGTGGATCGATTACCCGTCGAAGAGCGAAGAGGAGCAGATCGTCGCCGCGACGACGGCTCCGCGCGACACGAAGATCGATCAGGTCTACACGCGGCACCAGATGATGGAGTTTCAGCAGCTCGTGCGGCGGATCCCGGTTTCGCCGCATGTGATCAGCTACGCCGTGGCGATTGCCCGGGCGACGCGGCCCGGTGATCCGAACGCCGGGCAGTTCGTCAAGAAATATGTCGAGTGGGGCGCGGGGCCGCGTGGGGCGCAGTATCTGGTGCTGGCGGGCAAGGCGATGGCGGTGCTCGACGGCAAGCCGGCGGTGACGGCGGACCACATCAGGCAGGCGGCGCAGGCGGTGCTGCGTCACCGAGTGCTGGCCAACTACAACGCGGCGGGCGAGGGGATCACATCCACGCACATCGTCGAGCGCGTGATCAAAGAGGTGGCGGAACCGGCGTACGAAAAGTGAGGGCCAGGGTTCAGGGTTCAGGGTTCAGGTCCGGCGGCTCCCGCTGAACCCTGAACCCCGAACCCTGAACCCTTTTTCCATGGATAACCTCCAGCACAAATACCTCCGCATCCAGGACCTCCGGCGTCTGCGGCATCTTTTCTTCGCGAGCCGGCGTCCGGTCGAGGGCATCTACGCCGGTCGCCACGCCTCGCCGCAGCGCGGGCACAGCGTCGAGTTCAACGATTACCGCACCTACATGCCCGGCGACGAACTGGGCGACATCGACTGGAAAGTCTTCGGCCGCAGCGACCGGCTGTTCGTCAAGCTTTTCGAGCATCAGTCGGACATGACCGTGCACATGCTCGTCGATGCGTCGGCGTCGATGAACTATCCCTACAAGCGGCAGCGACCGCCGTCCCGGAACCAGAAGCCCGTGCAGGTGATCTCGAACGTGGACGTCGGCCTGCGACACCTCGACACCAAATACGACCACGCCTGCCGCATCGCCGCATCGATCGGGTTCCTGGGCACGCGGCAGCAGGACAAGGTTTCGTTCGCCGTAGCCCGTAATGGTCTGCGTCATTTTCACCGCCCCGCTGGGGCGTTTGCGTCGCTGCTCTCCATCCTCAAGACGATGGAGGAGGTGCAGCTCGGCGAAGACGCGAAGCTCGCCGTCGCGCTCGATGCGCTGGCGGCGCGCGTGCCGCGCCGCGGCCTGCTCATCGTCTTCAGCGATCTGCTCGAGGAGCCCGAGCCGATCCTCCGCGCCATGTCCACCTTCACGCAGCGCGGCGGCGAGGTGATCGTCTTCCACGTGCTCCACGCCGACGAACTCAAGCTGCCCGACGCCGACGACGCCGTCTTCACCGACGCCGAGACGGGCCAGCGTCTCACCGCGAGCATCCCCGACCTCCGCGGCGCGTATGAGAAACGCATCGAACAGTTCCAGACCACCTGGGCCGCGGCGCTGCGCGGCCGCGGCATCGACTACCAACTCGCGGCGACCAGCACACCCTACGAGAAAGCCCTGGAACACTATCTCTTCGCCCGCGCATCGAGATGAATAGATCGCCATGTCCACTCTCGCCATCATCTCGCTGATCTCGCCGCTCATGCTCTGGGGCGCGGCGGCGGCGGCATTGCCGATTGCGGCGCATCTGATGCACCGGCGGGCGGTCAATCGCATCACATTTCCGACGATCCGCCTGCTGCACGAAGCGGCGGCGAGCCAGTCACGCCTCTTCCGCCTGCGGCGTCTGCTGCTCCTGCTGCTGCGCTGCATCGCGATCGCGCTGATCACGCTCGCCTTCGCGCGGCCGATCTGGACCGATGTGCCCGTCAGCGCCGCGGGGAACGGGAATAAAGCCGCGGTCGTTGTCGTGCTCGATGTCAGCGCCTCAACCGCTCAGCGTTCTGGTGGGATCAGCGCGATCGAACGTCTCCGCGGCGCGGCGCAGAACGCGCTGACCGACGGCGACGCCGATGTGGAAGCCGGCGACATCGTCTATGCCGGCGCACATCCCGAAGCGGCCTTTCCGCAGCTCGTGCCCAACCTGCAATCGCTGCGTGACGAGCTCCGCCGCGCCGAGCCGACGCAGCAGCGTGCCGATCTTCTGGCCGCCGTCGGCCTGGCCTCCGATCTGCTGGCCGATCACAAGGGTCCGCGACGCATCACCGTCGTCTCCGACATGCAGAAGACCAACTGGGCCGAGTTGCTCGCCACGCCGCTGGCAGAGAGCCTCGCGCAGCGTTCGATCCGGCTGACGATCGCCGCCCCGCCGACGGCTTCCGCGCCCGTCAATGCCGCCCTCTCCAATCCGCACCTCCAGCCCGGTCGGCCGCTCGCTACGCGCCCCGCGCAGCTCATCGCCACGCTCACCGACTTCACCGCGCAGCAGCGCACCGTCGAGGTCACCGCCGAGATCGACGGCCACTTCGCCGGTTCGCGCCGCGTCACGACGCAGCCGAATCAGCCGATCGAATTCGCTTTTGAAGTGACGTTCGACACCGCCGGCGAGCACCGTGTCACGCTCACGATCCCCGATGACGATTTCGCCGCCGACAACCGCGTCTACCTCATCGCGCGTGTCTCGCAGCGCGTGCCGATCGTCGTTGTCGGCGACGATGACGCCGCGGAACCGACTGGCACGACGTTCTTCCTCACCCGCGCCCTCGCCCCGCACGGCGATGCGACCGATCCGCTGGACGTGAGACATCTGCGCTCCGATCAGTTGAATGCCGCGGCGCTGGCCGATACGGAGGCCGTGCTCATCGGCGACATCGGTGCGCTGATTCCCGGCGCGGTCGCCGCGCTGCGCGACTACACCGCCGGCGGCGGCGGCGTGCTGATGTTCTGCGGCACGGGTCCGGTCGGGGCCAATGCCACGGTGCTGCAGCAATCCGCCGGCGCGGAGCCGCTGGTGCCGTGGACACCGGTTGGTGCCCGCGACCTCGCCAGCAGCGAGGGCGCACTGGCAATCACCGACGGCGCGTGGTCGTCGCCCGCTCTGCTCGCCTTTGACGAGCGATCGCAGGATTCGCTGGCCCACATCCGCTTCAAGCGCATCTTCACCGCCGGTTCGCCGCGAACCACCGCCGCGACGCTGCTGCGATTCGCCGACAGCTCCCCCGCGCTCTCCGTTCAGAGCTTTCGCCGCGGCAAGTTCGCGCTGGCCAACTTCAGTCCCGAGCCCGCCTCCGGTGATCTCGTGCAGCAACCAATCTTCGTCGCGCTGGTGCACAGCCTCGTCGATGATCTGCGTCCGCGTGACGACGGCCACCGGAGCATCACGGTCGGCAAATCGCTGATTCACAGTCTGCCGTTGGTCAGCGCGACCGAGGAACTCCGTGTGCTCGATCCCGACGGTCGTGTCGCAACGGCGTCCGTCACGCCGGGCAAGAGCAGCACGACGGTGAATCTGAGCATGACGACGCTGCCGGGCTTCTACACCGTCGAGCGCAGCGGCAAGCCCGTCGCCGGTTACGCGGCGAATCTCGATGAGCGCGAGAGCGACCTGCGGACCGTCGATGCGGCGCAGCTCGCATCACTAGCGGCGAGCACAAAAGCCATCGATGTCCAATCCACGACCGACGGCCGCGCCGCTTCATCGGAGCGCGGCCTGCAAATCTGGCCATACCTCGTCGAGGCGGCGCTGATCGCCGTCTCGGTGGAACTGCTCCTGCTGAGCTTCTGGAAACGCTGATGCATGTCTCGCTGGCCAGCACGACGTTCGACCCGGTGATCTCGCCGCTGCTGATCGCTGCGATCGCGGGGCTGATCGCCGGGCTGTCGATCTTCGCGTATGGCCGGGGTGTCCGCAGCAAGCCCGTGCGCGGGACGCTGCTGCTGATCATGCGTCTGACGGCGATCGCGGCGCTGAGCTTCATCCTGCTGGGTCCTTCGACGATGCCGCCGAGCGTCGAGACTCCACAGCGCGAGCGGCTCACCGTCCTGCTCGACACATCCGGCTCGATGCTCACGCCCGACATCGGGGGCGAATCACGGATGAAGTACATCGCCGAGCACTGGCTCAGCGAAACCCAGATCAAGGAGTTGTCGGCGAATTTCGACCTGCGCTTGATGGGATTCGATGAGGGATCGCGCGTGCTGGGCACCGGATCGATTTCGCAGCCTCCCGAGCGGCTGGCGACGGGGAACACTTCACATTACGACCGGGCGCTGGCGGACGTGCTGATGGAGCAGTCGCCGGAAAAGGACAAGCCCGGCGGCGCGGTCGTTGTGATCGGCGACGGGCACGACACGGACGATGCGCCGCTGCAATCGATCGCGGAGCTGGCCAAGAGCCGTCACACGGCGATCCACACGGTGGCCGTGGGGACGATCCGCGTGGGGCGGGATGTCGCGCTGATCGCTCTGCCGCGGCAGGAATACCTGATGCCCAATGAGAAGGGGCAGATCCTCGTCCGCCTGTATCAGATCGGGCTGGACGATGCGACGATGACCGTGCATATCCGCCACGGCAAGGAGCAGACGGACCGGCGCGTGAGCTTCGGGGGCCGCGCCTCGTCGCTGCTGGAGTTCCCGATCGCCGCCGCCGAACCGGGGATGCTGGAGTATGAGGTTTGGGTCGATCCGGTCGAGGACGAGTCGCAGATCAGCAACAATCGGCAGAATGTTTTCGTGCAGGTTTCGGAGCGGCCGCTGCGTGTGCTGGTGCTCGAGGGCGAGCCGTATTGGGACACGAAGTTTCTGGCGCAGTCGCTGCGCGGCGACCCGCGGATCGAGGTGACGAGCATCGCCGGTGTCCGCGACGGCAAGCAGGAACAGATCGTCACGAAGAAGGCGGAGGCGGCGCTGCACGTTCCGCTGACGGTCGAGCAGTGGGCGGCGTATGACGTGGTGGTGCTGGGGCGCGGCGTTGAAAACATGATGGGTGCGCAAGCGGTTGCGAACCTGGAACAATACGTTTCGACCGGCGGCGGGCATCTGGTTTTTGCACGCGGCCGAGCGTATGACGCCGACACTCCCGCGGGGCAGGCGATCGGCAAACCGCTGGCGGCGCTGGAGCCGGTGGTGTGGGGCAGCGGGTTCGCGTCATCGACCGACGAGCTGAAAGTGCGGCCGACGGTCGAAGGGCGATCAAGCCCGCTGTTCAGCGGCGGGGTGCTGGGCACGGCGGGGCCGCAGGCGACGATGGCGTTGCCGGGGCTCAGCTCGGTGGCGTCGGTGAGCAAATTGAAACCGGCGACGATGGTGATGGCGCGCGGCGGCCGCGGGAATGCGCCGGATGATGATTCGCAGCCGCCGGTGATCGTGTCGATGAATTACGGGCGAGGTCGTGTGCTGGCGGTGCTGGGCGAGGGGCTGTGGCGATGGAGCCTGCTGCCTCCGGAGCTCAAGCAGTACCGTGGGGCGTTTGATGCGTTCTGGTCGAATGCGGTGCGATGGCTGGCGATGGGCGGCGATTTCCAACCGGGCCAGCAGGTCGCGCTGAAGTTGAGCCGATCGAGCCTGCGTCTCGGCGATCCGCTGGTGATGGACGTGCTGACCAAGACCGCGCCGCCGACGGGATTCAATCCGAAGCTGCGCGTGATCGACCCCGATGGTGTCGTGACGGAACTCGGCGCCGATCCGCTGCCGGCGGCTCCGCAGCATCGGCAGGCGACGGTGATGCCGACGAAGGGCGGCGTCTGGCGTGTGGTGCTCGAGGCCCCGCCGCTGACGCCGGCGATTCAGGAGACGCGGTTCAACGTGTACGACCTGAACATAGAGCGGCTTCGCACCGATGCGCGGCCGCAGGTCTTGCGTGACCTGGCGGAGCAGACGGGCGGGATCGCGTTCAGCGCGGACCGGCCGGTGGATTTGGCGCATGAGCTGACACGGCAGCAGGCGGCGCGGCGGGTTCCACCCAAGCCGATTTATGCGTGGGACAAGGGGGCATTTTTGGCGATGCTATTGGTGTGGATGGGACTAGAATGGGTGGGCCGTCGGCAGGCGGGTTGGCTCTGAAGACAGAGGTCAGCGATCAGAGGTCAGCACATGCAGCATGGCTCGAAATTGTTTGCGGCGTTGGAGCGTGCGGGACAGCTGCGCGGCACGAGTGAGATGGTGCGCGCCGGGGCCGGGGCGCTGGCGGCGCTGCTCGCTGCGGTGCTGGTGGCGGTGTTGGCCGACGCGGTGATTGGATTTGATTCATGGGCGCTGCGGATCATCGACGTGGCTCTTCTCGCGGCGGTGATTGTCGCGATCGTGTCCATTGTCCGCGCCGGGTTGCGGAATCGGTACGACCCGCGTCGGATTGCGCGGCTGCTCGAAACGTCGCTGGGCATCGGTGACAGCCGGCTCATCAACGCCGTCGAACTCTCGGGCGCGGCGGCGGCGGGCAGTGCTTCGCTCCGCGAGATGGCGATCGACCTGGGTGATGCGGCGGCGGCGCAGGTGAAACCTTCGAGCGTCATCGATCGGCGTGCGCTCAAACACGCCTTGATCGGTGCGGGATGCGTGGTCGCGGTGCTGCTGAGCAGTTGGGCGGCGATGCCCCGGCTCTTCGCTACGGTGCTGCCGCGCTACGTGAGCCCCGGCTCGGACCTGCCGACGTTCACGCTGCTCCAATTCAACGTCGGCGTCGATCCCCAGCGCATCTACTTCGGCAAGCCCGCGAACATCCACGCTTCGCTCACCAGCCCCTTCGCCCTGCCGGAGATCGCGACGGCCGTGTTCGACGTCGGCGACGGCCGGCGCGAGCGTATCGCCATGATCCGCAGCGACACCGGGCAGTTCGTGCTGGCGATCGATCGCGCCGAGCAGAGCCGGCGGTTCTACATCGACACGCCGCAGGGTCGCAGCGACTGGCAGACGCTCACCGTCCTGCCCGTGCCGCTGTTTGAGAAGGTCACCGTGCGCTACGATTTCCCGGCGTACACCGGCTGGCCGGCGAGCGAGGGGCCGCTCGACGCGCGCGGGATCAAGGCGCTGGTCGGCACGAAGGTGACCATCACGGTCGATTCAAATATGCAGCTCGGCGGTCTTGGTGTTCTAGACGGTCGCGCTGGTTCAACCGCGTACCTTTCGCTTCCCGAGGAGACGATCCGATCGTCTGACCAAAAGCCGCCGACGCGCGACGCTTTTCCGCGACAGCTCTCCGTCGATTTCCCGATTGCGACCACCCAATATGAACTCTCGCTGACAAGCGTTGAAGGCGTGCATAGCGAAACGAATCTGATCGTGAATGCTGTCGCCGTGCCCGATGCCCCGCCAACCGTGCAGCTCGCGCAGCCCGACATCCGCATCATGGTGCCCGAGGGGTACACCGTGCCCGTCGCCGCGGTCGCCAGCGACGACATCGGCGTGAAAGAGGTTGTGCTGCACAGCCGCGTCAATGATCGGGCCGTCGATCCGAAACTGATGTCGCTGAATTACCGCAACCCGGCGTACGCCACGGCGGCCGCCTCGATCTATCTGCCGGAGATCAATGCGAAAGCCGGCGACACGGTGCGCGGCTTCGTCACCGTCTTCGACAATCATCCGAATCCCTCGCAGTCCGTCGATTCGCCGACTTTCGAGATCGCCGTCATCACCGATGAACAGTACAAGGAACTCGCCCGGCAGGAGTACCGGATCGAGCAGCTGACCCAGGAGATGGAGAAACTGCAGGAGCAGAAGGAGAAGCTCGACGAGGCCCGCGACAAGCTCATCGATCAGCTCGAAGCACTCAAGAAGAAGATTGATGAGAACAAGGGCGAGCCGAGCGACGCGGACAAAAAGGCAATGGAGCAGCTGCTGCGTGACCTCGACAAGTATGGCAAGGATTCGAAGGCCGCGGCGGAGCAGATGAAGGAGCGTGCCAAGCAGGAACAGCTCTACGAATTCGAGAAGCCCTACGCCGACCTGCTTGACCAGACCGCCAAGGACCTGCAGCAGCAGAGCGATTCGGCGCAGCGCAACGGTGAGGCGCTCGGCAAGAAGCCCAGTGCCGAGAACATCGAGCAGGCGCTCAAGGATCTGGCGAAGGACCGCGATCGCCGCGGCGATTTGGGCGAGCAATCGAAGCTGACGCAGGAGCAGCTCAAGAAGCTCGAGCAGGCCGATGGCCTGATGCAGGGCACGGAGCAGATCGTCGCGCTGGCCGAGCGTCAGAAGGAACTGGCCGACAAGCTTAGTAGCTACAAGGAGGGCGAGCCGCTGACGGCGCCGGAGCGCGATCGGCTGCAGCGTCTGACGCAGGAGCAGCAGGAGATTCAGAAGGAACTGCACGACACGATGGAGAGCCTGGAGAAGCAGGCGAAGGACGCGAAGGATTCGCTGCCGAAGATGAGCCAGAGCGTGCGCGATATCGTGGATAAGATCCGCGAGCTGAATGTCGAGGGCGACCAGCAGGACGCGGCGAACCACGGCTTGGGCAACCGCGGCTACGAGAGCTACGAGTACGCCAACAGCGCCGCCAAGAAGCTGGGCATGATGATCGGGGAGTGCCTGGAGTGTCAGGGGCAGGCGTCGAAGGATCTCGATGGCGCGCTGAGCCTGACGAAGTCGAAGCTTGAGAAGGCGATGCAGCAGATGGCTCAGGGCCGCAAGGGCAATCGGCCGGGAACCAAGTCCGGGTCGAGCGGCCGCGGCAGCAATGGTCAGACCGGCACCTCGGCCGGCGGCAGTAGTTCCAGCACCGGCGGCGAGAACAGCGGCAAATCGACGCTCATGGGCCCGCGCACGCCGAAATCCGGCGGTGAGCTGGGCGACAAGAAACACAAAACCGGCACGTACAATCAGCCGGGCGTCGGCCCCGGATTCGAGGATTCTCGCCTGCCCGAACAGCTCGATGCCGGCGTGCGCAAGGATCCCAGCGACATCGGCGCTGCCGGCGGCGTGCCGATGCGCTACCGCAGCCTCGCCGAGCAATATTTCCGACGTCTCGCACAGGACGGACAAAAATGAGGTGCCTGATGAATCGCCGAGTGAAAATGATCGCCTCCGTGTTCGTGCTGATGGTCACCGCCGCCCTGATCGCCGCGGACGGCGAGAAGCGCTCCGGCACCGTCGAGTGCGCCAACCTCACCTACGGCAACAAACAGACCTCGCGCTGCTTCGCCAACCATTTCCTGGCCGACGTGCAGCAGGAAACGCACATCTGGACCGCCCGCGCGTTCACCGATGTGAAGATGGAGGACACCGACCTTTTCAAATATCCCTTCGCCGTCATGAGCGGCGAGGGCGCCTTCACGCTCACCGAGGCCCAGCGCAAGAACCTGCGCGACTACCTGACGAGCGGCGGATTCCTCGTCGCCTCCGCCGGGTGCAGCTCGGAGGAGTGGAAGGCGAGCGTCGTCCGCGAGATCGCGCAGGTCTTTCCCGATGTGAAGCTCGAAACGATCAAGACCTCGCACCCGATCTTCCACACCGTCTACGACATCAGCGAGCTCAAGACGAAGCGGCACGGCGTCATGGCGGAGCTGCAGGGCCTGACCATCGACGGCCGCATCGTGCTGGTGTATTCGCCCGACGGCCTGAACGACACCGGCAACGCCGGCGGCAACTGCTGCTGCTGCGGCGGCAACGAGGTCCTCAACGCCCGCCAGATGAACGTGAACCTGCTGACCTATGCGGTGACGCACTGAAGTTCGGGGCGCCATCCATGCGAAACATTTTCGCGATCCTCCTCGCATTCATGATCGTCCCGCTCATCGCACGCGCCGATGAGCCGCATAAACAAACCAGCGTAGCCGCACCCGCGCCTTCCACAAAAACTCCTCCTCCTCTCCGCACACTCGACAGCTATTTCCCCTTCACCGCCGTCGATTCCCCCGACGCCTGGGCCAGGCGCGCCGCCGAGCTCCGCCGTCAGACGCTTGTCGCCATCGGCCTCTGGCCCCTGCCTTCGCGCACGCCGCTCAACGCCATCGCCCACACCAAAATCGAACGCGATGACTACACCGTCGAGCACATCATCCTCGAATCTTTCCCCGGCCATTTCGTCACCGGCAATCTCTACCGGCCCAAAAACAAGACCGGCAAGCTCCCCGGCATCCTCTCGACGCACGGCCACTGGCCCGACGGCCGATTCCAGGACCTCGGCGAAGACGGCGTCCGCAAAGCCATCGCCGACGGCGCCGAGCGATTCGAAGCTGGCGGCCGCTACCCGCTGCAATCCCGCCCCGTGCAGCTGGCACGCATGGGCTGCATCGTCTTCGCCTACGACATGGAGGGTTACGCTGACAGCATCCAGTTGCCCCACCGTCCCGACCTGCGCGAGGGAAAGAGCAACGGTGAGAACTGGAACTTTCTCTCGCCCCGCGCGGAGCTGAACCTGCAGAACATGATGGGGCTTCAGACGTGGAACTCGATCCGCGCCCTCGATTTCCTCTGCTCGCTCGAGGGCGTGGACACGAAGCGCCTCGCCATCACCGGCGAATCGGGCGGTGCCACGCAGACGCTGCTCCTCACCGCTGTCGATGACCGTATCGCCCTAGCCTTTCCCGCCGTGATGGTCTCGACCGCCATGCAGGGCGGGTGCACCTGCGAGAACGCGCCGTACCTCCGCATCGATGCCGGCAACATCGATCTCGCCGCGCTCGCCGCCCCCAGGCCGCTCGGCATGACCGCCGCGGACGACTGGACCAAGGAGATGCCCGCCAAAGGATTCCCCGATCTGAAAAAGCTCTACGAAATGCTCGGGCGCAAAGACGATGTCTTCCTCAAGCCGCTCCTGCATTTTCCGCACAATTACAACAGCGTCTCCCGCATCGCGATGTACAGCTTCGTCAACAAGCATTTCAAGCTTGGCCTCAAGGAGCCCGTGATCGACCGCGACTATCAGCCACTCTCGCGGCCCGAGCTGACGGTCTGGAACGCCGACCACCACAAGCCGACCGGCGATCAGGTCGGCGAAGCGCACGAACACGCCCTGCTCCGGGACTGGGCTGCGGACTCGCGGAAACAGATTGATGCGCTGCTGCCCAAATACGGCGAGCCGCCGTCCGAAGAATTCCGCCGCGTCGTCGGCGGCGCGTGGACCACGATCATCGGCCCCCACCATTTGCCCGACCGAATCGACCCCGCACGCCTCACGCACGAGGTCCTCACGAAATCCGAAGTCGCCGGCGGGCTCGTCATCCACGGCAAGCTCTCCGATTCCGCCGGTGAGCGCCCGCTCGACACGCTCTTCATCCAACCCAAAGACAAATGGAACGGCGATGTCGTGATCTGGGTGACTAACACCGGCACAAAGGAAATGCTCACCGCCACCGGTGATCCGATCGAGCCCGTGCAGCTGCTACTAGATGCCGGTTTCGCCGTGGCGTCAACCGATCTCGCGGGCCAGACCGATCCGCCGCTGACCACCGTACCGATGGCGCATCAGGGTGACGGGAAAAATTCGTGGCAGCACGCCGCCGCCTACACGTTCGGCTACAACCGCCCTCTCTTCGCCCAGCGCGTCGCCGAGATCCTGCGCCTCTCGCGTTTCATCGAGACCGACAAGCACGCCGCCAAACGCATCCACGTTATCGCACTCGGCCCCGTCGCAGGCCCCCTCGCCGCCGCCGCCCGCGCCGTCGCGACTTCCCACTTCACCAAAACCGCAATCGACACCGCCCACTTCCGCTTCGATTCCATCACCCGCATCGACGACCCGATGTTCCTCCCCGGCGGCACCAAATACGGCGACGTTCCCGCCCTCCTACCGCTCGGATTTACCGCACCACTCTGGCAACCGGGTGAAAATGAAAAAGACCCCGTCACCGCCGCCGCGCAGTGGATCGCCAAATAAAATAGCGGTGATTTGCGTGCTGTGATTCGTTGTCAGATCGTGTCGCGCAATTGGGCGGTGAGGTTGAATTTCCGGGGTAAGAAAATACCCGATGCTCCGGCCAAGAGAATGCTGAACAATGCTCAATCTGGGTGTTTCAACTTGCGGATCGATCCACCCAAGGGGTTTTACTCATATTACCATTTGAGGAACTTATCGCAACAAATGATCACTGAATTTCTTTCGATCGATGGGGTCAAACGAACCTGCTGGCTATGTTCACAGTTCGACATAAATCATTTATTTTTCAATCTATTATGACTCATGTAAGACTCTAAAAATGACCCAGAAACGCGAAGATACAAATGAGAAGTTTTAACTTGTGTTCGTCCCATATCCGGGTATTTTAACTTGCACACGTAGGTAGTAACCCCCAGTCATGGCTCGACACTTTTTGAAACGGAAAAGGGAGACTCAAAAATGGAAGGTCTGAAACGCACTCGTCGTATTTTCCTCTCACTGGCAGTTGCTCTGGTTTGCCTGGTCGGTGTGCAGCCCACGCAAGCAGTGACCCTGCCCGATCTGGGGCTGTCGCTTCCCGTGGCGAACACGACCATCAACGCCTTCAATCTGAAGGTCACCTACGACGCCGATGGCGGCGGCGCTGGCATCGGCCTGCTCACGATCCAGAATGACAGCTTCGGCACCGGCGGCGCCCGCGGCCAGCACGTCATTCTCGATCCCTCCGCCTCGGTCGCGCAGCACATCTTCGACACCGTCGGCTCCTACAGCCTGACCGTCGCCCTCAAGCACGACGGCTCCTCGGTCACCGTGGACACCGCCAACGTCCTCAACAACCTCGAAGTCAAGTCCGACCTCCAGCCCAGCGACGGCGCGGATCACAGCCTCGACCCCATCGTCCTCACCACGATCTTCAAGTCCACCCACTTCCTCGATTTCGGCGGCGCCGATTCGCACATGGACCTGACCTGGGTCCAGGACAACGACGTCACCTCGCCGGTCGATCTGGCCGACGTCCGCACCGGTTTCCACGGCGGGTCCATCCTCCTCGTCGGCGACCTGTTCAACGCCAACGACACGCTGGTCAAGACCAACACCAGCGGCAGCCCCGACGCCTGGGACATCACGCTGTTCGACAACGACTTCTCAAACCGCAAGTCCACCAGCCGCGGTGCTTCGATCGGCAAGGCCGACAACTTCATCCCCGAGCCCACCAGCATGGTTCTCCTGGGCGCCGCGTGCTTCGGCACGATGCTCCGCCGCAAGAACCGCCGCCACGTCGCGGCCTGAGTTTGCAAACTTCACCGGACCGGGGCGTGAATGCCCCGGGCCTGGTTTGTCCAGGGAGAGAGGCCGGCGGTTCCGCCGGTGCAGTGAAGAGGCATCTTAAACAACGCTTTTCAGGAAGGGACGAATCATGGTCCGAGCAACGAAGGAACTCAAGCGGATGGCACGCAAGATGGCGTCTTACTCGTCGCTGCGCCGTAGCGCCGCCAAGGGACGCCACAGCAACGCGGGCCTCGAAACCCTCGAAGAACGACAGATGATGTCGCTCCTGGGCGTCGCCGGCGACTTCCAGGATCCCCAGGGCAACTACGACGGCGGCACGACCGTCTACACCGCCAGCACCGGCGCCCTCGACGTCTCCGCCGTGCCGATCAGCTTGAGCACCCTCAACGACTTCGCCCAAATCCTCAACAGCGCCGCACAGGGCCTGACCATCGACATCCACGCCATCCTCAACAGTAGCGGCGGTGTCGTCAGCGGCGTCGCCGGCGACGACATCGTCGTCAAGGGCAAGATCAACGGCATCCCCTTCGGCTACGACATCAACGGCGACGGCGTCGTCAACTCCGGCGACGTCTTCGACGGCGTCCTCCTCACCGGCGAGATCACGCAGATCGGCTTCGACGATGTCCAGACCGGCACCGTCGAAACCCTCGACTTCCGCTTCACAACCACCGGCGGTCTTCTCGCCGATACCACCAAGTTCGCCCCCGGCAAGACTCCCTTCGATGGCAAGGACATCGGCGTCCTCCTCTACGCCGACAACGCCAACTTCACCGGCTTCGCCAACGATTTCCACGGCCTGGCCCAGGGTTACTTCGCCCCCATCGACAAGCCCGTCATCATCCCCCCCACCGGCTCCCTATCGGGCAACGTCAACGAAGCGTGTCCCGGTGAAACACCCACCGGTATCCCCAACGTCGCGATGCACCTGACCGGCACCACAACCCTCGGCGCCCCCGTCAGCCTCGACACCGTCACCGATGCCAACGGTCACTACTCCTTCACCGGCCTCGCCGCCGGCACCTACGCCGTCACCGAGACCCAGCCCGCCGGTTACTTCGACAGCACAGACAGCGCCGGTTCCGCCGGTGGCACCGCACACAACCCAGTCAATGCCGATGCCGACCTGATCGATGGCATCGTGCTTGGCGCGGGCGTCAATGCGACAGATTACAACTTTAATGAAGTCGATCCGGCGTCCATCTCCGGCACCGTTTACAACGACTGCAACAAGAACTGCACACAGGACAGCGGCGAGAAGGGCATCAAGGACGTCGTCATCACCCTTACCGGCACCGATGACCGCGGCAACGCCGTCACCCTCACCACCAAGACCGATGCCAACGGCCTTTACACCTTCACAGGCCTCCGCCCCGGCACCTACGCCCTGACCGAGACCCAGCCCACAGGTTACAAGGACGGCTGCGACACCGTGGGTTCGCTCGGCGGCAAGCTCGGCGACTGCACCGTCGTCACGCCCCCGCCCTGCACGCCTCCCCCGACATGCGGCGGATACACCGGCTGCTTCTCCAACAACAACTCCTTCTGCGGACCCTCCTCCAGCTACCTCGGCTGCGGATCCAATCTCCTGAGCCTCCTCAGCAATCTCATCAGATCCTACTGCAACAACAACAGCTACGGCAGCAACAACTGCGGCTCCTACAACAACAACTGCACACCGCCCACCAACAACTGCAACACCGGCGACAAGATCTCCTGCATCGTCGTCAAGGCCTGCGACAAGGGCACCGGCTACAACTTCGGCGAGATCGCCGACTGCATCTCGCCCCCGCCCGTTTGCCCGCCCCCCGTCAAGCCCCCCTGCAATCCCCCCCCGGTCTGCAACCCGCCCCCGGTTTGCCCGCCCCCGGCTCCCAAGCCCCCGTGCACACCTCCCCCGGTCTGCGCACCCAAGCCCCCCGTCTGCAGCCCGCCCCCGGTCGTCTGC
>JAYVTU010000051.1:0-48145 GCA_043788485.1 Planctomycetota bacterium
GTGTCGGTCACCGGCAGCGGGACGCCGGAGATGAACTTCTCGAACTCCGCCGTGTACGTCGAGCCGCTGGGCTTGAGGTGCACCGCGTAGATATTGCCGTAGGACCAGTCGTTGATGAACAGCGTCTGCTGGTATTTGGCGGGGAACTTCGCGCCGTAGCCAAACGTCGCGCCGGTCGGCGAGCCGGGGCCGATGTCGGTGACGGGCGGCAGGCTGTCGGGGTACCAGGTGGGCCACTTGCCCGATCCGTTGCGCCAGCCGAATTCCGCGCCGCTGACGATGTGCGCCAGACGCGTGGGCCGATACCACGGCTCGCCCATGTCCCATTCCATATCTGAGTCGTAGCCGAACAGCTCGCCGTCGGTGTTGAAGGAGACGTCGAACGTATTGCGCATGCCCGTGCAGATCAGCTCCCAGCTCTTGCCCTCGGGATCGGTCTTGGCGACCCAGCCGCCGGGGGCCATGAGAGTCGAATCGTGCGCATCGCCCATGCGGGGCAGCAGCTGATCCTCGGCCCAGCGGCGCGGGACGCGCGAGGTCTCGGGCTTGGGGATCGGTGTGAAGTTGCCGGCCACGACGTAGATCGACTTCCCATCGGGACCGAGCACGACGCCGTGTGGCCCGTGCTCGCCGCCGCCGGGGATGCCGCGCAGCAGTTCCGCGTGATCGAGCTTGTCATCGCCATCGGTATCTCGCAGGCGGTAGAGACCCTGCGGCACCTTGCCGTCGCTGACCATCACATAGAGGCTGTCAAACGCCCAGAGCAGCCCGTGCGCGCCACCAATTGGCGCGAGTTGCTCGGCTTCCTTGCCGTCCTTGTCCTTGTGCTTGCCGACCGGAAAGCTGACCTCAATCGGCTCGATCTCAAGCTTGTCGGAACCTGCGGCGCCGAGCGTCACGCGGTAGAGGATGCCGCGCTGATCGGAGGCGATGAGCCGGCCCTTGTTGTCAAAGCAGATGTTCACCCACGAGCCCTGCACCTTGGGCACGGAGTAGAGCAGCTCCACCTTGAACCCGGGCGACATCTTGATGCGATCGATCGGCGTGGCGTGCGCCGTCGCGCCCAGTTCCTGAACTTCCGCAGCGCCCATCACGTTGCCCCACGGCGCGATGCCCATCGGCCCGACGACAAACGCTGACTTCCAGTCCCCGGTCTTGTGTTCCGCGTTGCTCCAGCCCTTCTCCTTCTTAGCAGACATCAGCCAGCTCGAATCGGTGACGATGCGCTGCGCCGCGCCGTCCTTGTCGGCGTGGATCTCCAGCTGCACGACGACCGCCGCCGCTCCCGGCGAGTCGTCGTTGACGCCCTCCACCGCGATCACGTTCTCACCCTTGACGATCAATGGCGCGACGTTGACGGAGACCGGCGTCTCCCACTTGTCGTTGTGCGCGACTTCCTTGCCGTTGACGAAGACCGTCACCTCGTTGTCCGCGGTGGCGGTGAGCATCGCCGATGCGGGATGCAACGCCGCGCCAGCCCACTCGGCCTTGAACGTCTTGCGGAAATAGGCGTGTTCGTTCGCTTTGACGGTCTTGGCGAGCCAGAGCCACTGCGGCACGGCCGGCGGCTCGGCGGAGGTGGCCGTAGACACACCCATCCACACAAGAATCAAGAGGACCAACGATGCCAAGACGCTTCCACGCATGGATAGCCCTTTCTACAGGTGAGAACACGATTGTAATGCACAATCGTATGGTTCGCGCCCCTGTTACGTCACAACCGGAGGGAATCTCGACAGATATCTCTGAACATTTCTTGATCATTCAACGCCCAAGATGCCACAATATGACCTCTTGCCCGCCCGAATTTTCTGATAAAATCCCGCCGAGACTGCCGATAACTGGGGAGAGGCCGAAGCACCGGGAAACCCGCACCATGAAACTCACCGCAAAAGGCCGCGAAGAAGTCCAGGAACTCACCTGGCGGCTCATCGACGATGAGATCGACGACAAGCAGTTCAACCGCCTCGAATCCGTGCTGCGCGAGAGCGACGAGGGCCGCAAAACCTACGTCGATTGCATGTGGCTCCACAGCGAACTGATCTTCTTCTTCCGCAACGAACGCGGCGAAACGACGGCCATCAAATTCGTCAACGACCCGCTCACCGCCGAGCTCTCGTCGCCCAAACCCGTCGGCTCGGACGAACCGCTCCCCGGCCCCAAGCCCAAACGCAAGGGCAAGGGTCTGCTCTCGTTCCTCTTCATGTGGTGATCGCGCCCCGCCTGATTCACCTCCACGCAAAAACAGAAGCCCACGGACCCGAGTCCGTGGGCTTTTTTTAGTCACGCAACGATCCGAAGCCGCCGGTTATTTTTTCGCCGCATCGGGCGGAAGTTCGTTGTCGGCCTCGTTGTCGATCGCCTCGCCCTTGCTCAGCGCTTTGCCGTTCTTGGTCGGCACGCCGTGGTTCAGCCACCGCGCCGGTTCATTCTTCGCGTTCCACGCCGTGTAGATCGCCTGCATCTCCTTGAACTTCTCCGGCTGCTGCGCGGCAAGATCGTTCTTCTCGCCGATGTCCTGGGCGAGGTTGTAGAGCTTGTAACCTTTGCCCATGTCCAGAAGCTTCCAGTCACCGGCGCGGGCCGCGTGCTGCTCACCGAATCGCCAGCAGAGCGACGCGTGCGGGGGCTCGGTCTTTTCACCGCGGAGGTAGGGCAGCAGGTTCACGCCCTCGAGCTTCGGATCAATCGGAGCGCCGACCGCCGCCAGCGCGGTCGGCTGGATGTCCAGCGAAATCACCGGCCGATCGTCCACCTTGCCCGCCGGGAGATGGCTCTTCCACCGCACGATGAACGGCTCGCGGATCCCGCCTTCGAGTAGTTGGCCCTTCACGCCGCTCAGCGGATCGTTGCGCGACGTGTTGTCCCACGTCGGCCCGCCGTTGTCGCTGAGGAAGAAGATCAGCGTGTCCTCCTCGAGCTTGAGATTTCGCAGCATCTCCAACACCGTGCCGACGCCCTGGTCCATCGCCGTCAGCATGCCGGCGAACGTGCGGCGTTTGCCCGTGAGATTCGGGAAACGCTTCATCAGGTCCTCGGGCGCATCCATCGGGCCGTGCACCGCATTGAAAGGCAGGTAGACGAACCAAGGATCGTGGCGATGATTGGCGATGAAAGCCGCGGCGTCGTGGGCGAAAAGGTCGGTCGTGTATTCATAGGTCGCCTTCCGCCCGTCGTGGAGGACCGGATCGCCGCCGCCGGGGAAATAGGAGCGGCAGGCGCCGAAGAAGCATTCCCACTCATCGAATCCGCGGCGGGCCGGCGTGAGCTGCGGTTGGAAACCGACGTGCCACTTGCCGAAGATGCCCGTCACGTAGCCGGCGGCCTTCATGCGCTCGGAGAATATTTTTTCGGTGACGGGGATGCCGCTGGCGTTCTTGCCGCCCTGCGAGGAACCGCCGACGTTGAACTCGAAACCGAACCGTGTGCCGGAGCGGCCGCTGAGCAGGCCGGCGCGCGACGAGCTGCAGAGCGGCGCGGTGACGTAGCCGCTGGTGAAGCGGGTGCCGTTGGCGGCGAGCGAGTCGATGTTGGGCGTCGGCACGTCCTTGCAGCCCTGGCAGCTGACGTCGGCATAGCCCAGATCATCGGCGAGGATCACGAGGATGTTGGGCCGCGCGGCATGAGCGGCGGGCGCACCGCTGTCGGCGGCGCGAGCGACACCGGCGATGGCGAGCATCAACAGACTAAACCCCGTAAACAACAGGCGACGTTTCATGGCATTCATCGTTGAAGTTCTTTCGTTGTTAAATCTTTCACGGTTCCGCGTCCGGTTCCTTGACCGGCGCCGCTTTCGCATCCACAGGTTTCCACCGGGCGTGGGCGCTGATCTCGTCGAACCATGCGTTGTAGTCGCTGCGCATCGTCTTGACGACCTCCGGCTGCTGCGCGGCGAGATCCTTCGTCTCGCCCGGGTCGGCGGCGAGGTCGTAGAGCTCAAAACGCGGCGTATCCCCGGCGATGCTGCGGTGACCGCGACCCTCGGCGGCGCTGATCCGCGTGTAAAGCGGAGCGAGGCCGGTGAGCGTGGACATCGCGCCGACGGGCTGGACCAGCTTCCACCGCTCGGTGATCGCCGCAAAGCTCATCTCGCGCCGCGGCACGCCGTTGTTATCGAACTGGATGAAGAGCGTGCGCTGCGGCCACGCGGCGGCCGGATCGCGCAGCAGTGGCATCAGGCTTCTGCCGTCGATCTGAACACCCGCCGGCGCCGACACGCCGGAAGCCTCAAGGATCGTCGGCATCACGTCGATGTGCTCCGCGATGCGCTCCACCTTCCCGGTCGTCTTGAATCCCGCGGGCCATCGCATGAAGCACGGTGTGCGGATCCCGCCCTCGTACACAGTGCCCTTGAGGCCGTGCAGCCCCGCGAGCCGCTCCTTCTCGTTTCCAAAGTGGATCATCGGCCCGTTGTCCGACACGAAGATGAGCAGCGTGTTGTCCTCGAGGCCCAGTTCCTTGAGCGCCGCGCGGAGACGGCCGAAGTTGTCGTCCGTGCTCTGGATCATGCCGTAAACCTTCGGCAGGCTGTCACGCAGACCCATCTTCTCATACGGCTCCGAGAGCTCGCGCGAGACAACCAGCGGCTCGTGGATCAGATTCGCCGGGAGATAGACGAAGAACGGCTTGTCGCGATTCTGCTTGATGAAGTCGATCGCACAGTTCGTGAAGACATCCATGCAGTAGCCGGTGTACTTCTGCGACGCGCGGTTGTGAAGCAGTTCGGGGTTGTTGTAATTTTTGGCCGCCATTTGGCCCTTGGGGAACGTCACGACCTCGTCGAATCCCTGCGCGCCGGGGCATTCGTCGTCGCCGTCGCCCAAGTGCCACTTGCCGAACAGCGCGGTTTTGTAGCCGGCACTGCGCATCGCCTCGGCGATCGTCACCTCCGCCGGGTGCATGTGGTACGAGACCTCGGTGAACGTGCGGAACGTGTGACGCCCGGTCATCAGGGCGGCGCGCGACGCATGGCAGATCGGGCTGAAATAAAAGTGCGTGAACTCGACGGCCTCGCGCGCGAACGCATCGATCTGCGGCGTCTGGACGTGCGGATTGCCGTGACACGCCAGATCGCCGTAGCCCAGATCGTCGCAGAGAAACACAACGACATTCGGCTGCGCGGCACGGACCGCCGAGCCCCACATCAATGCGGCGATTGCGACCCACAGCGTCAGTGAATGAGGACGCCGCTTCACTGATCGTTTTCCTGCGTGAACCCCGGCGGCTGCGTTGCCGACGCCGGCTCGGTCTCGCCGCCGTGTTCGTGTTTGGGATTGTCGCGACCCCAGCCCGGCGGGATGTTCTTGCCGTTCCACGCCGCGTACGCCGCCTCGAGTTCCTTGAGCTTCTCGGGATGCTGCGCCGCGAGGTCCGTCTTCTCGCCGATGTCCTGCGCGAGGTTGTAGAGCTTCGCGCCGTCGCCGTTGTCGGTCAGTTTCCAGTCGCCCATGCGAGCCGCGTGTTTCTTGCCGTAGCGCCAGAACAGGCCCGCGGCGTGCGGCGCCTCAGCCTTTTCGCCGCTCAGATAGGGCAGCAGATTCACGCCTTCGAGCTTCGCGTCCGTCGCAGCACCGGCCGCGGCAAGCGTCGTCGGCGCGATGTCCAGCGAAATGATCGGGCGGTCATCCACCTTCCCGGCCGGCAGGTGCCCCTTCCACTGCACCATGAACGGCTCACGGATCCCGCCCTCGAGCACCTCGCCCTTCATGCCACGCAACGGATCGTTGCGCGACGTCGTCTGCCACGTGGGCCCGCCGTTGTCGCTCAGGAAAAAGATCAGCGTGTCTTCTTCGAGATTGAGGCTGCGGAGCTTCGACAGCACCACGCCCACGCCGTCGTCCATCGCCGAGAGCATCCCCGCGAATGTGCGCCGCTGGCCGTTCTCGATGGTGGTGAATCGCGAGCGATATTTCTCGCCGGCGTCCTGCGGCACAAGACCCTTGGAAGACGCAGGCGAGGCGTGCACCGCATTGAACGGCAGGTACACGAACCACGGCCCGTCCTTGTGCTGCTCGATGAACGCCGACGCCTCCGCGGCAAATGCCTCGGTCGTGTACGTGTAACTCTCGCCGCCCTTGAGCAGCGATTTGCCGAGCTCGGCACCGTGAAAGTTGTACGGCCGGCATGCGGCGAAGAAGCCGTAGAACCAGTCGAAGCCGCGCTGCGTCGGGTTGTGCTGCTTGCCGTAGCCGAGGTGCCACTTGCCGAAGATCGCCGTGGCGTAGCCAGCGGATTTCAAACGGTCGGCGAGCGTGATTTCCTTCTCGGGCAGCCCATTGTCACCGCCGCCGCCGAGGTTGAACTCGAAGCCGAAACGCTCGCCGTAGCGCCCGGTGATGAGCCCCGCGCGCGACGGCCCGCACACCGGCGCCGAGACGTAGCCACTGGTGAACCGCGTGCCGCTCTTGGCGATGGAATCGATGTTGGGCGTGGGGATCTGCGGATTGCCCTGGCAGGAGAGTTCACCGTAGCCCAGGTCGTCGGCGAGGATGACGAGGATGTTCGGCCGCTTGTTCTGCGGCGCGCCGGCCGGCGCGGCGTCTGCGGCGAATGCCGCGGTGGCGAGAAGCGCGGAAATCAGAACGGTGAGAAGCATCGTCTTCATCGGGTTCCTTTGCGGCGTAGCGTCCAGCGGTGCGGCAATCGATTCGCGCGGAATCTCCCACTGTGAAGTTAACGCGGCAAACGCCCGCTCGTTGGCCGGAATTGCAAAATTGCGTGTGATTGTCCGAGTGACGCGGAAAAGGGTGCCGCCGTCCCATCGGCATGGTAAAATCCGCCGGTTCGCACCGTTCGGCGGTTTTCTGAATAACCTCAGTAGAAAGGTGTATCCCCATGGGCAAGATTGCACGTTCCTGGGCGCTGACCAAGGAGAGCTGGGCTGTGCTTCGCACGGACAAGTCTCTCATGCTCTTCCCGCTCCTGTCCTCGGGCGCGACGCTGCTGATCCTCGCGACGTTCGCGGTGCCCGTGTTGATCCTGCTATCCCGATCGGGCGGCATCGAGCACGCGGATCGGATGAACCGCGTGACGTCGAGCGTGCTGGGTTTCGCGTTCTATTTCTGTACCTTCACCGTGATGAATTTCTTCAACGTCGCGCTGATCGGCGCGGCGCTCGAGCGATTCGCCGGTCGTGAGTCGAACCTGAAAATCGGCCTGGCGATCGCCATGAAGCGCCTGCCGCAGATCCTCATGTGGTCCGCCTTCGCCGCGACGGTCGGCATGATCCTCCGCGCTATCGAAGAGCGGCTGGGCATCATCGGCCGCGTGGTGATCTGGCTCGTGGGCACCGCGTGGGCGATCGCGATCTTCTTCGTCGTCCCCGTGCTCGCCGCCGAGGGCGTCGGGCCGATCGACGCCGTCAAGCGATCCGTGTCGGTCCTCAAGAAGACCTGGGGCGAAGCCGCGCTGACCCGCATCGGCGTCAGTACGGTCTTCACCCTGATCATGCTCCCGATCATCCTCATCGGCGCGATCGCCGCCGTCGGCGTGTCCGTGGCCACCAACTCCTACATCCCCGCCGTCATCATCGGAGCGATCTTCGTCCTCTTCATCATCGGCCTGACCCTCGTCTCCACCACCCTCGACGCGATCCTGCAGGCCGCCCTCTACCGCTACGCCACCGAAGGCGCCGCCCCCGCCGGCTTCCAGCCCGAGACGCTCACGAACATCTTCCAGCCGAAAAAGAAGAAAACCGAGTGACTATGCAGACGCGCAAACTTGGAAAGAGCGGGTTGGAAGTCTCGGCCCTCGGCCTCGGCTGCATGGGGATGAGTTTTTCGTATGGCCCGCCGAAGGACACGAAGGAGATGACGGCGCTGCTTCATGCGGCGGTGGATCGCGGGGTCACGTTCTTTGACACCGCGGAGGTTTACGGGCCTTTCCTAAACGAGGAACTGATCGGCCAGGCGCTAGGCGCTTTTGCCAAGCATCTGGTGATCGCCACGAAGTTCGGCTTCGACCTGAGCACCGGCGAGAGGAAGCCGGGCGCGGCGGGGCTCGACAGCAAGCCGGCGCACATCAAGGAGGCGGTCGAGGGATCGCTCAAGCGGCTGCGCGTCGAGACGATCGATCTGCTGTATCAGCACCGTGTGGACCCGGCTGTGCCGATCGAGGACGTGGCGGGCGCGGTGAAGGAATTGATCGCGGCGGGAAAGGTGCGGCACTTCGGCTTGTCCGAGGCGGGCGTGGGGACGATCCGCCGGGCGCACGCGGTTCAGCCGATCACGGCGCTGCAGAGCGAATACTCGCTGTGGACGCGGACGCCGGAGAAGGAGGTGATCCCGACGCTGGAGGAACTTGGGATCGGGTTCGTGCCGTACAGCCCGCTGGGCAAGGGGTTTCTCACCGGCGCGATGAACGAGAGCACGAAGATCGAGAGCAACGATTTCCGCAGCACGCTGCCGCGCTTCACGCCGGAGGCGATGAAGGCGAATCAGGCGCTGATCGATCTGCTGACAAGCATCGCCCAGCGGAAGCAGGCGACGCCGGCGCAGATCGCGCTGGCGTGGCTGCTGGCGCAGAAGCCCTGGATCGTTCCGATCCCCGGCACGACGAAGCTGCAACGACTCGACGAGAACATCGGAGCGCTCAAGATCGAGCTGACGCCCGGCGACCTGCGCGAGATCGACGTCGCCGCGGCGCAGATCACCGTGCTCGGGGCCCGGTACCCCGAGAGGCTGGAGCAGATGACGGGCCGGTGACGGATACAACAGTTCCCAAAATAAAAAAGCCCAGGGACTCCAGTCCCTGGGCTTCGTTGTTTTAACCTGAACCCTGACCCCTAACCCTTACACCGTGACCTTGTCGAGCAGCAACTCGGCGATCTGGATCGCGTTGAGGGCGGCTCCTTTGCGGATCTGGTCACCGGCGACGAAGAGGTCGAGGCCGAGGTTGCCGTCCTGCGACCAGTCCTGGCGGATGCGGCCGACGAGGACATCGTCCTTGTGACTCGCGGCCAGGGGCTCGGGGTGTTGATTGGCGTGACGGTCGTCGATGACGGTGACACCCGGGGCGGCGGCGAGTATCTCGCGGGCCTGGGTTTCGGTCAGCGGCTTCTCGAACGTCACGTTGATCGACTCGCTGTGAGCGCGGAGCACCGGAACGCGGACGCAGGTCGTCGTGACGCGGAGGGAACTGTCGCCGAAGATCTTGTGCGTCTCCTTGAGCATCTTCGTCTCTTCCTCGTTGTAGCCGGTCGCCACGTCGATCTTCGAATTGTGGCTGAAGAGGTTCCAGATGTACTGGCGCTTGAAGATCTCGCTGGTGATGGGCTCGCCGTTGGCCCACTGGCGGGCCTGGTTCTCGAGTTCGGCCATCGCGGCGGCGCCGGCGCCGGAGGCCGCCTGATACGTGCTGACGACGAGGCGCTTGACCTTGGCGATCTTGTGCAGCGGCCAGATCGGGACGTTCATGATGATCGTCGAGCAGTTCGGATTGGCGATGATGCCCTTGTGGTTGTCGATTTGCTCGGGGTTGACCTCGGGGACGACGAGCGGGACGGCCGGGTCCATGCGAAACGCGGAGCTGTTGTCCACGCACACGGCGCCTGCCTTGGCGGCGATGGGGCAGAATTTCTTGCTGATGGAACCGCCGGCGCTGAAGAGAGCGATGTCGATGCCCTCGAAGCTGCGCTCGGTGAGTTCCTCGATGAGATATTCCTTGCCGCGGAACATCTGTTTCTTGCCGGCCGAGCGTGCGCTGGCCAGCAGTTTGAGCTGATCGAAGGGGAAGTCGCGCTGTTCGAGGATGGCCAGGAATTCCTGTCCGACCGCGCCGGTGACGCCGACGACAGCCACATTGGGAGCCTTGCGCATGACGAGAGCCTCAAAAAGGGATGAAGGGCTGGGTCCGAAGAATCGAGGATTATAGGGCAAAAACAGGCGGAAACCAACGGCTTCGGAACGTCACTTCTTGTGCGGTTTCTTCTCTTCTTCATCCTCGGTTTCGAAGATGATGGGGGCATCGTCGGCGTTCATGTCCTCTTCGCCGAGCTGCGCGAGGATGTCCTCGGGATTGTTGCTGCCCTCGTCGCCGCCACCGGCGAGTGCGGCGAGTGCGGCCAGCGGATCGTCGTCCACGGCGTCATCATGGTGGTGCGCGACGAGGGGCGACTCTTCGGGTTCGGGAGCGGGAGCGGGCTTGGGCGCCGGCTTGGCTGCGGGTTTGGGTGCGGCCTGCGGCGCGGGCTTGGGGGCGGGCTTGACGGCAGGAGCGGGTTTCGGGGCTGGAGCAGGCTTGGGTGTTGGCGCAGCCTTGGCGGCGGGCGGCTTGGCCGGGGGCGCATCGTCCTCGTCATCGACACTCGATGCGCCCGACAGCGCCGCGAGCGCGGCCAGCGGATCGTCGTCCGCCACTTCCGCGTGGTCTTCGATCAATTCGACGACTTCATCATCCTGCGCGACGAACGACGGCGGCTCGACTTCCACCTCGGCATCGACGGCTGGCTCAGCTTCGGGCTCCGGCGGCGGAGCGGGCTTGGACGCGGCTTTGGGAGCCGGGGCGGGCGAGGGGCGGACGGTCTTGGAGCCGCGCGGGTGACCGGGCGCGGAGGGCCGATGCTGATCGGGCATCGGCGTGGATTCCTCTTCGTCCATCGCCAACGAGCCGTGGCTTGAATCATTCGAGCTGGCGATGACGATCTCCTCGGCGGCGGCCGCGGCGGCCTCGATCTCGGCGGGCTTGAGCGTCTGCGAGGCGCCGGGGCCATGCACTTCGCCGCCGTCGGGAAGCACGGTCGGGACCTCGTCGATGTCGGCGGGCAGGCCGTCGATCACGAGCGTGAAGTGCACCGGGCCGACCGTGATGCGGTCGCCGGCGCGGAGCTTGGTTTCCTGGACGCGGAACTCGTTCTGGTAGGTTCCGTTGCTCGAGCCCAGGTCACGCAGGAAGATCCCTTCCTCACGCACCTCGACCTGGCAGTGTTCGCGGGATACGCTGGAGATCGGAATGCGCAGGTCACAGTTGTGCTTGCGGCCAAGCACGATGAGCGGTTTAGTCAGCGGGAACTCCCGCCTCTGACCATCCGCTTTGAACATCACGAGAACCGCAGCCATTGAGGATTCCTCTTGCAATCACCAGCGACGGGTAAGTGTATCGACGCGTCGAGCGACCTTCAACAAGCCGCCGACGGCGTTGCGCTTCTGCGCACCTTCGCCGCCCCCCCCGCCGTCCGTGGCCTCTACCTGCACATCCCCTTCTGCTTCCACAAGTGCCACTACTGTGACTTCTACTCCATCGTCGATGATCACGACCGCCAGGCCGCTTTTGCCGCGCGCATGATCGCCGAGATTCGTGCCCTCGCCCCGCTCGTCACCGGCCCGATCGAAACCATCTTCGTCGGCGGTGGCACCCCGACGCTCCTCCGCCCCGAACTCTGGCAAAATCTGCTTGACACCCTGCACACCGCCTTCGATCTCTCGCATCTCGCCGAATTCACCGTCGAAGCGAATCCCGAGACGCTCACCCCCGCCCTGCTCGACGTCCTCGTCCCCGGCGGGGTCAACCGTATGTCCGTCGGTGCTCAATCGTTCAACCCCGCGCACCTCAAAACGCTGGAGCGATGGCACGACCCGGAGAACGTCGGCCGCGCCATCCGCATGGCGTGCGAGGCGGGCATCACGAATCTCAACCTCGACCTGATCTTCGCCGTGCCCGGCCAGACGCCCGCCGAATGGCAATCGGACCTCGACCGTGCGCTGTCGCTCGAACCGATGCACCTCTCGTGCTACAGCCTGATGTACGAGCCCAATACGCCCCTGGCGCAGAAGCTCAAGATGGGCCTGATCCAGCGTCTCGATGAAGACATCGAAGCCCAGATGTTTCGCGCCACCATTGACACCCTCACCGCCACAGGGTTCGAGCATTACGAGGTGAGCAACTTCGCGAAGACGGGGATTCAACGCAGAGAACGCGGAGTGATAAGAGGACGCAGAGAGAATGCAGGTACCAAGGCAGATTCAGAATCTGCACCCCCCCACCTCTCTCATTCTGCGCCCTCCGCTTTCTCTGCGCCCTCTGCGTTAAATTCCCCTTCCTTCCGCTGCCGCCACAACATGCTCTATTGGCTCAACGAAAACTGGCTCGCCATCGGCCCCAGCGCCTCGGGACATCTCGATGGCATCCGCTGGAAAAATGCCCCCCACCTCGGCAAATACCTCGCCTCCGACGCGGGCTCGCCCATCGTCGATGTCGAACGCCTCGACGCCGACCAATCGCTCGGCGAGCAACTGATGCTCCGCCTCCGCCTCAACGACGGTGCTTCGCTCGACTGGCTCCAAAGGGCGCTAAGTCGCAAGCGGCAGGATGCGATCGCGCAGTTCCTCGCCGATGGCCTCCTCGAACAAACCGCCACGCACCTCCGCCTGACGCCGCGCGGCCTGATGATCGCCGACTCCATCTTCACCGAGCTCTTGTGAACCGCGGCGGCCGCGCGTTAGATTATTAGCCGTCGGCTCTGTCTCGACCCTCTTCTTTTGCCATTCTTATGGCCGCCCAGGCATGGCGAATCCTGGGGAAATTGAACGGCCTGCCCTGATGAATGCAGTCCATCAATCGAGGGTCGAGACAGAGCCAGAATGTCCCCTTTTCCGATCTTCCCGCCGGCAAAATGAAACACCATGAATCGCACTCTCGCCCTCGTCACCGCTCTACTGCTCGCCCCATTGGCCGCGTCGCACGCGGCCGAGACAAATCCCAACTTTGTCCTGATCGACACCCCCAAGTCAGCGGGTCTCACCAACGGTCCGAACGCCACCGTGCTCAAAGACGGCAAGCCTTATCGCGGTGTAGGCATCAACTACTTCGACTGCTTCCTGCGCACGCTTCAGAAGGGCGATGACACCAGCTACGACGCCGGGTTTGCGACGCTCGCGGCGAAGGGCATCCCATTTGCCCGCTTTTGCGCCACGGGCTTCTGGCCAAGAGATATGCAGTTGTATCAAACGGATCGCGCTGAGTATTTCCGTCGGCTGGATGGCGTAGTGAAATCGGCGGAGAAGCACGGCATCGGACTCGTGCCGTCGTTGTTCTGGTCATACGCCTGCGTCCCCGATCTCGTCGGAGAGCCGATGGGCCAATGGGCCAAACCGCAGAGTAAAACCCACGCCTGGATGCGAGAATACGTGCGCGAGGTCGTCACCCGATATCGCGACAATCCCACGATATGGGCCTGGGAATTCGGCAATGAATACTCACTTCAAGCCAATCTCCCAAATGCAAAAGAGCATCGCCCCAATGTTCATGCCTCACTCGGCACACCCGAGACACGCAGCGAGCGGGACGATCTCACGTTTGCCATGGTGCGTGTGGCTTTTGCTGAGTTTGGCAAAGCGGTGCGTGAATATGACTCCAAACGCCTGATCCTCACCGGCGACAGTTTCCCGCGTCTCTCCGCCTGGCATCAGGAGCATGAAAACAAATGGACGTATGACACGCCCGGGCAGTATGCCGAGATGCTCACGCTCGCCAATCCCGACCCCATCAGCGCCATCAGCCTGCACGCCTATGAAGACGACGACCAGCGTTTCGACGCGGCAATGGAAGTCTCGCGAAAGCTCAACAAGCCCATTTTCATCGGCGAGTTCGGAGCGCAGTGTGAGACGGCGGAGCAAGCCGCCAAATGCCGCCGCTTGTTGAAAGCCATTGTTGATCACAAAATCCCACTCGCCACGCTGTGGGTGTTCGATCTGAAATCCCAGAAGGAATGGAACGTCACCGCCGACAACGCTCGCGCGTGGCAGCTCGATCTCATCTCTGAAGCGAACAAGAGCCATTCAACATCTGCCTCAACCAACCCATAGAGTTTTCAAAATGCTTATGAGCCCCATGACCGGAACAGGGGACATTCTGGCTCTGTCTCGACCCTGTTCTGTTGCCATTCTTATGGCCGCCCAAGCGTGGCGAATCCTGGGGAAATTGAACGAACTGCCCTGATGAATGCAGCCCATCAATCGAGGGTCGAGACAGAGCCTTAGCCACCGACATACCAAGGCGTCCGCCATGAAATTCATCCTCGGCTTGTTCGCCCTCTTCGTCATCGCCGGCGCCGTGATCTACTACACCAGCATCGCCGGCTTCGATCCCAACGAGCAGGGCAAAAAGGCCCGTGAGACGATCAAGCCCGGCATGACCTGGGAAGAGGTGATCAAACTCACGACGACCCCCAACCAGTTCCAGGTCGTCACGCCCGATCCCGCCCACCCCGACCGATACGCGCACGGCTTCGACCAGAAATTCAAGATGGACACCTTCAAAGCCCTCGTCGGTAGCGGCTCCACGTCGCACGGTTTCAGCTTCGAGTACCTCTACTCCAGCCGCGAGCACTTCAACGTCTACTTCGACGAGAACGGCAAGGTCGAATCCGTCGGCATCATCCCCGGCATGGCGGACCTGCTGCAGCAGCGCTGATGTGCCGCGTCACTTCGATTCGATGACCGGCACCTGGATCTCGCCGAAGCTCATGAACCACGGGACGAACGGGCTGTTGTAACCCAAAAACCGCGGCGGGCCGGCGGGCTTGAAACGGTCGGCGTGAGCGGCAATGTATTCCAGCAGCCGCTTGAGATCGCTCTCGAAGTTGCGCTCGCGGTATCCGCCGCGCACCCCGATGCTCAGCACCGTCACGGGCGGGACATCGAGCACCTCGACGGTCCCGTCGACGCCGACCTTGCCGATCGCCGGATCGCCGTAGACAAAGGCCATCGACTCGGGCCTGGTGAGTTTCGCGGCGCTCGCTGTCGCCGACGCTGCGCTGTACGTCATCACCACCGGCGACGTCATCGCGACGTCGTTCTTCTTGATGTGCCGGAACAGGCTCATAAACATCGAATTCTGCGGCGACTTCGACGCGGCGTCGTGCGTGACGGCCATGCGCGCCGCCGGGTAACGCTTGATCACAATCTCCCCCACCGGCCCGGCGGGCGGAAAGCCGACGGGCTGCGACGCCTCTTTGACGAGGAAAGGATCCTCGATTTTCGCGCCCGGCGTGACCGGTTCGATCAGCGGCAGTGCGCCGATCTCCGCCGGCGGCGCCGTCGCACAGCCGCCGAACATCGCACAGAAAAGGCCGAGTGCCAGACGCCGCAGCGATGAATTATTCATGCCGGGATGATAGGCCGCCGCCCGTCGCCGGTCACGATCGTAAATCCCGCAGCGGCGTCACACCGCCAGATGCTTGAACAGCTTCGTCGACATGTACCGCTCGCCCGTCGAGCAGGCGATCGTCACGATGCGCTTGCCGCGCAGGTTGTACTGGTCGATGGCCTTATTGACGGCGCACAGATTCGCGCCGCTAGAGATGCCGCCGAAGATGCCCTCTTCGCGCGGCATGCGGCGGGCCCATTCATACGCCTCATCGCTGCTGACCGTGATCACGCCATCGAGCAGGCTCGTGTCGCAGTTGCGCGGGATGAAGCCGGCGCCGATGCCCTGGATGTCGTGGTCGGCGGGTTTGTGGCCGAGAATCACGGCGCTCTCGGCGGGCTCGACGGCGACAGCCAGGAAATTCGGATTCATCTTGCGCAGGTATCGCGTCACGCCCGTGATGGTTCCCCCCGTGCCGACGCCGGTCACGATCGCATCGATCTTGCCTCCCGTGTCGGCCCAGATCTCGGGCCCCGTCGTCGCCTCGTGGATCGCGGGATTCGCCGGGTTCTCAAACTGCATCGGCATCCACGCCTTCGGATCGTTGCCCACGATGTCGATCGCCGCGGCGATCGCCGAGCCCATGCCGGTGTCGGCGGGCGTCAGCACGACGGTCGCGCCGAGCGCGCGCAGCAAACCACGCCGCTCGATGCTCATCGACTCGGGCATGGTCAGCGTCAGCTTGTACCCGCGCGCCGCGACAACGAAGGCCAGCGCAATGCCCGTATTCCCGCTGGTCGGCTCGACGATGTGCGTATCAGCCTTGAGCGTGCCGTCGCGCTCCGCGGCGTCGATCATCGCCACGCCGATGCGGTCTTTCACGCTGCCCATCGGGTTGAAGAACTCGCACTTGACGAACACCTCCGCGGCGGAGGGATCGATCATGCGGCGGACCTTGACCATGGGCGTGTGAAACGTCGTGGCGACAATGTCGTCATACGTGCGCTGGCGGAGCGGCTGGATGGGCTCGAAGAGTGGCATGCGCGTAGTTTCATGGCTGGGGTTTGAAGATGCAAGTTGAAGAGGGGTGAACCACCAAGGCACCAAGGACACCAAGGAAGGCAGGTAGCCGAATTGGAGCGCGCCTTTATTTCAAACTCTTTGCATTCCTTGGTGCCCTTGGTGCCTTGGTGGTTAAATCTTCCCTCGCTATCATCCGCGCTATGACGCAGACGAAATTGATTGACGGCAAGGCGGTGGCGGCGCGGGTGCTGGCGAAGTGCGCCGAGAAGGTGGCGCGGATCAAGGCGGCGACGGGCATCACGCCGTGCCTCGCCACCGTGCTCGTCGGCGAGGATCCGGCGTCGGCGACCTACGTGAAGATGAAGGGCAAACGCTGCGAAGAGGTCGGCATGACTTCGCTGCGCGTCACGCTGCCGGCGGAGACGACGACGGCGCAGCTCGTGGCGAAGATCACGGAGCTCAGCCGCGACAAGGCCATCAACGGCATCCTCCTGCAGCACCCCGTGCCGCACCACATCGATGAGCGCGCGGCGTTCGAGGCGATCGACCCGGCGAAGGACGTGGACGGCGTCACCGCGACGTGCATGGGGCAGATGTGGCTGAACATCGGGCAGTTCGGCTCGTGCACGCCGGCGGGCATCATGACGCTGCTGCGCGAATACAAGGTGAACATGAAGGGCGCCGACGCGGTCGTCATTGGGCGCAGCCCGATCCTCGGCAAGCCGATGGCGGCGATGCTTTGCAATGCGGATGCGACGGTGACGCTGTGTCATAGCCGGACGCGCGACCTGGCGGCGATCGTGAAGCGCGCGGACATCGTGGTGGCGGCGATCGGCAAGGCGAAGTTCGTGCAGGGCGACTGGATCAAGGACGGCGCGGTCGTGATGGACGCCGGTTACACAGCGGGCAACATCGGCGATGTGGACTTCGAGGCCGCCCTGCCGCGCTGCTCGCTGATCACGCCGGTCCCCGGCGGCGTCGGCCCGATGACGATCGCGACACTGATCGACCAGACCGCCGACGCGGCGGCGCGACAACTCGGAACGGGAATTTAACCGCGAAGGCGCGAAGGACGCGAAGAAGAAAAAAGCATTTTTGACAGGATTAACCGGATGAACAGGATGAAGAAATAAGATCGGCTTCACTACAATTCCTGATCTGCCTTAAATCCTGCCGATCCTGTTTATCCTGTCAAAATTCCGCTCTTTTTCGCGTCCTTCGCGCCTTCGCGGTTAATCTTGTCTTGGAGGCCACCCATGATCATCGGCGTCCCTAAAGAGATTAAATCGCACGAGTACCGCGTCGCGCTCAAGCCCGTCGGGGCGGATCTACTGCGGCAGGATGGGCACACGGTGCTCATCGAGCGCGGGGCGGGATTGGGCAGCGGGTTTGCCGACAAGCTTTACGCCGACGCGGGAGCGACGATTGTTGAGAGCGCGGCGGAGATCTGGGCGAAGGCGGAACTCATCGTGAAGGTGAAGGAGCCGCAGGCGGGCGAGATCAAAATGCTGCGCGCGGGCCAAGTGCTATTCACGTATTTCCATTTCGCGGCGTCGCGCGAATTGACGGAAGGATGTCTGAAGGCGGGGATCACGGCGATCGCTTACGAGACGCTGCGCGACCGGAGCGGGACACTTCCGCTGCTGACGCCGATGAGCGAGGTTGCGGGGCGGATGTCGATCCAGGAGGGTGCGAAGTATCTGGAGCGGCCGATGATGGGTCGGGGGATTCTGCTGGCGGGCGTGCCGGGCGTGGAGCCGGCGAATGTGCTGGTGCTGGGCGGCGGCGTGGTGGGGGCGAATGCGGCGCGCGTCGCGGCGGGGCTGGGCGCGAATGTGACCATCATGGACATCAACCTCGACCGCCTTCGCTGGCTCGACACGGTGATGCCCGCAAACGTCACGACGATCTACAGCGACCCGCACGCGATCGAGCACTACGCGCGTCAGGCGGACCTGATCATCGGCGCGGTGCTGATCCCCGGGGCCCGCGCGCCAAATCTGATCCGGCGGTCGCAGCTCAAGCTGATGCAGGAGGGCTCGGTGATTGTCGATGTGTCGATCGACCAGGGCGGCTGCTTCGAGACGTCGAGGCCGACGACGCACGCCGAGCCGACGTACATCGTCGATGGCGTGGTGCATTACTGCGTGGCAAACATGCCCGGCGCCGTGGGCCGAACGAGTACGCAGGCGCTGTGCAACGCGACGCTGCCCTACCTGCGCGAGCTTGCGAGCGGCGGCGTGGACAAGTTCATCGTGCGCAGCGCCGGCCAGGCGGAGGCGATGAACATGCGCGACGGCAAGATCACCTACGCCCCGGTCGCCGCGGCGTTTTCGGATTTGCCGAAGAAGATTTGAGACGATTGAAACTTATTTGGCGGGTGCGGTGGGTTTGTCTGCCGCTTTTTCGGCGGGTTTGTCGGCGGGCTTTTCCGCCGGTTTTTCAGCGGGTTTCTCGGGCGGCTTTTCAAAGGCGTTGGCGGGGAGCGTGCCTTTGGCCAGCTGGGTCAGGGTGAGTTCGAGGCGGGTCTGGTCGGCGAGGGGGATGGAGCCGATCCAGTTGCGGTTCTCATCGGCGGTGAGGTCGATGTAGGCTTTGGGCCAGTCGATGGTGACGGGCGCGGCTCCGGGCGGGTGGAGCTGGGCGAACTGGACGGGTGTGCCGAAACGGAGGCGGAGCGGGTGCTCTTCGGTGGAGTTGGCGATGACGGGATCAAAGACCATGGATTTGGCGGTGACGGTGGCGCGGAGGTAGCCAACGAGAACCTTGCGCGGCGGCGCGGGCGGAGGCGGAGGCACGCTGCTGTCGGTCTGTTTGACGACGGGGGGATAGATGTTGGCTTCGAGGACGTAGTCGCCCTCGGCGGATTTCATGCGGCTGGTGATGACTTCATCGGGGTACTGGCGTACGAACTGCGTGAGCTGCTTTTTGCGATCGACGGGATCGGGGTTGGCCAGAAGTTTTGCGCCTTCATCGCGGAGCTTTTCGGAGCTGGCGGTGTCGGGAGGCAGGGACTTGGAGAGGATGGTGGCGGCGCAGGCGGTGGCGTAGAGCGGGTCCTTGTCGCCGAGGCCGAGCATGAGCTTTTCGATGCCGATGACATCGTGCCACTGCGCGGCGTGGGGGCGTTTGCCGTCGGCGACCTGCTGGGCGAACCACGCGACGACGGGCACGACCTTGTCGGGTTTTTCGCTGGATTCACGCAGAAGCGCGACGACGAGCACATCGCATTTGGGAGTCGCTCCAGGGCCTGCGGCTTCGTACCAGAGCCGCGCGACGTTCTGGCGGGCGTCGGGTGTGATGCCGGTCAGCGCGCTGCCGATGGCGATGGCTCCGGCGCCGGCGATGGTCGAGAGCGAGGAGGCCTGGGCCGGGCCGTGGCCGTCGGCCAGGAGCTTGAGGATCGCGGCGGTGCGGAGCTTCACGTCGGGCTGAATCTTGAGAAAGCTGACGGCTTCCATGGGCGTCGGATCGAGCTTGGTGGCGACGGTGGTGATGGCGGTGTAGATCGCCGGTGCGCTGGCGGGAGGTGTGGATTGGCCGACGTCGGTGGCGGGGATGACGAACTGCGAAAGCGCGGTCCACGCGAGGCTGCGCAGCGCGGCGTCGGTCGAGCCGAGGAGCTTGATGATGCTGGCGTTTTCGGCGTCGATGCGGAGGAGCGCCGGCGGGCCGCTGGGCAGGGGCGCGGCTTCGATGTTTTTAAGGAGGTCGATCTTGGTCGCGGCGGGCTCGGGCGTGAGGGGCGGAGCGGGTGCGCCGGGAGCGGCGGGAGCGGGCTGCGCCGCGGGAGCGACGACGGGCGTGCGCGGCGGAACGGGCTGCGGATGCGGCGTGGGCGCGAGGCCGGGCGGCGCGGTGGGTGTGACGGCCGGTGCGCCGGGCCTGATCTGCGAGGGGAGGAAATTGCGCTGCGGGATGCCTTCGAGCTGCGCGAAGATGTAGGGGACGTTTTCATCGTCGCGCTGGGCGCGCGGGGCGGCGGTCGCGGGCGGGGCTTCGGGGCCCTCGGCGAGGATCTTGAGTGTGCGTTTGACGAGCTCGGGCTTTTCGGAGCCGAGGAGATTTTTGTCGAGCCAGCGGTTGTTGAGCGGATCGCCGCGGCGTGCCTGGGCGAGGACGTAGCGGATGACGGCTTCCTGCTGCGGGGCGGGGACGGCGTCGAACTTGATGTCGCGGCCGAGGACGGTGACGGACGTCGGGCTCTGGCGGCTGAAGGTGATCGGGGCGGCGAGGATCTGTTCGAGCTTCGCGTCGCCGGGCTCGGCGAGCATGCGGTTGACGGTGGTGACCATCAGATCGAGCGGCATGGTGACGATGGGCTTTTCGGAGGCTTTGACCATCGAGGTCATGGCGGCGAGTGCGATCTGCGGATCGGGGTCGCTGAAGCTGCGTGTGAGCAGGCGCTGAATCATGGGCGACTGCGGGTGCTGCGTCATCGAGGCGACGAGCTCGGTGCGGACGGGCAGGTCGCTGCCCGTGTGGATTTTTTCGGCGATGTCGGTGAGCTCGGGGGAATCGAGCGGGATCGCGCCGGCGCAGGAAGAGAGGATCATGGCGGCGATGCGTTTGGAGTAGGGATCGGGTGCGTTGAAGAATGCGGGCATGAGCGTGCGCATGGCGGCTAGGTCGGTGTTTCCGGCGGCGAGCTTGCGTGCCAAATCGAGCTGATCGACCGCGATGCGCCAGGGCAGCGGATCGGGGCCGCTGAAGGTGTACTGCGCCTGGGAATTGGCGTAGAAAAAAGCGTAGATGTGCGCGGGGGCGGTCTGCGTGAATTCCTGCGGCAGGTCGTTGGCGGCCTTGCTGAGCGAGGTGTAGGCGGCCATGGCCTTGCGGTGATTTTCGGTGGCCTCGGCGCGGAGACGGTTGAATTCGGCGACGGGCTGCGATGCGGGACGCGGCACGGGCTTGGGGGCTTCGGGACGCACGAGCAAATTGCGGTCGAGCGCCAGGGCGTAGAGCTGACCGGTCGTGGTGAGCTTGGCGTTGTTGAGCGTGCGGCTGAGCTTCCAGTGGATCTTGCCATCGGCCGTGAGCCAGGCTTCGTGGGTCAGGCGCGGGACGGTGGTCTTGTACGCCGGCTTGTCGGGCGCGGCCTGGAACGGCGGCTCGGCGGGCGCATCGGCGGTCGCGGGGATGTACCAGGCGACGAACTGCGAATTGCTCACATTGAATAGGTTCGTGTCGAGCGTCGTGTCCTGCGTCGCGCGGCGGACGGTCAGCGGCACGGCGATGAGCTTGCGACCCGTGGTCGGGTTGAGCGTCCAGAGGTTGTCGCTGAAGGTCCCGCCGAATTGCTTGCCACGGATGAGAGCATCAATGTCGAAGTAGAGAACGGCGGCGGCGGAACCGGGACGGAGCGGGGCGCGGCCCGAGGTTAATGGATTGGTCGGCGCGGCGGGAGCGGGAACTGCGGGATTCGCGCGTGTCACGGGGGCCGGCGGCGCGGCGGGGTCGGCGGGCTTGTCCGCGGGATCGACGGCAGCGGCTGGCGGTTCATCGGCGGCCCGGAGCGTCGGCGAATCGGCCCAATCGAGCGCGGCGAAGAAGAGGATCGCGGCGGTCATGCCCAGCGCGGCGGCGCTTCGGCTCTTACGAGAAAGGAGCGTCATGCTAAGCCTCTTTGACTTTTGCGGAGCTGCGGAGATCGGCCCAGAGCGGGAAGTGGTCGGAGCAGTAGGGTGAGAACCCGCCGCTGTCGATTCCCGCGTGGGCCAGGCGGCCGACCAGTGCGTGATCGAGCCAGATGTAGTCTACCCGCTGGGCGGGGAATCCGGTGGTCAATGTGTGCTGCGGCTGGCCGCGGTGGCTGATCTGGTAGGCGTCGGACCAGCCGGCGGCGAGCATGCGCTCGACGACATCGTAGCTCAGCTTTCCACCGGATTCGTCGAGCAATCGGCGACGTTGCGCGGACATCGCCGCGAGGTCCGTCGGGTGATGCGGCGAATCGGCGTTGAAGTCGCCGAGGATGGCGGTCGGCGTGTCACGCTCCGCTTCGAGCAGCGGCAGCAGCAGGTTCAATTGCGCCAGCCGCCGCTTCTCGGAGGCCGGGTCGATCCCCGACGGCAGGTGCACCACGACAATCCGCAGCGGCCCCGCGTCGGTGCGCACCATCACCTCCAGCGCCCCGCGCTCGATCCCCCGCCCCGCCACACCGAGATTCACCGTCCGCTGGATCGGCACACGGCTGAGCAGCGCCACATGATGCTTGCCATCGCTCGCCTCGGCCACCGCGTGCTCCATGCCCAGCTTCCCCGCCAGATACGCCGCCGCCCGGGGATCCTGCACCTCGCAAAGCCCGACGAAATCCCCCGCGAGATAGAGCAGCGTCTCATAGATCGGATCGAGACGGCCCATCCCGCTGTGCAAAATGTTGTACGTGACCAGACGCATCAGCGACGGATCGCGTGAAGATGTGACGTTGACCGGTTGCGGCATGGCGGGTGATTGTAACGAGGTGTCCATCATTCAAGATCGCGAAGCCGCAAGCGGCGGAGCGCATAAAAAAACCTCCCGAAAGCGGGAGGTCGTGAGTGCGAAGATTCCTTTGAATCACGGAGTCGGGTAGAGCGACAGCCGCGATGGGCGTTCAAAGAAGAACATGCGGCTCAGATCCGTGTGGATCTGCGCGGTGTTCTCATCGACAACGCGGTGGAACAGAATATCGCGTTCGCCGGCCGTCTCGCCGCGCGTCACCAGCTCCGGCGACATGTCACTCAGAACGCTGTGCGCCGTCACCTTGTCGGGCTCGGAGTCCTTGAACCAGTTGCCGGGCCACAGCTTGTCGGCCAGACCGGGCTTGTCGGACGCCGCGGGCTCGGGCAGGGGCAGCGGTTCGTCGAGGCTCGACGTCTTTTCCTTCTGGCACGCCGCCAAGAGCAGCAGCGCAGCGAGCAGGCACGGTGTGAGCAGGTTTTTGACCATGAGATGGTTGCCCCTTTAGACAGTCGCGACCCGACTTGTACCGCGCTGGATAAATGCCGTCAAGCGTGAACTTTGATGATTGGCACACCCGCCCGCCAAAGCGCCGCAAATCCCTTTCCATCGCGCCGCGCCCCCGGATATAATCGGCGTCAGGTAAGCGTCCCGGTTGCCTGCGAGAGCCAACGTGCGGAAGCATCATGTGCTTGAACCTTAAGGGACCCCAAGGGAACGCGAACATTGGCTGCGATGGTCAAGCCACCTACGAGTGGAAGGCCGGGACAGCTGCGAGCGTACCCACCTAACATTGGGGTTCAAGCCACTCCTTCCCCTCGTCTCGCACACAGCCGACCGCAAACCCGCAGCGGCCCCGTCTCACGACGGGGCCGTTTGTTTTTGCATCCTCCTGCTCCCTCTCCCCCCGGGAGAGGGCCGGGGTGAGGGCTGCCTTTTCCCCCTCCCCTCCTCCCCGCGTTATCATCTTCCCGTGACCAAAAAATCTCCCCAATCAAACCGTCCCACCCTCGAGCACCTCGCGGACTCCATCCTCGCCAGCTACCGCGAAGAGCCCCGCCTCGCCCACATCGACGGTGGCCCCATGCCCAGCCGCGCTCGAACCATCGAGCTCCTCGAGCTCCTCCGCGATCTCATCTTCCCCGGCTTCTTCACCGCCAAGCAGCCCCTCACCTGGCAAACCGCCCCCGATCACGTCCTCCGCCGCCTCGCCGAAATCCGCGAAACCATGGAACAGCTCATCGCCGATGCGCTGCACTACCAGGCGCGCATCAAAGAAGTTTCAAGTTCCAAGTTTCAGGTTTCAGGTTCTCCCTCCCCCAACTTGAAACTTAAAACTCTGAAACTTGAAACTCCCTCCCCCTCCTCGTCCCCCCAAATCACCGACCAATTCCTCTCCCAAATCCCCGCTCTCCGTCACCTCCTCGCGCTCGACATCCAGGCCGCCTACGATGGCGACCCCGCCGCGCGTCACACCGATGAAACCATCTTCTGCTACCCCGGCGTCGATGCCATCTTCACCCATCGCATCGCCCATCTCCTCCACCAGCTCGGCGCCCCGATCCTCGCGCGCGTGATGTCCGAGTACACCCACAACGAAACCGGCGTCGACATCCACCCCGGCGCCAACATTGGCCACTCCTTCTTCATCGACCACGGCACCGGCGTCGTCATCGGCGAAACCACCGACATCGGAAACCACTGCAAGATTTACCAAGGCGTCACGCTCGGCGCGATGTCCTTCCAACGCGACGAGGCCGGCCGACTCATCCGCGGCACCAAACGCCACCCCACACTCGAAGACCACGTGACCATCTACGCCAACGCCACCATCCTCGGCGGCAACACCGTCGTCGCCAAAAACTGCATCATCGGCGGCTCCGTCTTCCTGACGAAATCCGTCCCCCCGGGCCACTACGTGACGATGAAGTCCCAAGAACTCAAATACCGCTCCGCCGAAAAACACAACCGCGTCTCGATGCGCCCGATTGATTGATCTTGTCTTGAGAGCGCGAGGCCTGGGCACTTTAGTGCCTAGGAATTGCCTCGATTTTTTCACACCGACCGCGCACTCAAACACTTCGTTCCCGTCACACTAAAAATCTTTTTCGCCGTCTCCCGCGCCTCCGCTTCACTGCCGCAAACCACAAACATCGCCGCCCCGCTGCCCGTCACATGCACCTTCCGCCCCGCCGCTGCCGCGCAGCGTGCGTGCAGTTCCCGCAGCCGCGGCTCGACGCCGAATGCCGCCTCCGTCAAATCGTTGAACAGGCTCTCCGCCCCCTCTCCCCCCGGGAGAGGGCTGGGGTGAGGGCTGCCTTTTTTCACGACATTCCACACCCGCCGCTCATCGACCGTCGCCGACTTGCCGCCCATCTCATCAAACTTCAAATAAACCGCCCTCGTATTGCAGTGCAGCTCCGGCAGAATCATCGCCAAATAAATCGGCGCACTCAGCGGCGCTTCATCTATTTTCTCACCGACGCCAGAAATCACCCCCGACCCGCCGCCGAGAAAAAACGCGACATCGCTCCCCAGCTTCGCCGCCATCTCCACCATCGCCTCGCGCGACAATTTCAAATCGAAAAGCTCATTCAATCCGCGCAGCATCCCCGCCCCGTCGCTCGACCCCCCGCCCATCCCCGCCCCCACCGGCGCACGCTTCCGCAAAACCGCCTTCACCGGCAGCGCCCGACCGACACGCGCTTCGACGAGCCGATGCGCCTTGACGATCAAATCCTTCTCCACCGGCCAATCAATGTCCGACTTCACCGGCGCGTCCGCCGCCCAGTCGATCGAGTATTCGCTCCCGTTTAGCGACGGCCCTTGGGCCGTGTTTCCCCCAATGCGTTCCAACGTCAAATCATCCCCCAAACTCACCCGTACCATCCAAGAACAAATCGGGTGATACCCATCCCCGGCCCGCGGCCCGCCGATCGACAGCGCCAGGTTCACCTTCGCCCCGCAGAATATCTTCAAAGAGTCGCTCATCGACTCAACGTACACGACTCCGCCCAATCCCTCAAAGCACATCGCGGATCCGTCGCCGTCCGAATCCACCTCTCCCTCCCAGGGAGAGGTCGGCGAGTCCGCGAGCCGGGTGAGGGTGAGACGCGAAGACTTGCAATGTGCGCCAGCGAGAGGCGCACGATGAGTCCCTATGTTTCAACCCTCACCCCAGCCCTCTCCCTGGGAGGGAGAGGGGGCCGGAAAATCCTCGCCCCGCCGCGTTGCGCTGGTGTATCATCGGATGCTTCCAACCACCCGGAGCCCGCCCATGCCCCGCGAGATTCGCATCGACCGTCGCGCGTTCCTCGCCGGCACAGCCGCCACTTGGATCGCCTCGCGCGCCTGGGCCGCGACGCCGACCGAAAAGCCCGTCGCGTTCTTCCACGTCGGTGACACGCACTACCTCGCCGAGCACGATGAGCCGACGAAGCTCGACGCCGCGTCCGCTCTCGTCACCACAGGCCTGATCGACACACTCAACCGTCTACCCGGCTCCTCCATCCCCGACGCCGCCGGCGGCGGGTCCGTCGAGATCCCGCGCGGCCTGATCCACGCCGGTGATCTCATCGACTCCGGCGACAAATCCGGCTCCGTCCACGAAGCCATGCAGAAAACCGAGTGGGCTGCGTGCGCCGCTGACCTCGGCCTGACCGGCAGCGACGGCAAACTCAAACTCCCCGTCTACGAAGTCCACGGCAACCACGACGCCCCGCGCGGCACCGGCCTGGTCCACGATGCCATCGTCGCACGCAACAAACTCCGCCCCGGCGTCGATCACATCTCCCTCAACGGCCTGCACTACGCCTGGAACTTGGGGCCCGGCCCGTTTCATCAACCTCGGCATCGTCGTCGGCCAGACCAAGGAATCGACCCAGCCCCGCCGCTACGACCCGCTCGAAAGCCTCGCGTTCCTCGAAGCCGACCTGCAGAAAAACGTCGGCCAGAGCAAGATGCCCGTCGTCCTCACGCATCACATCGACCTCGCCCGCTACACCGGGGCCGCGAACCCCACCGACCCCGCGAACCTCCAAAAAGAGTGGAACCCCTGCGATGTCCACGCCTATCACGAGCTCATCCAAAACTACAACATCGCCGCGATCCTCTACGGCCACACGCACGCGCGCAACGTCTTCCGCTGGGACGGCCACACCACCAAATCCCCCACCGGCCTCGACGTCTTCAACGTGGACAACTCCAGCCACTTCAACTCCGACACGCAGAGCTTATTCTACTTCGAGCTGACCCCCGACCAACTCACCGCGCGCGAGTACACGACCAAAGACCGCTGGAAAACCGGCGCGTGGACGCCGCAAACCTGGCGCGGGCGGAAGCTCACGTGACGAGCAATGAATCATGAGCTACGACCTGCGAGTCATTCCTACTTTGCCACGCACATTCACATGGGGTGAATTGGCGACGAAATTGGCGGCACATCTGAAGACGCCTTGGATCAAAGAGCTTGTCGGCAATACACCGGGACTGACTGTATCCAATGTCCGATTAGCCGTTGCAGCATCGCAGCCAATTGAAGTGCAAAAAGAAGATATTAACGGATGCAGCTTTTACGCCTTCGAGTTTGCACAACCCGTAACGCTTTCGCTTTGGGTGCATGCAAACCGACTCGATACGGGAGAAGAACCTCTCAATCGAAAACTTTTCATTGACGATTGTGGTAGCAATCTGGACTACCTCGAAAACGATCAAGTGTTCGAGGCATGGTCTCGATGTGGAGTTTATTTCGAGGTGTCGTCGTATCCGGGGAGGCATAAACACGAAATGGCCTTCATGAAGCACATAGTCATCGCTATCGCAGAACTCTGCGACGGATATGTGGTGATCAACAACGACTACCCGTCCAACATCGGCACAGGATTTTTCCACGCATCGGACCTTGCGGATTACGTGGTTCCATCATGAGCCGGGTGCCACAAATCGTGGCCGCTCTAGGCCGATTTGTGCTTCGCCCCTGACCCGTGAACCGAACCCCGGCGGTGAAATGTGCGTGCGTGTCTCATGCTCCAACATCGACCCGTTTCGATGATCCCCGCACCTTCTCCGACCACGCGCCCATTCACACATCGGCCTGCGCGGCCACGATGCGTGGCACCCGGCGCGGAAGGAAGCTGGGGTGAATTTTTTTCGGCTTCCTATTCAGAGCCGCCTCGTGTCGAGGCGGTTCGAACCCGAGCCTCGACGGCGAGGGTTCGATTGTCTTTTGCGTCGCGCGGGCGAGACGTACAATTCATCACACGAAATGGAAATCGAATCAGACCTCCAACTCGATTGCTTCCCTTCGAGGCATCCGATGAAAGCGAGGGGAACATCCATGAAACACGCGCTCCACTTCCTGGCTGCCCTGCTGCTGGCGCCGCTGGCGGCGCTGCACGCCGGCGAAGCCGATGTCATTGTTTACGGCTCGACGCCGGGCGGTTTCTGTGCGGCCATCGCGGCGGCCCGCGAAGGCGCCTCCGTGATCCTGCTGGAGCCGACCGATCATGTCGGCGGCGTGAACACGGGCGGGCTTTGTTTCAGCGACTCGAATCAGACGCTTCGCGCCGCGGAGATGGGTCTCTTTGATGAATGGCACCGCCGCATCGAAGCGGACTACGCGTCGCGGGGGATCAAGCTGCCCTACAAGGTCAGCCAGAAGGATCAGGCGCACTGGACCTACGAGCCGGGCGTCGCCATGCGGGTCACCAGACAGATGCTCGATGAATCCGGGGTGCAGGTGCTGACCGGGCGATGGCTCAAGTCGGTCGTGAAGGATGGCGCACGCATCACGCGGCTGCGGACAAGCGACGGGGATTTCACCGCGAAGGTCTTCATCGATGCCAGCTACGAGGGCGATCTCATGGCGGCGGCGGGTGTCTCGTGGACCATCGGTCGCGAAGGGCGCAAGCAGTTCGGTGAATCGCTGGCGGGCAAGCAATACCCGAAGCCGCTGATGCCCGTGTCGGGACGTGATGAAGCGGGCAAGCTCCTGCCGCTCATCACCACGGACGACGCCGGCCCCGAGGACGCCGGCGACAGGAATGTCATGGTGTACTGCTTCCGACTCTGTCTCACGAAAGACCCGGCCAACCGCGTGCCGTTCCCCGCACCGGCACACTACGACCCGGCGCGTTTCGAGGTCATCCGCCGCTATCTCGCCAAAGGGTCGGCCGTCCCGATGTGGGATTTATATCCGCTCCCGGGTGACAAGTTTGACGCCAACAACGGCATCGCCAAGCAATTCTCGATGGGCCTCGTCGGCGCATCGGCCGGCTGGTGCGAGGCCGATCAGGCGGGCCGGGCCAAGATCTGGGAAGCGCACAAGCAGTACACACTGGAGCTGTATCATTTTTTCTGCACCGACCCGGCCGTGCCCGCGGCGCTGCGGAAGCAGCACGCGGCACTGGGCCTCTGCCGCGACGAATTTGCCGGCTACGACCACTGGTCCCCGCAGCTCTACGTCCGTGAAGGCCGCCGCATGAAGGGCCTGTATGTCCTCAGCCAGAAAGACATCCAGGAGAATCCGCAGAAGGAGGATCCCGTCGCCGTCTCCTCCTTTCCCATCGACTCGCACGACTGCCAGCGCGTCGCGATGAAGGACGGCGTGATCAATGAAGGCACCATCAGGCCGGTCCGGATGCCGGGCCGGGGGCACGGCTATGTCTATCAGGTCCCGTATCGCAGCATCGTGCCGCCGGCCGCCGAATGTGAAAACCTGCTCGTGCCGGTCGCGCTTTCCTGCACGCACGTGGCGATCTGTTCCATCCGGGTCGAGCCGACCTGGATGATGCTCGGCCAGAGCGCGGGGGTCGCCGCCGCACTCGCAGCCAAAGAAAATGTGACCGTGCAGAAGCTCCCTTATCCCGCGCTGCGTGATCGCCTGCTGGCGCAAAAGCAGGTGCTCGACATTCCCGTGCTCGCGGCGCCATCGCCCGAACCCAAAGGGGCGACGGATTCAATTCCGGGACGGGAAAAGTGATCGGCTTCCCACCAGAAACGGCTGCGCAAAGGCCAGCAACAACCACAGCCGGGCCGCCGCTGGCCAAAGTCGGGCGACTTCACCGGAGGGACTATCAACCGAAATGGCGGTTTTGCCGGCAAAGACCTAAAATAATCGGAAATCCAATCACCGAGAAATCCAATCACCGAAAGGTGCCCTGATGCGGGTGCTTTCCACTGTCATCCTCACCGTGTCACTCATGAGCGTGTCCACCTTGTCAATCGCCGCCGAGTCCGAGTTGGAGGCGCTGCGCAGCCGCGCCAGCGGCGGGGATGACAAGGCCCAGTTGGATTTGGCCCTTCGCCTGCGCGACGGCAAAGGGATTGCCAAGGACGATGCCGAGGCGATGCGGTGGGCGCACCGGGCGGCGGACAGCGGCAACGCGGACGCGATGGATTTTGTCGGCGCCGCATATCTCCGCGGCAGCATGATCACCGGCAACCCGCAGATCGCGCTGGGATATTTCAAGGCGGCGGCGATGGATTCAGCGCAGGCCGCTTTCAATCTCGGCCAATGCTACTTCGGCGCGCAGGGCACCGAGCAGGACGTCCCCAAGGCGCTGGACTGGTGGAAGAAGGCGGCGGCGCGGGGACACGGCCGTGCGGCGGCGACAGCGGCAATGGCGTATCTGTCCGGCGAGGGAACCGCGCCCGATCCCGCGCAGGCACGCAGCCTCGCCAAACGCGCTGCAGAGCTGAACAACCCCTCCGGCCTTGTGGTGCTGGGCGAATTGCAGTTTCAAGACGGTGATCTCGATGCCGCCAGGGCAAGCTGGACCAGGGCATCGAAGCTTCTGCCCACGGGTCCCACCGGCCATCCCGCGCAGCCTTCGGACAACGCTTCGGCGCAGGAGGGGGCCGACCTTTTGAAACTCATCCCCTACCGGCAAGGCAAGGGCGAGCCGGGGAAGTTTGCCTTCGTGCCGATGCCGCACATTTACCAGGGCTACAACAACTGCGGCTCCACGGCCTGCGCCACGTTCGCTCGCTTCCAGGGCAGCAAGATCGGCGGCTGGGATTTCAAACGCCTCTGCCCATCATCGCCGCTGGGCACCGGCACGGATTGGGGCGACCTGCTCAACGCATCGAAAAAGATCGGGCAAAACTGGAAACTCGTCACCTTCACCCCCGACGACGCGGGCTTTGACCAGGCCACCGCGATGCTGAAGCGCGAGCTCGACGCGGGGCGGCCCGTGGTCGTGGACTTCAAATACATCGGCCCGCAATATCCCGGCGGCAGCGCGGGTCACACCCTCAACGTCTGCGGCTACATCGCGGCGGAGAACCTCTACATCCTCTGCAATCCGGCCGTCGCATCCCCGGGGCTCCAACTCATCACCGCCGCCGATCTCAAGAACTATTGGCGGTCCGACCACTACGGCGAGCTTTCAAAAGGCGTGCTCTCCCGCCCGGCCTTCGTGTATGAAAATGAACAGACCAAGCCGTGAATTGAGAGGCGAGAGGAAGAAAGGCTCGCACGGGAAGAGCGAGGTCCCAAGACATTTTGTCCGACGCCGCCGGCCAAAACAAAAGCATTCCACCGCTTGCCGACCCCTTTTCTCGTTTTGCGGACATCGGGTTGTTAATAGTCGAGCTGAAGCATCCGGTCTGCGAAGGCCGAGGCCTGGTCGTAGACGTCACCGAATGGCCATGTGTGCGAGTTCAGCTCCGCCGTCTCCACGATCACGCCGTGTGACTTGGCCTTGGCCACGAGATCCTGTGTCCGCTTTCGCGTGAGCTCGCGCTGGTCGGCGAAGACGAAGAACGGGGAAATGTTCCTGACCGGCTCGTTGTCCCACGGCATCATCTTGTCGCTGAACATTTCGTTGTTGGCGACGCCCGCGCCGAGGATCGCGCAGGCAATCTCCGTGGACAGGTTGCCGTAGGGAGACGGTATGGTCTTGTCCGTTTCACCGAGGCTGATCTTCTTGAAGTCGGCTTTGCCAAACAGGAAGCGTGGCGTGGCCCTGAGCTTGTTGACGAGCATGCCGGGCACCTCGCTGCCTTTGCTGTGTCCGAAGCAGCAGATTCTCTGCGGATCAATGTGATATTGCTCCGCATGGCCCTTGAGGTGCCGGATGAAGCTGACCGCAAACTGATCGCCGTAATATTCGTAACCCTTGGGGTAGCCCCCGACCGGATCATTGAAATACTGCTGGTGGACGATCGCCAGGTTCTTCAGCGCAAAGGCCTGGACCAGATACCTGTTTTCCAGGGGATAATAATTCTCCCGCCCTTTCTCATCCGAAGCGTAATTCGTCAGGACCCCGACCGCGGGACCGTAAACCGGGTGGATGATGTCGTACGTGTTGGACCTGCCGGCGTCCGCTTCGTTGAACGGCTTGTCGAGCTGCCGGGCGATTTCCTTCCGGTACGCCGCGGGAATATCGCCGTAGCGGAACCACGTCACGTCGCGTTCGACCGTGAAGCCCGGCATCAGCGTGAAATAGTCGTTGGCAAAGGTGTCGGTCCTGCTCGATGCCGGCGGGACGCGCGGGGCCAGCGGCGGACGCAGCAATCCTGTGGGATGCAGAACCCCATCGGCCGCTTCGCGTGCATCGGCGGTGAGCTGCACCACGTACTTCTCCAGGTCCGGTCCCGCGAGCTTTTTGTCCCGGAAATCCGCCACGATGACCGTGAATCTTCTGCGGATCAGGTCTTCCAGAATCGCCTTGTGCTGCCCGGGGGTCAGAACGATCTGCTTGCGGCCGGTGTTGATGGCGTAAATGGCCGCGCTGGTCTTGGGGCCCTTGTCGAAGTACACATCGAATTTCACGCCGTTCTTCACCGTCGACACGTGTCCATCGCTGGCCACATCGATGGGCGGTATCGTCGCGTGCGAAAAGACCGCGGCATCGGACGATGGGGTCTGCGCGGAGGGTCCAACAGCGAGGTCTTCGCCGCCCACCGACGGCCTGGCCGCCAGCAGGGACAAGAGCCCCGCGAGCGCTATGGCTGCAAATGTCCACCTGTCGCCGTTCATCGCGCGCTCTCCTGTGTGGGCGCGGGCATCACGAGTCGTTTGCCCGGCGCGGCAACGAATGATAGGAAATTCGATTCCTGCCGCAGAGAAGAGTGTAAGTGGAGGCGGGTAGTGTGGCGAGGTTTCACAGAAACTTCCCGCCCCTTCGTGATCCCGGCGTAATCGATCCGCGCGGGCCGTGGCGAGCCTCGAAACTACGCCCCCACGTCCCCGCCTCCCGTGAATGGCGCGGGGTCTCGCCGCCGATCCATGCCGTTCTCATTCTCATATTCTCAAGAATATGAGAATGAGAACGCCCGCGGTTCTCCGTGGGATTTGCGCGGAACATCGCGGGCGTTATGCTGCGGGCGGAAACTCGGGGGTGGCTAGCCTTTGAATTGGAGGCACACGCCACGCACCGATACGGCCACAGCCTCGACCACCGGGAATCGAACAGCCTTCCCAACCCCTTTTCCCCGACTGTCTGATCATGAAAAACACCCTCATCACTCTGCTCGCACTGCTGCTGCTCGCTCCGCGCCTCGATGCAGCGCCGCCCAACGTGGTTTACCTGCTGGCCGATGATCTCGGCTGGAGCGACGTCAGCGTGCATCCGGGCGGCAGCATCCCGACGCCGACGATTGATCGTCTTTTCAAGGAAGGCGTCGAGTTGCGAAATTTCATGGGCTGGTGCGTCTGTTCGCCCACTCGTGCCATGCTGCTGACCGGTCGGCATCCATTTCGCGTCGGCACGGGACCGGAAACCGGCGGCGAACTGGCCAAGGAGGAAGCCACGATCGCCGAGGGCTTCAAGGCTCACGGCTACACCACCGGCGTCTTCGGCAAGTGGCACAACGGCACCGATCCCGACACGCCGGAATTCCGGGCCGCCGTGGCGGAGGTCCGCCCCAACAAGAAAGAAAAAGGCGGCCTCGGCGCCAACGCGCACGGTTTCGATGAGGCGTGGGTCTATTACGGGGGTGGCGCGGATTACTTCACGCGGCGCACCGTCAAGGGAACGGGGCCGGTCAGCTGGTGGCACAACCTCGAATTCCGTCCGAAGGATACCGGCTACACGGATGATCTAATCACTCAGCACGCCATCGAATTCATCCGGGCCAACAAGGAGAAGCCGTTTTTTTGCTACGTGCCCTTTCATATCGTGCATGAGCCGCTGCAGGCCAAAGATTCCGATCTGGAAGCCGTGGACGCCAAGGTGACCGACAAAACCACGCGGACGTACAGCGCCATGGTGCAGGCCATGGACAAGAACATCGCGTCGATTCTGACGGAATTGGACCGGCTTGGCCTGGGCGACAACACCATCGTTGTTTTCACCAGCGACAACGGCGCGACGCGCAACGGGAGCAATCTGCCGTTCCGGGGCGGCAAGCACACGATCTTCGAAGGCGGCACCCACCTGCCGACCGTGGTGCGCTGGCCCAAGGGCGGCCTGACCGGCGGGCGGGCGTGGGACGGACTCTGCGGCGCACTGGACATGTTCCCGACGCTCCTGGCCATGGCCGATCTGAAGATGCCCGAAACGCGGCCGTTGGACGGCAAGAACATCTGGCCCGCAATCCACGACAACTCGCCAAGCCCGGTTGATAGCTATTACTGGTCGTGGCACAACGAAGACGCCATCCGCACGGCAGAGTGGCGCATGCACCGCTTCTGCGACCATGTCGAGCTTTACGATATCCGAACTGACATCGGCGAAACCAGCGACGTGGCGGCCGCGCATCCCGAAGTCGTGCAGTCACTGAAAACCAAGATGAACGCGTGGGTCGAGTCGCTGGGCGCCGCCCTCACCCACATGCCTGCGCCGGCGAGACTGGACGCCAAGCCGGCACCCGAGGGCGACGTGCTCGAGATCACCGCGACCGTGGCGGAAAACGCGAAACCCAAGGACATGCTCGTTGTCCCGTTCGCCAGGTTTGACGGAAACGTGCTCGCCACGGATTACATCGAATACGACGTGGCTGTTGCACCGGGCAGCCTGCGCCATGGCTTCTATTACTCACCGTTCAAAGGCAACGACATCAAGGCGATCACGCTCGACTTCAAGCGCGGCGAGGGATTCGACCAATTCGGCCGCGAGCAGGCCTCGGGCCCGGAACCCAAGGGCGGTCCGGGGGATTGGGAACATCGAATCATCGGGCTTTGCAGCAACGCGCCGGGCATTGTCCCGCGACACGGCATCGTCTTCAGAGGGGGCAAGGCAGGCACGTACAAAATCTATCTTGATAACCTGCGCATCCGGCACGCGGACGGCACCACGACGCTTTTGTGGAGCAGCGGCAAGGACACCCGCGGCAGCGATTCCGAAGCAAGCGAACAATTCAAAGACATCAGGATCCGCACCGTAAACGTGGCGGAAGCCGGCAGGTGAGATCGCGAGCGCATCAGGCGGATTCGATTCTGAAGCGCAACACGCCGCGGGGTGGCGGAGAAACGGACGTGGTGATCGAGCGGCCGGAGCGTGAAGTGGGTCTCCTCCCGAAAAACAGCTACAATCCTGCGCAAAAAGAAGTTTGACGATACGGCCGGTTGTTGATGAGTCGGCGGCATGAAACCCCTTGGCACACGGAGTCTCTGGCAATGAGCCGTGGCGTCGCTAAGCGAAAAAGGAACGGCGGGCGGCGCGGGCTGCACGGCGTGGTGGCGGCGCTGGGGCTGGCGGTCATCGTAACTGGGATGCTCGCAGCCGAGCCGCCGGTGGATGTGAGCAAGACGGGGATAGGCAAGGCGGATCGTTTTGCGGTGACGACCAAGGAGCACGCGGGGCGGGACTGGTGGGCATTCCAACCCGTGCGGCGCGCGGAGCCGGCGGCGGTGAAGGATGCAAAGTGGTGCAACGGCGAGATTGATCGGTTCATCTTGGGAACCCTCGAATCGCGTGGCTTGACGCACGCGGCGGCGGCGGACCGGCGGACGCTGGCGCGGCGCGTCTATTTCGGATTGACGGGTCTTCCACCGTCGCCCGAAGAGATCGAGTCATTCGTCGCCGACCCGGACCCGAAGGCGTATGAGAAACTGGTGGATCGGCTTCTGGATTCACCACACTATGGCGAGCGATGGGCGCGGCACTGGCTCGACGTGGCGCGGTACACCGAGAGCCAGGGCTTCGAGTACGACCACCTGCGTCCCAATGCGTGGCATTACCGCGATTATGTGGTCAAGGCATTCAACAGTGATATGCCGTATGACCGTTTTGTGCGTGAACAGATCGCCGGGGATGTGATCGCGCCGGTGACGGCGGACGGGATCGTGGCGGCGGGGCTGCTGGTGTGCGGGCCTTGGGACCAGGCGGGCAGTTCGCAGGCCAATGAGATGCAGCGGTTGCGGACGCGTGAGGAGGAGTTGGAGGATTTGCTGAGCGTGGTGGGCCAGTCGTTTCTGGGCGTCACGCTCAACTGTGCCCGGTGCCACGACCACAAGTTTGATCCGATCCCCGCGACGGATTATTACCGCATCAAGAGCGTGTTCGAGGGCGTCAAGCACGGCGAGCGGAACATTGAGAACCGCGACGCGGTGACCGAGAAAGCTGCGGCGGAACGTGCCGCGAAACTCGCATCACTCGGCAAGCGTCTGGGCGAGATTGAATCAGCGGCGCGGGGCGAGGCGGCCAAGCGAGGCGGTGGCGCGGCGAAGGCGCAGCTCATCGCCGCGGCGCCTAAGCCCCTGGCGCGATGGTCATTTGATGCGGGGCTGCGCGACCTCGCGGGCGGGCTGCACGGCGTCGCCGAGGGCGGGGCGCGGACCGAGGGCGGCATGTTGAAGCTCGGCGGCAACGCGGCCTTCGTCGGCACGCCCTCGATCACGCAGGACATCACCGAAAAGACGCTCGAAGCGTGGGTCTCGCTCCCGACACTCGACCAGTCCGGCGGCGGCGTGATCACGCTGGAACAAAACGGCGGCACCACGTTCGACTCGATCGTCTTCGCCGAGCGCGAGCGCCGGATGTGGATGGCCGGCAGCGATCATTTCCGGCGGACAGTGAGCCTGAGCGCGACGGCGGAGACGGCGGGGCCCGGCGAGTTGGTGCATGTGGCGATTACCTACCGCACCGACGGCACGATCACCTTCTACCGCAACGGCAAGGTCCTCGGCACGCCTTACAAACCGAATGTCGGGCTACAGACCTACAAAGCCGGCGCAGCCCACGTGCTCTTTGGCAAGCGACACACCGGCGGCGGCGGCTCAACACTCAAGGGCGAGATCGCCAGGGCGGCGCTCTATGACCGGGCGCTGAGTGATGCGGAAATCGCGGCATCTTTCGCGGCGGCGGGGCTCGGCGTCAGCGAAGAGCAGATGCTGGCGGTCATGAGCGACCAGCAGCGTGCCGAGCGGCTGGACCTGCGCAAGCAAATCGATGCGATGCAGCAGCGGACGATCGCGGCTCCGTCCAACTTCACAAGCTACGTCGGCGTCCGCGTGCAGCCGCCTCCGACCCATGTCCTGCTCCGAGGCGACCCGGGCTCGCCCGCCGACGTCGTGGCCCCCGGCGCCCTGTCGGCGGTGACGCAGCTCAGCCCCGAGTTCAACCTCGCCCCCGAAGCCCCCGAAGCCCAGCGACGCATCGCCTTGGCCAAATGGATCACCGACCCGCAAAACCCGCTTCCCGCACGCGTCATCGTCAATCGCCTCTGGCATTACCACTTCGGGCGGGGCATCGTCGCCACGCCCAACGACTTCGGCTTCAACGGCACACGCCCCTCCCACCCACAGTTGCTCGACTGGCTCGCGTCCGAGCTCGTGCAGAGCGGCTGGTCGCTCAAGCATGTGCAGCGGCTCATCGTCAACTCCAGCACCTACCGCCAGGCTGCCACGCCCAACTCTGCCGCCAGCGAGATCGATGCCGATGACGCACTGCTCTGGCGTTACCCGCCTCGCCGTCTCGAAGCCGAGGCCGTCCGCGATGCCATGCTTGCCGCCAGCGGGCAGATCAACCTGGCCGTCGGCGGGCCGAGCTTCAAGCCGATGACGATCACCACGTTCGGCTCCAGCTTCTACCGCCCCACCGATCCGATCGGCGCGGAATTCAACCGGCGCACGATCTACCGCGTGAACGTCAATTCCGGCAAGAGCCCGTTGCTCGACACGCTCGACTGCCCCGACCCTTCGGTCAAGACCCCCGTACGCCGCGCCACCATCACGCCCCTCCAGGCGCTGGCGCTGATGAACGATCCATTCGTCCGCCGCCAGGCCGCCGCGCTGGCCGAGCGTGCCCAAGCCGACGTCGGCAAGGCTGCGGAACTCGACTCCGCCGTGGATCGCGCGTATCAGCTTTCGCTGGGCCGGCCCGTCACCGGCGAGGAGCGCGGCAACGCCACACAGTTCGCCAGAGAGAACGGGCTGGCCGAATTGTGCTGGATCCTGTTCAACAGCTCGGAGTTCCTCTATGTCCGCTGAAAAAAACCTGGCCCAGAACACCGGCGATGAGCTCTCACGCCGCCACATGCTCTGGCGCACCGGCGGCGGCTTGGGCGGGATCGCCCTGGCCTGGATGCTCGGACGCGATGCGATCGCCCAACAATCCCCGCAGACCCTCATGGGCGCCCCGATCGCCCCCCACTACGCCCCTCGCGCCAAACGCATCGTCCAGGTCTTCTGCGGCGGCGGCGTCAGCCATCTCGAAACCTTCGACTACAAACCCGCGCTCGAACGCCTCCACGGCAAGAAGCACGAGGGCAACCACGAAAACCAGGGCTTCTTCGGCCAACCCGGTTTGCTCATGAAGAGCCCCTTCAAGTTCGCCCAGCGGGGCCAAAGCGGACAATGGGTCAGCGACCTGCTGCCCAACATCGCGGGTGTCGCCGATGAACTGGCGATCATCCGTTCCATGAACGCCGACTCCAACAACCACACACCCGCCATCTTCCAGATGAACACCGGCTTCACCCTCAACGGGTTCCCCTGCATGGGTTCGTGGCTGAGCTATGGTCTGGGCAGCGAGTGCGACGATCTGCCCTCCTTTGTCGTCCTGCCCGACCCGCGCGGCAAGCCCGCGGGTGGATCGATCAACTGGACCGCCGGTTTTCTCCCGGCCAACCACCAGGGCGTCCCGTTCAACACCGCCGCCGGCGCCGAGCCGATTGCCGACCTCGTCACACCCGCCGACGTGCCCCCCGCACGGCGCCAAGCCGCCATGCAATTCCTGCGCAGCATGAATCAGCAGTTCGCACAGTCCGATCCCGGCGACACCGCCCTGACCGCACGCATCCACGCCTATGAACTGGCCGCGCGGATGCAGCTCAGCGTCCCGGGCGTCATGGACATCACCGGTGAATCCCAAGCGACGCTGGCGATGTACGGCATGGACCGGCCCGAGACCGCGGGCATCGGACGCAACTGTCTGGTCGCGCGCCGGCTGCTGGAGCGCGGCGTGCGGTTTGTCCAGATCTGGAGCGGCGGCGCGTTCGGGTCGCCCCGCATCAACTGGGACGGCCATGAAAACATCGTCGAAAACCATACCCAAATGGCCCTCTCGACCGACAAACCCGCCGCCGCTTTGATCGCCGACCTCAAGGCACGCGGCATGCTCGACGACACACTCTTCGTCTTCGCCACCGAATTCGGCCGAGGCCCCGCCACCCAGGGCATCAACTCCACCGGACGTGACCATCACCCCAAGGCTTTCACCTGCTTCCTCGCCGGTGCCGGCGTCAAACGCGGCATCGGCTACGGTGCCAGTGACGATGTGGGCTACTACACCGTCGAGAATCCCGTCACCATCCCCGACTTCCACGCCACGATTCTGCATCTGCTGGGCCTGGATCATCAGCGCCTGACCTACTACCACAACGGCATCCAACGCCGCCTGACCAACGTCCACGGCGAAATCGTCCGCGGCGTGCTGGTTTAGCACGACGCTCCACTTCGAATCCGCGTTGCGGCGTTTGATTCGGGACGGAAAAGGGGACGGCGGATTCAATTCTGAAGCGCAACACCCCGCCGCCGCCGCCGCCTCCACCCCCAACGCGGTTCGCGGAACGGACAAAAGACAATCAAATCCTCGCCATCGAGGCACGGATTTGAACCGCCTCGACACGAGGCGGCTCAGTGGATGGGGACGATGGCGGCGCGCATGGGAGCGGCAAAGGAGGTTGTGAAAAAGTACCCCCACCGGGGGTACCGGCGACAGGCCGGTGCGCGCGATCGCGTCGCCGAACGCGGGGCAGGCGATGTAAGTGCTGGTAAAAGCCCGGCGGAGCGCTTTTTTCTTTTTTTAGTTCTCAGCGCAGTGCGCTTGCCGCGTTTGTGCGCGGATACATTCGGGGAGCCGGGGCGTGGGAAGGTCAGCGGCCCTTACTGTCGCCTTTGCCGCTGCTGTCGTGACCGCTGTCGCGGCTGGAGCCGGAGTCGCGGTTGGGGCCGTGGGAGTCGCTGCCGCCTCGGCTGTCGCTGCGGGGGCTTGGGGCGCTGGGGGGCGGGGAGACTTTGACGCGCTCCGGGGCGATGGCGCGGACGTTGCGTGGCGGGACGATGGGTTCATCGGCGTCTGCGCCGGCTGAAGGTGCAGGTGCTGCGGAGCGTGCGGGGGGCGCGGCGACGGGTTGGCGGGTTTCAGGGAGCGGGATAGTGGATTTGCGTGGCTCGGGGGCGGGGGCGGATTTGATGCGTGGTTCGGGGCTGGGGGCCGGGGCTGGGGCGGTTTTGATGCGTGGCTCGGGGGATGCTTCGGGCGCTGTATTGCGCGAGGACGGCGGGATGGCTTTGGGTTTGGGGGCGACGTCGGAGCCCTGGTGGGGCTGGCCGACTGCGGGGTCGCGGGACTCGGGGGTTGAGATCGCAGGCGGATTGCGGTGGTCTGAACCGGGGGCCTGGATCACGCCGGGGTTGCGGCGATCGCCACCAGAGGCCGGGGCGGGCGCGGTGGTGATGGTGCCTGGCTTGCGATCGGGCTTTTCTTCCCAGTCGTTGCGCTGATCCCGGAACTTGCGGGACTCGACGGCCTGGGTGGCGATGCGTGTGCGGGCGTCGTCGGTCATGCGCTCGAATTTGATGGGCGTGGTGGTTGTCGTATCGATTTTGCCTGCTGTTTTAGAGGTGGTTGAGGGTTTCGCGCGGCTGGCGACAACGACGTCGAGGGGCCTGGCGACCTCGATGTTGCGGCGCTGCGTTTCGGGGAGCTTATCGCGGCGTTCTTCGAGCTCACGGAACGTGCGCGTCGGGCGCAGGTCACGGTTGTCGCGGCGTTCTTCGTAGAAGTGGCGGCGGTCGCTTTCGAAGTTGATATTGATGGTGACGGAGCGTGCGCGTTCGCATTCGTAGATCGGGTCGTACCAAGAGCGGTGGTGCCCGCCGTAGCAGGGGCGGATTCCGCGGCCGATGTAGATGGCGTCGTAGTAGTCGCCGAAGTAGTAGTGGTGGTAGCGGGGATAGGCGAAGAGGTTGATGGAGAGGCAGCCGATGTCGACGACAATGGTGGGCGAGTAGCGGTAGCCGACGCGGTGGTGATAGAAGGAGGGAAAATAGACGGGGGCGAAGAGGACGCCACGGTTGGCCAGTTCGTAGTCCCAGTGTCCGGGGCAGAAGACGTAGCCGCGCGGGGTCCAGTTATAGTGGGACGGGATCCAGACCCAGTTGGGATAGGATTTGAGCCAGTAGCCGTGGCGGTGAGTGAACTGGCCCTCGCGGTAGTAGTAGCAACCGGGGACCCACATGAAGTCGGCGGCGGGCGCGAGGCCGACGGGCTGGACGTCTTCGACGACGGGCGGCTCGGGGAGGTATTCGATATCGGTTGAGCCGACGGGCGCCCAGAAGCCGGCGATCCATTCGTAGCCGTTGGCGGTCTGTCCCCAGTAGCCGGGGACCCAATAGGTTCCGGGCGGTGCGAGACGCCAGCATGCGGAGACCCAGATATAGCCGCTGCGGTCGGTGTCCCAGGCCCAGTAGCCGGGCACCCATGCGTAGTTTCCAGCGGGGCGATCGGCGGGCGGGACCTCTTCGATGTTGGCCGGCGGCGGCGTGGGGGCGACGACGGCGGCCTGGGCCTGGATGGCGACGGGCTCGGCGAAGGCTTCGTGGACCGGGCCGCTCGTGAGGACCTCGGGCTGCTCTTCATCAGGCGTGGGCGGAGGCTCGTTCTCCTCGGCGTGTGTAGTGAACGGCGCGGCGAAGATGGAGAGCGCAACGGCGGTGAGGCCGAGGATGGTGAGGCGATAGTGTCGCATGGCGAGACTCCTTGATCTACTTAACAGTACGTAGGATGTTGGAGATTGTTGTTGGGGTCGCAGAAAATTCAGGTTATCCCAAATCGAGACCCCGTGGGGCTCGGTTTCAGCCTGAATTTCAATTGACCCGATTTGCACACTGCAAACCGCAAAAGCATGCATTTGCGTCGTTTAACACGCCTACCGCCCCGCCGATTTCGGGCTGAAAGAATTATTTCCAATTTCCGTTAAATCCTACGGTCCCGCGGTATTACTCTTGGAAAGATATCGAGGCGATTGCTCCATGACCGACCATTCCATTCCTGACCGTTTCATTCAGGATCTGACGTCAAGCCAGCAGTCGCTCTACGCCTTTGTGCTTTCGCTCGTTCACAACCTCGAAGCCGCGCAGGACATCCTGCAAGAGACGAATCTGATCCTCTGGCGCTAGGCCGGAGAGTACAAGACCGAGGTGCCTTTCATCGCGTGGGCGATCGAGGTAGCGCGGTTCCAGACGCCGGCGTATCTGCGTGACCAGCATCAACTGGACCTCGCGCTTGTGACCTACGCCTCCGATAATTACTCCATCCTCCCCGACTCCTCCACCTACGGCGGTTCTTGGTGGTGGGACATCAGCCTCGACGTCCGCGACAAGGTCGTTGCCGCCGGCGCCACGCTCTGCAACGCCGCCGGAAACTTCTCCGCCGTCACCGGCGGCTGGACCGGCATCCACCGAACCAGCCACGTCCAGCCCGGCACCTTCACCGACGAAATGATGCGCAAACCCACCGGCGGCAACCGCCTCCAGGGCGACGGCTCCGTCTCCTGGATCCCCTTCGCCAAAATCCAGGCCCGCACCACGGGCAATCCGCAGCACTGGTGGTGACCCCACGTGCCTTCGGGCAACGCCGTGAACTGAACAGGAATTGGATGTCACCGATCTGTGGCTCCTCCGCAGATCGGCGCGAAAACGTCCACCGAACGCACATCGCACAAGGCCTCGAAGACTCTGACCCTTGGCGCCCGAGCTTCGATTCGCGGCGTTGTCCGACCGGGGCGGCATAACCGCCCTGTTATGACGATCGGCGATGCGTCGCGCGGACCCGTTTGTGAATCAGAACGGGATGTCACCTTCCGGAACATCGCCGGCTCCGCGACGCTTCTCACGCGGTGGTTCGTGCGGAAAATCGATATCGTCGCGCATCCGTTCCTCGCCGCGCCTGGGGGCAGCCCCTTCCTCTTCATCCACTTCACCCAGCCGCTTCTCCGGGTCGTAATTGCAGATGTCCTCGGCAACCGATTCTTCACCGGCGGCGACGCGGTCAACTGGTTCGAAAATCGTCTCCGGGTCAGGCTCGTCACCGAAGTCCGGCGGCGGCGGCTCGACCCAAGTACCTTCCGCCTTCGCTTTCTGCTCCGCGTCAAACTTCCGGTTGAATTCCTCGAACTCCGCCTCCTCTTCCGCACGCGTCTGACCGAACACCTCCTTGTACTTCTCCTCACTCATGGCCTCGATCTCCTCCTGCGAATACTCGTCGTCGAACCAGCCGTTGGCGCAACGGCAGCCGCACACCGGGCACTGGCAGTTCGAGGGCTTGAAGTTGTCATCGGGCGGCCGCCACTTCTTGCCGCACTCACAGCATTCCCATCGCGCCGCCAGCGGATGGATGTCGAAATCAAATCCGCGACCGCCGCATGTTGTGCACGGGCACGCCCACATCTGTTCGTTGGTCATCCAGCGCATCTCAACCGCCTCGAACGGCGGGCCGTCCGGCCCGCAATGCAGGCACCCACACATCTCGTCGAGTTCATCAGACGGAGGCCAAATCGGATCCTCCATCGCCTCGGCCGGAAGCCGCTCATACTCGGCGATCTGGATCACCCGGCACGCCGCACGGTCGGCAAAGACACGCGGCGAGCCATCGACGCCGGCGACCTTGGTCGTGTACCGGCAATACTTGCAGCGCTCCCGGTCCGTCTCGTAAAACCCGCGGCAGTGCGAACAGCGGTAATAGTTGGACATCGGACGGCTCCATTACAAAGGTGAGACCGCGAAAGACTTAAATTACCGCAGAATTCGCGACTTGTGAAGCAGGCTCGGGCACGCGAATTCGGAGTGCTGCATCACCGGTGTGCTGCGTCCGCAGCTCAGCGCGGGCTTGGTTTTTGGTGCGCGGGGACCTCCTCAAGCAGAACCCAGGGCATGGCGCACAATCACCATTTTGTTAAAAAATCCCTTGACCAAGGCCTCCGGGCACTTGTGCGGCGGAACGTCTTGCGTATTATGTCCCCACGAACGGAATCCCAACCCCCTACTGAAAGGACTCGAATCATGGCCAAACCCGCCACCAAGAGCGAAATCTACAAGAGCATCTCCGGCACCACGGAACTCTCCCGCAAGCAGGTCGCTTCGGTGTTCGATTCGCTCTCGGGCCTCATCAAGAAGGACCTGGGCAAGAAGGGCCCGGGCATCTTCGCCGTGCCCGGACTGATGAAGATCGTCGTGATCACCAAGCCCGCCACCAAGGCGCGCATGGGCATCAACCCCTTCACCAAGCAGGAACAGATGTTCAAGGCCAAGCCCGCCCGCCGCGTCGTCAAGATCCGGGCGCTCAAGGCCCTCAAGGACATGGCCAAGTAAATCGCGACGCGATTTGACCACGACTCTCAAAGCCCCCGGCGATCCGCCGGGGGCTTTTTTTTATTGCGCACTTCTGTGATATTTCACGTTCTTGCAGATTCCCTTTAACAAACGCATGCCACCGGCGTCTTCCACTGTAGAGCCGCCGGTGGCGGACCGTGCACGCATCAATCGAAGGAGCCTCCCCCATGTCCAAACGCATCAAACGCACACTCGCCATCGCCCTGCTCGCCGCGGCCGGCGGCGTGGCTCTCATCCCCGACCTCGCCGAGGCTCGCATCAAGCTCATCACGCTCCCCGTGCGGCAGCGCGTCGAGATCCAGCTCGACCACGAGACCGCGACACTCGTCGAAGAGGAGCGCATCGTCCCGCTCGTGCAGGGCGTCAACCAGGTCGATTTCTCGTGGGCCAACACGCAGATCGATCCGGGCACCATCGTCTTCCGCGTGATGGGCCCGGCTGCCGACGACGACAAGGCGGCCAAAGCGCTGGACGTGAAGGTGCTGTCGGTCAGTTACCCGCCGAATGAAAACGCGCTCGTCTGGCAGGTCTCCTCCAGCGCCTCCGGCGCCGCGCGCGTGCGCATCAGCTACATCCTCGGCAACCTCTCCAAGAGCTTCAATTACCGCGCCGTCGCCGCCCAGGACGAATCGACGCTCGACCTCCACCAGTACATCCGCGTCCAGAACATGGCCAACGAATCCTTCGGCTCGACGGGCATCTGGGCCGGGTTCGGCCAGCATTTCCTCAAGCCCATCGGCATTAACGAGACCAAGGAAATGCTGATGCAGGATTACGTCAAGGTGCCCATCAACAAGACCTACACCTGCGACCGCGCCGAGTTCGGCTACCTCGACGAGCCGCAGCGCAAGCTCCGCGTCCCGATGCACTACGTGCTCAAGAACACCAAAGAAAAGCAGATGGGCCTCGCCGCCCTGCAGTTCGGCAAGGTCCGCATCTTCCAGGAAGATGCGCACGGCACGACCGCCTTCACCGGCGAAGACTGGGGCAAGTTCACGCCCATCGACGACGAGATGAAGCTCTACCTCGGCGTGGCGCAGGACATCGTCGTCAAACGCACCGTCGCCAAGAACGAGCGCGTGAAGGTCGCCGGGAACCTGTTCAACATCGACGTGATCGTCGAATACGAGATCGAGAACTTTAAGGACAAACCCGTCACGCTCGACGTCGTCGAGCAGCTCAACATGCTCCGCGCCGAGCTGGGCTACGGCCAGCAGCGCGATGTGCAGTGGGAACTCGGGCCGCAGACGACGTTCGAAGGCGGCACGGATCCCGAGAAGACGACCGTGGACAAGGTGCTGCTGCACGCCAAGCTCCCCGCCCGCGACGCCGCCGGCAAGGCCGAGAAGATCAAGCAGAAGCTGCATGTGATCTTCAAGAATGAGTGGTGATTGTCCGGCCCCCTCTCCCTCCCAGGGAGAGGGCTGGGGTGAGGGTCTAATCGTCGGGATACCGAGTGCGACTCGCGCTAAACGCACACTGAACTCCCAACGTCTCACCCTCACCCGGCTCGACGACTCGCCGACCTCTCCCTTGAAGGGAGAGGTGGAACCCGACCCGCCGGCTTCCGCCGGCGGCTATCAAAGATGAAAGAGTCACGACCATGAAGATCCAATTGAAACTAACACTCGCCCTACTCCTCACCGCCCTGCTGCTCCCCCTTTCGATCGCCGCGGCAAACGGCAACAACATCGACCTCTCCACCGTCCCCGACCGCGCGAGCGTGCAGCTGACGATCTACAACAGCGAGGACATCACGCTGGTGCGCGAGACGCGCAAGGTGAGCTTCAAGAAAGGCGCCAACGCCCTGCAGTTCAGCTGGGCCAATACGCTGATCGACGCGTCCTCCGTCGAGCTGCGTTTCCTGCAGAAGGCCGACAAGCTGAGCGTGATGGACACGACGTTCCCGCATGACAAGCCGCAGATGCTGTACTGGAATGTGCAGAGCGAGTTCGACGGCGAGGCGATGATCCAGATCACGTATTTCACGAGCGGCCTTACCTGGGCGGCGGACTACGTCGCGGTGACCAACCCCGATGAGAGCGAGGCGCGCCTCGAAGGTTTCGTCCGCGTCACCAATGGCAGCGGCGAAGACTACGAGAACGCACAGGTCCGCCTCGTCGTCGGCACCATCAACCTCGTCGAGAAGATCGCGCAGCTCGCGCGGATCTCGATGAAGGATGCCGAGGAACTCAAGCGCAACGAGGTGGATCGGTTCCAGTCACTCCGCCGCGACGCGGCCCGGGAGATGATGGCCAAGGGCGAGATGGCCGCATTCGGCGCCGCGAAGCCCGCCGCCGCCCCGGAGCCCAAGGAGATCGTCAGGGAAGGCCTGAGCGAATATTTCATCTTCACCATCGACGGCACAGAGACCGTCCCCAACGGCTGGGCGAAGCGACTCCGCGCGATCGACGCTGACAAAGTCCCCGTGAAGATCCAGTATCGCTATCACCCGCGCGAGTTCGGCGACCGGCTCATGCGCATGTACCTCATGACCAACAACAAGGACTCCAAACTCGGCGGAAGCCCGCTGCCCGATGGCATCGTCCGAGTCTTCCGCCAGAACGGCCGCGACGGCCTGAGCTTCCTGACGCAGCACAACATCAAGTACATCCCCATCGGCGAGAAGATCGAGCTGCCGCTCGGCGTCGATCCGCAGGTCGTTTTTGAACTGATTCCGCTCAAGGCGTTCCGCGACAACATCTGGATGCGGTTCAACGGCGTGGACGTCTTCAAGCGCGTCGATGACGGGGCCGCGGACATCGACGTCAACTCCAGCGTCGTAGGCTGGGACGATCACAAGATCTTCACGCAGCGCGTCCGCAACTACAGCCCCAAGGCGATCAACGTCGAGGTCGAGCGCAGCTTCGACGGCCATGTCGTCTTCCGCAGCGGGCTCGAGCCGCGGCTGTTCGACTACCGCACGGTCGTGTTCAACGCCCAGGTGAAGCCCGCGGAGAAGCGGGATCTGAAGTTCGAGATCGTGCGGCACCAGGGACGCAACGCGAAGCAGAACAACATCACGCTTGAGGCGAAAGCGGTGGAATGACGTTTCAGCTGGAAAGCCGACCCGCCGGCTTCCGCCTGCGGCTATCAAAGATGAAAGAGTTTCGATCATGAAGATACAACTGACACTCGCCCTGCTGCTCGCCGCTCTGCTGATGCCACTGTCGATCGCCCGCGCGGCGGGTAATAACATCGACCTCTCAACCGTGCCGGATCGGGCGAGCGTGCAGCTGACAATCTACAACAGCGAGGACATCACGCTGGTGCGCGAAACGCGCAAGGTCAGCTTCAAGAAGGGCGCCAACGCACTCCAGTTCAGCTGGGCCAACACGCTGATCGATGCGTCGAGCGTCGAACTGAAGTTTTTGCAGAAGGCGGACAAGCTGAGCGTGATGGACACGACTTTCCCGCATGACAAGCCGAAGATGCTCTATTGGAATGTGCAGAGCGAATTCGACGGCGAAGCGATGATCCAGATCACCTATTTCACCAGCGGGCTCACGTGGGCGGCGGACTACGTCGCGGTGACGAACCCGGCCGAGAGCGAGGCGCGGGTCGAGGGATTCGTCCGCGTGACCAACCGCAGCGGCGAAGATTACGAACACACGCAGGTCCGACTCGTCGTCGGCAGGATCAATCTCGTCGAAAAGATCGCGCAACTTGCGAAGGTCCCGATGAGTGACGTGTCCGAGAGCAAACTCGGCGGTGGCAAGCTCAAAATGCTGCGTCTCGAATCCGCCAAAATGGCTTTTGACCAGGCTGACAAGCTATCCGCCGATGGCGACAACGGCGCCGTCGGCGGAGAAAGGCAAAAGG
>JAYVTU010000052.1:0-46383 GCA_043788485.1 Planctomycetota bacterium
CTTCACCGCCTACGACGTCTGGCGCGCACTCCATCACGAAGCCTTCGACATCGGCCATCTCTTCCTCAACAAGTGGTGGGGAGCGTTCAATACGATCCTGCTCATCTCCAGCTCCTTCACGATGGCCTGGGCCGTCCGCTGTGCCCAGATCAACAAGAAGGGCGCCTGCACCTTCCTGCTCTTCCTGACGTTCCTCGGCGGCCTCGGATTCATGTGCGTCAAGTACGTCGAGTACACCAGCAAATTCGACCACGGCATGGGCCCCGGAATCTTCTATCACGCCCCCGAGCACCGCGCCGAGCAGCTCGCCAAGCTGGCTGAAGGTCACAAAGCCGAAGCAGCCCCTTCGCCCGCAGCCGCCGCCCCTGCCCCCACCGCCGATCGCACCGCACTCCCCACCGCCGCTCCTTCACCCACCGGTCTCGCTTCCCCTGAAGCCCCCGTTGCCGAGCACGGCCACGCCGCGCATGCCGAACACGCCGAGGCCACGGGTGAACACGCCGGCGGCCACGAATTCACCTACCTCGAAATGTCGCCCGAGCAGCTCGTCGAGGCCCGCCCCTTCTTCAGCATCTACTTCGTAATGACAGGATTGCACGGCATCCACGTCCTCATCGGCATGGGCCTCATCGCCTGGATCATGATCCGGTCCCACCGCGGCGAATTCAATTCCGTCTACAACGCCCCCGTCGATCTCGTCGGCCTCTACTGGCACCTCGTCGATCTCATCTGGATCTTCCTCTTCCCGCTCCTTTACCTCATCAAGTGAAATCAGCCCCCGGTCAATGACCGGGGGTCTCCGCGAGACGAACCATGTCACACGCCGATACACACGCCGCTCCGCACGCCCACGCCAGCGAAGAATCCCACGCCTGCCCCTTCTGGATTCTCGCCTCCGTCTTCGGCGCGCTGCTCGTCTTCACCGTCATCACCGTCGCCGCGACGCTCGTGGACCTCGGCCCGCTCAACATCGTCGTCGCCATGGTCATCGCACTCATCAAGGCCGCACTCGTCGCCGCCTTCTTCATGCACCTCTATTGGGACAGCCCCTTCAACGCCGTCGCCCTCATCTCCGGCGTCTGCTTCGCCGGCCTGCTCATCGGCCTCTCCATCATCGACGGCAACCAGTACGCTCATGACAAACAGGACATCCTGAAGTCCGACGCCGGCAAGGCAATTCACGCCCCCGCCAAGCCCGCCGAAACTGCCGCTCCGGCCCCCGCCGCGGCAGCGCCCGCCGCTGCCACCCCCGCTCCCGCTCCCGAGCACAAATGAACACGCCGGCAGACGTCGACGCCGCAATCAACGATCCCTTCGACGACCCACGCGACCGGCCCGAAGAGGCCGCCCGTCGCATACGTTTTGGCCTCCTCGCCTTCATCGCCTCGCTCGCCATGCTCTTCGGCGGCAGTCTCTTCGGCTACATCCTCATCCGCCTCCAGGCCGCTGCCGATCCCGTGCCCGGCGCCGTCGTCAAAGTTCCCATCCCGCGCGGCGCCATCGTCATGCCGCACATTCTTTGGGTCTCCACCGCCCTGCTCCTGATGGCCGGCGTCCTCATCTACATCGCCGGCCGCGCCGCGAAACAGGGCCGCGCCGCCACGCTCCGAAAATCCATGCTCGCCGGCTGGGTCCTGAGCTTCGCATTCCTCGCGTGCCAGGCCCCGGGACTTTTCGAACTCTACCACCAGATGCGCGTCCTCGATCTCCCCTTCTACGGCCTGACCCTCACACTCATCGCCATCCACGCCCTCCACGTCATCGGCGGCCTCCTCCCACTGACCATCCTCGCTCTCCGCAATCTCCGCGAAGGCCTGACATTCGGCGACCGCATCTCCATCCAGACCTGCGCCCTCTACTGGCACTTCCTGGAGATCGTCTGGATCCTGATGTTCGGAACGTTTCTGATCCTCGGCTGATCCGCCGCTTGCGGCTTCGCGGGCGGACTGATCCACAACAACAATCAAGCCAACTTCGCGCCAATGAACACTTCATCCACGCGCGCCAATACCTTCGCAAACTCTCCATCACTCATCGCCGGCCTCGCCCCTGCATCCTCCAGCGCATCGGCATCCTTGAGCGGCACCCAGCTTTTGCATCCGCCGTATTGCCAGTCGTTGACGAGCGTGCGCGGCGTGGCCAGCATCGAGCAGCGCACCGCCATCAGATAGAGCGGATGGTCCGGCTTGTAGTTGAACCGCATGTCGATCTGCGCCGTCGTCCAGCAGTGCATGTCGTACAGCTTGTCGATCGCCTCGCGGCTCGGGACTTCCCATATCTTCACCGCCTGACCGATCGCGTGGATCGGGATCTCCGCCGGCTCGGGGATCACACGCACCCGGCTGCGGAACTCCTCCTTGATCATCTCCGGCTTCTGATGCGCCCACGACGGGAAGAGCCCGAACTGCGGGTGCTCCAGCCGGAACTCGCCGGGCCCGTGGTCCTCGTGAATCCCGCCCTTGCGCAGCAGCAGCGCGAGCTTTCCTTCGGACAAAAGATCGCAGACGATCGACCATTCTTTGAGCGCGACATTCAGCATGTTTTCACGATACCCCGCCATGCGATGGCGATCAAAACCTCACCCCGCGCTAAACCCCGAGATCAGCCCGGCGATCAGGAACCAGCAGCCCACCGCCCCGAACGCGAGACCGACGAACCAGAACTTCTTTCGCCTCGTCAACGCGGCGATGGCGGAGATCGCGATTGAGATCTGAAACAGCGTCACGCCGCGCGCCAGGATCTGGTGTTCGCCGAGATGTTTGGCCATCTCACGCTCCAGCCCCTTCGCCTCGGCCTGAATCTCCTTCTTCTCCTCCTCGTACTTCTTGAGCTTCTCGGTGTCCTTCTCCGACACCGGCTTGTCGAACGCCTTGAGCGTCTCCACTTTGCTCTCGAGCACCGCCTCCTTGATGCTCTTGGCCTGATAGAAATTCCACTTGTCGCTCTTCTCAACCTGCGCGATGATCGCCTCGTCGGCGTGGTGCGCGGACATCATCGCCGCGACGGCCGCCAGCGCCGCGATCAGCGCCGTCGAGAGCGCGACGCCCGTGATCCACCGCCCGCCACCGCCGGCCGAGCCGTGGCCGCCGCCGTGGGCCTGTTCGTGGGCGCGTTCGTGCAGGTCTTCGCTGACGTTTTCGAGCGGGACTTCGGCTTCTTCCATGGCGATATCCTCATCGAGCGGTGTGCGGGGCGTCCCAAGTATCCGCGATTTTACGATATGATGCCGCGTCCCGAAGGAGCCTCAATCATGTCCGATCCCACACCGACACCGGCCCCCACTCCCGCCCCCGTAACCGCCGCCGCACCGGCCCCCGCTGCCGCACCCGCACCGGGCGCGCCGAAGCCCATCATCAACTACGACGATTTCGCGAAGGTCGATCTCCGCGTCGCGACGATCCTCGCCGCCGAGCCGCACCCCAATGCCGACCGCCTGCTCAAGCTGCAGGTGGACCTCGGCGAGCTGGGCCAGCGACAGATCTGCGCGGGCATCAAGGCGCACTGGCAGCCGGCGGACCTGATCGGCAAGCAGATCATCGTGGTGGCGAACCTAGAGCCCCGCAAAATCCGCGGCGAAATATCCAACGGCATGCTCCTCGCCGCCAGCGCCAAAGCTGCCGAGGTGCTCACCGATGTCGTCGTCCTCGCCCCGGCACGGCCCGTCCCGCCCGGTTCATCCGTAGCGTGAAGTAAAACCGGGGATTTCAACGCAGAGATCGCAGAGAAAACAGAGCACGCAGAGAATACCCTTTCTGTTTTATACAGAAGGGTTTTACTCTGCGTGCTCTGCTTCCTCCGTGGCCTCTGCGTTAAATGGTTTTTTAAATCACTGATCCAGCGGATTCGTCGGCTGCGGCTCGGTCTCGCTCTTCGTCTCGGCGGCCTTCTTGCCCGTGGCCTCATCAGCGGCGACATAGTTCAGACGGCGCTGCAGGGCCGGGAGCGTCAGCGGGCTCTCGACGGCCTTAGTCGTTACCGGTTGGGCCTGCGCCATCGCGGTGGCGAAACTCATCTGCTCGCGCTTGTACATCTCGCTGTCCACCGGCTCATACTTGACGAGCTTGACGATGACCAGTTGCTGGATGGAATCGACGGGGATGGCGGTCATCGTGGCGGTCGGATCGACGCTCTTGGTCCCGCCCGAATCCTGCACGCGCTGCGCCAGCGCGACGACCGCATCGATGAAGGGCTGCGATTTGCCGACGATCGGCAGCATCGGAATTTCCAGGCGGTTGTACTGGTAGAGCATGAAGCGGTCGTAGACGCTGAACGGCGGCGGGGTCTCGACGTGGCTCTTATACGCCTCGGCGAATTTGGCCAGCCCGTCGTTCTTGGCGGTCTGCAGCAGCTGGGCGCTGCGATCCTTGAGCTTGGCGTAGGCCGGGAGGCGCTTGAGGTCGAGGATCACTTGGTCACGGACCTCGTCGAGGCTCGTGGGGGCGTGCTCGGCCTGAGCGTCGGTGATGCGGAAGATCGCGGCGTTCCCGTCGCGATCGGTCACGGGCTTGGAGGCGATCAGCGGCTGAAGACGGGCCGAGCGGAGCGGGTGACCGGCGGGGTAGGTCGTGAAGGGCTTGCTCGAACGGATGTACCGCACGACCGGCACGGGCGTGCCCGACATGTCGAAGAAGCACTTGGCCAGGCCCTCGTATTCGGGCGTGTTCATGAAGCGGTCGAACGAGATCCACGATGCGCGGCTTGTGTAGCTGGGCAACACGCCGGTCTCGGCCTGCACCTGCTCGGCGATGTCCTTGAGCGACGGCGTCACAGCGCCCTCGGGGACGATGCGGTAGCCCTGGGCATCGGTGCCGAGTTGCGCGGTGCGCTTGGCGAGGATGACCTGGATCGATTTGAGAACCTCGTCCTGCTTCACCTTCGCGGCGCGGTCGGTCAGCAGCTTGATGATCCGGTCACGGACCTCACGGTACGGCAGCGGCTTGGACGGATCGACGGGCACGACCGGCTTGGCGATTCCGGCGGGAACACCGGCGGCGGGTGCGGGAGCAGCGGCGGGCGCAGGCGCTGCGGCCGGCGCGGCGGCCGCGGGCTTGTCATCGGCCGGCGACTCGGGGAGGCTGGGCGAAGGTGTCGCAGCGGGCTTGGCATCCTTCGTGTCCGCGGGCTTCGTATCAGCGGGCTTCACATCCGCGGGCTTCTCGGGGCCGGCGGGCTTGACGACCGGATTGATCTCCGGCTTCACCTCGGGCTTGAGCTCGGGCAGGAACTTCTCCGAGTTGTCCTGGTAGTAACGGAAGGCATCGACCTCATCGATCTTGACGGTCTTGACGACCTGATCGAGCGGGACGGTGAGCCATTCGAGCTTGACGCGATCGGGCACGATGTAGCCGAAGCCATAGGGCTCGGAGCTGCCGCGGGCCTTGTCCTTGTACTTCTCGTACTGCGACTGGATCTCGCCGGCGCTGGGCTCATCGATCTCCTTGATGAGCGATGCGGAATCGACGGCTGCCATCTCGATGGTCATCTGCGACTGCATGTCCTGCGCGAAATGCTTGATGCGCGGCTCGCTGGGCCGGCCAGCGGTCGAGAGCAGCTGCGCGAGCTGCATCTCCATCTGCAGATGCTGCACGGCGGTGACCAGCAGCGACTTGTCATTGGTCGCCTCGCCGATGGCCTTGACCACCTGCGGGTTGTTCAGGAAATTGTCCACCATCGGCTCGGCTTCGCCGCGGCTGAAATAGATGCCGTTGCGGCGTGCCTCTTCGATGATGAGGACCCACTGCAGATCGGAGCCGGCGCCGCTGGGCACCTGCTGGGTGACGCGGCTCAGGGCCTCGAGCTCGCGCCGGGCCTGACGCAGATCGTTGAGCGTGATGGGCCGGCCGTTGACCTTGCCGACGACGTGCGCGCCGGCGTCGTTCGACGTGAAGCCGCCGGTCGCGGGCATCAGGAAGACGATCATCAGGCCGACGACGAAGATGACCAGGAGTTGTTGGGAGTACTGCCTGAAGAATTTGAATGGGGACATGGGTTGGCGCCGCTCCGGTCAGGGGATGGAAAAGTTCCGCAGTATATCCCCAATCGCAGCCCCCCGCGAGGGTGTTGCACCCCATCTTTTCGTGCTCGTGCTCGTAATCGTGCTCGTAATCGAAATCATCGAGAAGGCAACGATTACGATTACGAGCACGAACGGAAATGGGCATTGGACATTCCCCCCATCCCGAATAATCTATGTCCCGCATGGCCAAAGCCGCCTCACAATCCCCCGCCTCGTTCTCCGGCGATGAGAAGCTCGTCGTCCTCGCCGGCAAGGATATGTTCCTCCGCACGCACTACACGCAGCACCTCCGCGCCGCGCTTCAGACCAAGAGCGACTCGGAGGTCGAGACGCTCCGCTTCTCCGGTGACAACGCCCAGCTCGCCGAGGTGCTCGACGAGCTGCGCAGCTTCGGCCTGATGCAGCAGCACAAGCTGGTCGTCGTCGATGATGCCGACGAGTTCGTCAAGAAATTCCGCGAGCCGCTGGAGCGCTACGCCGCCGCCCCGGTGGAGACCGCGACGCTGCTGCTCCGCGCCGAGAAGTGGAACAAGGGGAACCTCGACAAGCTGATCGGCAAGATCGGCGCGGTCGTCGACTGTGCCCCGATGGAGGGGCGCGATGCGGAGCGATGGGTGATCCGTCACGGGGCCGAAGCACATGGCGTGACCATCACGCCGCGGGGCGCCGCGATGCTCGTCGAGCACATGGGCCCGGACCGCGGCCTGCTCGACAGCGAGATCGGCAAGCTCCGCGCGGGACTGCCCGAGGGCGAATCGACGCTGGATGTGAAACAGGTCGAGGCGACCGTGGGCCGGGCGAGCGATGAGATGGCGTGGGAGATCCAGCAGGCGCTGCTCAGCGGCGACGGGGCCGGGGCGATCGCCAAGCTGCACGAACTGACGGACCTGGCGGGCCAGCCGAAGGAACTGGTGATGTACTTCGTCGCGGACCTGGTGCGGAAGCTGCACCACGCGGGTGTGATGTTGCAGCGTGGCGGCCGCGACTTCGACATCTGCAAAGCGATGGGCGTCTGGGGCGACCGGGCGAGGCCCTTCATGACCGCCGCGGCGAAGCTCAAACCGCCCCAGGCCGCGCGGCTCCTCGAAAACCTCGTCGAGACCGACCGCCGGGCAAAATCGGGCTTCGGCGACATGGCCACCGGGCTCGAAACTTTCTGTGTACAGTTTACGGCCGCGTTACGGTAGAATGCTTGCCGATCGGCCGCATGGATGCGGCTATGGCGTAGATGCAGGAGGCATCGATGTTCGAAACAGTCACACGAATCCATTCACCACTCCATCGATGCGCATGCGGATTTGCATGTGTCGCCGCGATGTCGCTGCTGATGTCCTGCGCATCGCCGCAGCCGACCGCGGAGAAGAATCCCCCGCCGCTCTCGCCGACCGAAAGCAAGGCCACCGCGCTCGACAAGGATGCCGAGAAGTTCGCGGCGAATCTCAGCCGCGCTCAATCGCAGACACCGCCGCCGCCCACGGGCAAAGCTCCGACGATGCCCTCGCCGGAAGTGCAGTGGACCAACGCCGCGCCGAAAACCACGCCGGTCATCGCATCGCCGCCCATCGTCCCGCCGAAGACTGACACGCCGCCGGCCACCGCCGCATTGCCCGCCGTGCAGGACAGGCCCGCCGAACTGACCGCCATCGAACTCACGCGAAACCTCAGTGAGCGTCTCAAGCACGATTCGCACGTCGGCCAGCTCCGCCCCTATCTCGCCCGCGCGGCGCTGACGCTCGCCGACCCGCACCGTGAACTGACCGAGAGCGATGTGCCCGAGTTACCGCCCGAGGATCGCAAGCTCGTGCTCGCCTATCAGCGCGCATTCAGCGAACTGGCCCGGACGCTCAACGGCGACGCCACGCAGAACCGCCAGCAACTCCTCATGGCTGTCGAAGAGTTGAACGAGCAGGTCGGCAGCAACCGCCAGATGTCGATCCGCACCGCCAAGCTATGCACGAAAGTCAGCGGTTACGGCGTGTACACCACGTTCGAGAAAAACACGTTCGTCGCCGGCCGCGAGCAGCCGATCATCGTCTACGCCGAAATCGACCGCTTCGGCGCCAAGCTCGACGAAGAGGGACAGAACGTCGTGCAGCTCACGCAGCAGATCGTGCTCTACAACGAGTCCGACGGACTGGCGGTGTGGAAGGTCAAGCCCACCGAAATCGTGGACCGTTCGCGCAACCGCCGGCGGGATTTCTTCGTCGTGCAGATCGTGAACCTCCCGGCGCGATTGACCGTCGGCAAGTACAACCTGAAGCTCACGCTCACCGACAACGTCAGCCAGACCGTTGACGAGGCGACGATCCCGATCCAGATCGTGGCCGACAGCGATCTGGCGAGCAAGCCGTAAAGCCAGAGGTCAGAGGTCAGTAGGAATGCAGCCTGAATCGGCTGACCTCTGATCTCTGACCTCTGACCTCTCGCTTTTCTCTTTCCGCTTGCTAACATGCCGCCCATGCGCGTGCTGGCCAACGCAGAGCAGGTTTCGACGCTGGTTCAGCGGCTCACCGATGAGGCGAAGGCCGCCATGGCCGCCGCTTCCGGGCCGTGGGCGATTGTCGGTGTCCGCAGCCGCGGTGATGTGCTCGCCCAGCGGCTCTCGCAGCAACTCAACCCGAAATACACCGGCTCCGTCGACATCGCCCTCTACCGCGACGACCTGTCGGAGATCAGCCCGCAGCCCGTCGTCCGCACCACCGACATCGAGTTCCCGATGGACGGCACGAACATCCTGCTCGTCGACGATGTGCTCATGTCCGGCCGCAGCATCCGCGCCGCCATCCAGTCGCTGCTCGACTTCGGTCGGCCCCGACGAATCCGCCTGCTCGTCCTCGTCGATCGCGGCGGACGCGAGCTGCCCATCGCCCCCGACTTCGTCGGCCTCCGCGTCAACACCGATCCCGGTGACAGCGTTGAAGTGCAGCTCACGCCCACCGACTCCAGCGACCAGATCACGATGAAGCTCTCCACCGGCGCGGAGGACCGACATTGACTAACGCTCCCGCCAAGCCGCACGCATGGACACATCGCCACCTCCTCGGCCTCGCCGACCTCAGCGCCGAAGACATCCGCTTCCTCCTCCACACCGCGCGCGGCTTCGAATCCGTCAGCACACGCAGCGTCAAAAAAGTCCCCGCACTACGCGGCAAGGTCGTCGTCAATCTGTTCTTCGAACCCTCGACCCGCACCAAGAGCAGCTTCTACCTCGCCGCCAGCCGCCTCTCGGCTGATGTGCTGGACTTCGCCTCCTCCAATTCCAGCACGAGCAAGGGCGAATCCCTCCGCGACACCGTCCGCAACATCGAAGCGATGGGCATCGACGCCATCGTCGTCCGCCACTCCGCCAGCGGAGCCGCGCAGCTCGTCGCCGAATCGGTGAGCTGCTCGGTCGTCAACGCCGGCGACGGCCAGCACGAACATCCCACGCAGGGCCTGCTCGATCTCTACACGCTCGGCCAGCGATTCAACCGCGATAACTTCGATCTCACCGGCCTGACCGTCGCCATCGTCGGCGATATCGCGCACTCCCGCGTCGCACGCTCCAATATCCACGGCCTGACCAAGCTCGGCGCCAAAGTGCTCCTCGTCGGTCCCCCCACGCTCCTGCCCCGCAGCTTCGAGAGTCTCGGCTGCGAAGTGCATCACGACCTCGACAAAGTCCTCGACCGCATCGACGCGATCAACATGCTCCGCGTCCAGTTTGAGCGCCTCACCGGCCCCGCATTCCCCTCCGTCCGCGAATACTCCGCCGTCTACGGCCTGTCGCGCCACCGCCTCGCTCGCATGAAGCCCGAGGTCCTCGTCATGCACCCGGGCCCGATCAACCGCGGCCTGGAAATCGAATCCGAAGTCGCCGACGGCCCGAATTCCGCCATCCTCAAACAGGTCACCAACGGCCTCGCTGTCCGCATGGCCGCGCTCTATCTCGTCCACGGCGCGCAGACCCAAGCCCAAGCCGCCACTCACACCGATCACGCCGCCCATCCATGACACACTCCCCGCAAAAAACACACGCCCCGCGCACCGGCCGCGGCCTGCTCATCGTCATCTCCGGCCCGTCGGGCGTCGGCAAGACGACGATCACGCACACACTTGAGAGCCGCATCGGTGCGGTGTTCAGCGTCTCGATGACAACACGTGCCAAGACAGCCGCCGATACCGAAGGTGTCGATTACTACTTCGTTGACGAGCCACGATTCAAGCAGGCCATTGAGCGAGATGAACTCATGGAATGGGCCGCAAAATTTGGCAATTACTACGGGACACCCCGCGTGCCGGTCGAATGCAACCTGACTGCGGGCAAAGATGTGCTTTTGGAAATTGACGTCTACGGCGCCGAACAGGTTAAACGGTCACACCCCGAAGCATTGTCGATTTTCGTTCTTCCGCCCAGCGAAGAGGAGTTGCTCCGCCGTTTGCGCGCCCGGAAGCGTGAGGACGAGTCCGTCATCCAGCGACGTTTTAAAGAAGCGCAGCAAGAAATCCGTCAGGCGCGTGAAGGAACCGCCTATGATCATTTTGTTGTCAACGCTGACCTGCAACATGCAGTCGATGAAGCCTTGGCCATCATCCAGCAGCGCAAGGTAGCGGTTTAGCGACACCAATCGCATCGAATGATTGGGAGAGCAGATCATGGGCGTCATCTATCCCGAACGTATTTTCACCCGGGAGCAGGTGCGCGAGGTCGATCGCCGCGCCATCGAGGAGTTCGGCATCCCCGCCATCGTGCTGATGGAAAACGCGTCGCGCGGCGTCGCTGGCCACGCCATGAAGATGCTCGACTGGCCCAACCAGGCCGGTGAGAACCGTGTCGCCATCCTCTGCGGAGCCGGCAACAACGGCGGCGACGGCCTCGCCGCCGCGCGCCACCTCCAGATCGCCATGCTCCGCCCCACCATCGTCCTCTGCCAGCCCGTCGAGAAGCTCACCGGCGATGCCGCGACGAACCTGAACATCTGCGACAAGATGGAGATCCCGATCGTCGAGGCCGCCAAAGACCCCGAGACCGTCCTCGCATCGCTCGGCCATCAGGACCTGGTGATCGACGCCCTGCTCGGCACCGGCCTGACCGGCGAGGTGCGACCGCCGCTGATCCAGGCCATCGAGTGGATCAACAAGAAGAACGACGCCCCGGTCCTTGCCGTGGACATCCCGTCGGGCATGGACTGCGACACCGGCCTGCCGCTGGGCGCGTGCGTCGCCGCCGATGTGACCGTCACGTTCATCGGCATCAAGCGCGGCTTCATGCAACCCGGCGCACGACGCCTCACCGGTGACATCCGCATCGTCGGCATCGGCCTGCCGCGCACACTCGTCGAGGAACTCGGCGAACGCATCAACGACTAGCGCCGGTCTCACGTCTTGCGTCTCGAGTCTCGCGTTTTTGTTTTAACCCGGGACCCAAGACTCAAGACACGAGACGGCGAGAAATCGCGCATGAAACGCAAACCCTTCCTCCGCTGGTTTCTCGCATTCCTGGCCCTCGTCGTCATCCTCGCCGGCGCCGGCGCGCGGTGGTTTTACAACGACTCCTTCGCCATGCCCGGCCAATCCTTCCGGGGCACGCTCCCGGCGCAGACGCCGCAGCAATCGCAGATCGAAAAGGTTCTCCGCGCCGATGTCGAATATCTCGCCAAGCAGCTCGGCCCGCGCAACATCTGGCACGATGAGAATTATCAGAAAGCCGCCGATTACATCCAGAAACAGTTCGAACTCGCCGGCTATAAGCCGCGCCGCCAGAGTTTCCCGGTGCAGGACCAGACCTGCCACAACATCGAAGTCGAACTTCACGGCGTCGGCAAGACCGATGAGATCGTGATCATCGGCGCGCACTACGACACCGTCCTCAAATCCCCCGGCGCCAACGACAACGCCAGCGGCGTCGCGGCGCTGCTCGCCATAGCCCGCGCGCTGCACGGCACCCAGCCCACGCGCACACTCCGCCTCGTCGCCTTCGCCAACGAGGAGAACCCGGTCGCCAAAATGCCCGATGCGATGGGCAGCCGCGTGTACGCCGCCCGCTGCCGCGACTTCGCCGAGAACATCGTCGCGATGATCGCCTTCGACGGCCTGGGCTACTACAGCGACAAGCCCGATTCGCAGCACTACCCCGCGCCGTTCAACCTGCTCTTTCCGAGCACCGCGAACTTCGTCGGCTTCGTCGGCGACAGTGATTCGGAGCACTTAGTGCGCCAATGCGTCGGCGCGTTCCGCCGCAGCGAGCAGTTCCCTTCGGAGGGCATCGCCGCCTCGCGCCAATACGCCGACATCGGCCGCTCCGATCACGAGTCGTTCTGGAACCAGCACTATCACGCCATCATGGTCACCGACACGCTGCCCTTCCGTTACGACCACTATCACAAGCCGACCGACACTTCGGATAAGATCGATTTCGAGAAGCTGGCCCGCGTGACCGAGGGGCTCACCGCGGTGGCCCGAGACCTCGCCGGAGTCCCCGATGTCGATACAGCCAAAACCCAAGGTCGTTAAAAAGTCTCTTCTCCGGCGCACGCTCTTCGGCATCGGGGTGGCGTTCATTTTGGCGACGTCGATCTTCCTGGCGTGGGGGTGCAGTGTGATGACCATCAGCATGCCCGGCAGCAGTTTCGAGGGGCCGCTTCCGGCGATCACGCCGGCGCAGACCGCGATGAGCACGCAACTCCGCGGGGACGTCGAGATGCTCGCCCGTACGATCGGCGAGCGGAATCTCGCCGCCCCCAGGAACTACGCACGCGCCACGGACTTCATCGAGAAGCGCTTCACGCAGGCCGGCTACACCGTCACACGCCAGCGCTACGATGTGGACGGCGCTCCCTGCTATAACCTCGAAGCGCAGATCACCGGCACCACGAAGCCCGGCGAGATCGTCATCCTCGGCGCGCACTACGACTCCGTCTACGGCACCGTCGGCGCCAACGACAACGCCAGCGGCGTCGCGGCGCTGCTGGCCATCGCCACGGATATGGCCCGCAGCAAGCCGGAGCGCACGCTGCGATTCGTCGCGTTTGCCAACGAAGAGCCGCCCTACTTTCAGACAGACCAGATGGGCAGCGTCGTGTATGCCAAGGCCTGCCGCGAGCGCAAGGAAAACATCACCGCCATGCTCGCGCTCGACGGTGTCGGCTACTACAGCGATGAACCCAAATCGCAGCACTACCCCTTCCCGCTCAATCTCCTCTACCCGTCCACCGGCAACTTCATCGCGTTCGTGACGAACCCCGGTTCCTCGGACCTGCTCAAACGCTGCGTCAAAACATTCCGCGACCACGCCCAGTTCCCCTCCGAAGGCGGCGCCGGCCCCGAAGCGATCCAGGGCATCGGCTGGTCGGATCACTGGTCGTTCTGGCAGTTCGAGTACCCCGCGGTGATGGTCACCGACACGCTGCCGAATCGATACGCGCACTACCACACGACGAATGATTCGCCAGACAAGATTGATTATGAACGCATGGCACGGGTGACGGAGGGATTGGTTTTTGTGATGAAGGATTTGGCTGGAGCAAATTGAGTCACTTCGCGCCGATCTGGAAATAGCTCATCAGCAGCTTCACTTCGTTGCTGCCGAGCGTCAGGTAGTGGCCCTTGGGTTTGATGCGCTCGTTCTCGAGGTAGACCGTTTCGGTAACGGCGATGTGCAACGCGCCGAGGTTCTGGGCGGTGTCGAGCATGCTGGCGCGGAGCTCGGGCGTGACGGACGGGTCTGCGGCGGACTCCTTGGCGGCGGCGAGGAGACGCTGGAGCGCATCCTGGCAAGTGTCGTCACCGGCCTCGATGCGGTCGTGGAGTTCCTTGAAGAGGAGCACGAGTTTGAGAGCGGGCGTCTGCGGGAGCCACTGCGCGACGGAGGTGCGGTAGGCGGTGATCGCGGCGTTGCCGGCGGCGATGGTCGTGCGCGAGGCTGCGAGATCGGAGTTGATGTCATTGACAAGGGCGAGGCGGCGCTGATGCGTGATCTCCGGGCTCTCAGTGCGCTGGATGCCGACGCCGCCGCCCGAACCGGCGCCAGCGCCGATGACGGACATCTGCGGCTTGTAAGCGACAGCGCCATTGCCGACGACGGGCGTGACGTTCTGCACGTACGCCATCTGCCGGCCGAATGACATGGCCACTTCTTTGGGATCGGGGTTGCCCAGCGTCTCTTCACTGACGGAGGGCTGGGGGAACGGCCGGGGCATTGAGGCGACGAGCTGGCGGAGCGTCTTGTCGTCGGCCTGGTCGATTTTCGGTGTGAAGGAGAGGAGCTGCCACTTAATGTAAGCGTCGATGCCGGCGTTGTTGTCGAGGCGGCGGGTCAGGGCCTGGACGACGGCGTCGCTGGGGATCGACCAGTTCTTCTCGGCGGCGAAATCGGATTTCGTGCGCGGCCAGGATTCGCTCTGCTTCCAGCTGTCGGCGGCCTCCTTGCGGAGCGCGCTGATCGCGATGGCGACGGTGACGACCTTTGGCGACCCGGGCGGCGGCGCGACTTTCGGCGTGATCTTTGGCGTCACGGGTTTCGTCGCGGGCGCGGCGGGTTTGTCGTCGGCGATAGATGGGGTGATGAGAAATGCGAAGAGCGCCAAACCGCAAGCGGCGGGGATCAGGGACGCCATGATGCCGCGGGTGTAGCGCATGGCGTTATTATACCCACACACACCATGACGAACGAAAACCGCATCACGCTCGAGATTGCCGCCGCTTCGCTGGAGGATTGCATCACCGCGCAGGCGGGTGGCGCGGATCGCGTCGAGCTCAACAGCGCGATGACGCTCGGCGGGCTCACGCCGTCGCTCGGCGCGCTGCTCGAAGTCAAAGCCGAGGTGCAAATCCCGGTGGTCGCGATCCTGCGGCCGCGGCCCGGCGGGTTCTGCTATTCCAGCCGCGAGCTGCGTGTGATGCACCGCGATGTTGATCTGATGCTCGAGGCGGGTGTCAACGGCATCGCGCTGGGCGTGCTGACGACGAGCGGGGACATCGACGTGCCGCGCTGCAAGGAATTTGTCACGATGATTGGCAAGAAATGCGATGCGGTGTTTCACCGGGCGTTCGACGTGACGCCCGACCCGCGGCGATCGCTGGACATGCTCATCGAGCTGGGCTTCAAACGCGTGATGACCAGCGGGCAGCAGAACACGGCGATCGACGGCGCGGCGCTGATCGGCGACATGATCACGCGAGCCGCGGGCCGCATCGAGGTGATGCCGGCGTCGGGGATCAACAAACACAACGTCGGCGACCTCCTGCTGATGACCGGCGCGAAGCAGGTGCACGCATCGCTGCGCATGATCAAGAGCGATGACCGCTCGACTGCGGCGCGGCCTCATGTGATGTTCAACGGCACGGTCGCCCCGGGCGAGACGCGCTACCCTGCGACGGACCCGGCGGCGGTGGCGGAGATGCGGAAACTGCTTGATGCGCGGTGATGGGCCGCGTCGCTAAAATCCGAGCGGCAGATCTTCGGACCACTGAATCTTGTCGAGATCGGCGCGCGTAAACGTAGGGTATTTACGCTGTTGATGTGAATTGCAATGAATCGAGCCCGTCGTGACATCGTATAGCAAGTAAAGTGATTCGCCGTTACTCAACGGAGGGGCAGAAAAACGTTTTCCGATGAGAACAAATGAGGAACTGTCACGTGACCAGATGATGCGTTCGGTGCCGGCCGGACCTTCGTCGGGCGATTCAAAAAGCGTTTGAGTTTCATTGAGTCGGATTTCAAAATTCCGATCGATGTGCATGAAACCGACAATTTCACGTAGGTCGATGCGTGACCTGCCATCAGGGGAGACGCTGTGAAGGGAAACCTCTGTATGCCGTCGCATCGACCGATAAAGGGTGAGAATAAAGTCAGCGAGGCCAAGGAAGACCACCGCGAGAATGAGAATCATGAGTCTGCGACGCGGCATTCCTGCATTATCGCCTGGCTCTTCTCGATTGAAAACACCTGAGCTATCGCCGTGGTTGAGTTCCGTCTGCCCGCGAAGCCGCGAGCGGCGGAGTTGGGAGTGCGCATGGGCGCACATTGAACATTTGGACGTCCCCCTCACCCGCCTCGCGGACTCGGCGACCTCTCCCGCGAGGGGAGAGGTGGGTAAGAAAAAACCCCGGCTTGCGCCGGGGTTTGGTGGGGTCGGGGGACAGAATTTTTTACCACGCGAAGTGGGCGAAGGCCTTGTTGGCGTCGGCCATGCGGTGGGTCTGATCGCGGATGGCCATGGCTTTGCCTTCACCCTTGGAGGCGTCCATGAGTTCCTTGGCGAGGCGGAGGTGCATCGGCTTGCCCTTCTCTTCGCGGCTGGAGGTGATGATCCAGCGGAAGGCGAGCGAGATCTGGCGGCGGCGGTTGACCTGCATCGGGACCTGGTAGTTGGCGCCGCCGACGCGCTTGGAGCGGACTTCGACGTGGGGCTTGACGTTGTTGATCGCCTCGTCGAAGACTTCCATGGCGGTGGGCTTGCCCTTGGTGCGCTTCTCGATTTCGGCAAACGCGTCGTAGACGATGCGCTGAGAGACGGACTTTTCGCCGCCGTACATCAGGCAGTTGATGAACTTGCTGAGGGTTTTGGACCCGAACTTCGGATCCGGCTTGAGCATTTTTTCGGTCGGGACGATCTTGCGAGGCATGATGGAAGCTCCTGCGGCTTGCGCCCTTTTGAGCGGGCGAATGCGTTTCACCCCGCGGCACACGCCGCGGGATTACTCGCCGTTGTTGATAAGTGGAGAAGTACCCGCCCGGAGGGCGGGGCTATGTGCGATTTACTTGGAACCCTTCGCGCCGTACTTGGAGCGGCTCTGCTTGCGGCCTTCGACGCCGAGGGTATCGAGCGAACCACGGATGATGTGGTAACGGACACCGGGCAGATCGCGGACGCGGCCGCCGCGGACGAGGACGATCGAGTGTTCCTGGAGGTTGTGGCCTTCACCGGGGATGTAGGCGGTGACCTCGTTGCCGTTGGAGAGGCGGACACGGGCGACCTTACGGAGAGCCGAGTTGGGCTTCTTGGGGGTGACGGTTCGCACCTGGAGGCAGACGCCGCGCTTCTGCGGGCTGGCGTTGAGGTCCTTGACCTTGGATTTGGCCTTGGGGGTGCGACGGGGCGAGCGGATGAGCTGATTGATCGTGGGGGCCATTGGGAGCGGTCCTTATCCGTGAAATTGAACGGAGCAGTATATCGAAATCGTCGGTTGTGGCAAACTCGGTGTTGGGGGCATTTTAGCGGGCGGTGACGGGGGCTCCGCCCTGATCGCCGCCCTGGCCGGACTGTGCGATCTGCTTGCGTGAGGGGGCATTGGCGAAGGGGGTGCCCATCAGCAGCAGCGGCGAGCCGACAGCGATGGAGCTGTAGGTGCCGGTGAAGACGCCGATGAACATGGCGTAGGCAAAACCGCGGATGGCTTCGCCGCCGACGATGTAGAGCACGAGGATCGCGATCAGCGCGGTGCTGGAGGTCAGGATCGTGCGTGAGAGGGTCTGGTTGATCGCGTCGTTCATGATCTCGGGCGTGGCGAAGGCGAGCTTGCCGCGGTTCTCACGGATACGATCGAAGACGACGATCGTGTCGTTGAGCGAGTAGCCGATGATGGTGAGCATCGCGGCGATCATCGTCATGTTGATGTAGAACGGCTCGACGAGCGCGAAGCCCGCGATGTAGGGGCTCAGCGCCACGAAGCCCATGGCGACGATGACGTCGTGCACGACGGTCGCGATGGCGGCCAGGCCGTAGCGGAGCGTGCCGAATCGGATCCAGACGTAGGCGACGATGAAGAAGACGGCCAGCAGCATCGAGGTGATCGCGCTGGCGGCGAGCGTCTCGGCGACGGCGGGCGAGAAGTTCGAAAGCTTCGAGAGGCTCTGCGAGCTGATCATCGCCTGGCGCATGACGTTCCACTCGACGGACGCGAGTTGGTGCTCCCAGTTCTCGGGATTCTCAAAGTAGTTGAGCACGGGATCACGGGTGAGCACCGCGACGGAGGTGTAGAGATCGCCGCTGCCCTCGCGCTGCAGGCCGATGACGCGCGCGGGGCGGTAGGTGAGCTTCTCGAACTCGGGGCTGAGGCGCTTGGCGCGGATGCGCTCCTCGATGGAGTGGAGCGTGGCCGGGGGCGAAATCTTGTCGAGGACGATGGCGACACCGCCGCGGTATTCGGCGACGTCATCCTGCACATTCGGGCGGTCGATGACGGCTCCGAGGCGGGAGTTGTTGACGGGGTACACGGGGGCGACGGCATCCTGCTTCTGATTCGCGGCCTGGGCCTGGGCGCCGTTGATGAACTTGAGATCGGAGCCGGCGAACTGCAGAACGGGCTGGACGTTGAGCACGTCCTTGAAGGTTTCGCAGATGGTCTCAGAGACGTGCCGCGAATTGAAATCGGAGGTGACGACCGAGAAGTTGTTGGCCTTGCCGTCGGGGAGCTTGTCACCAATGACGATGACCGAGAATCCCTTCATGCCGGCGGCCTTCAGGCGGTCTTCGACTTCCTGCCGGGCGAGGCTCTTGCCTTCCTTGAGATCGAATGAGGCTTCGGTGCCCGTGCGGAATTCGATGTCGAGCATGTCGTGCCAGCGGTAGACGCAGAGGCCGATCGATGCGATGCAGACGACGCCCGAGAAGAGGTAGAACTTGGAGCGGAGTCCGATCCAGTCAATGTTGCGGTGGAAGATGCGGTCGATCGCCGGCACTGCGACAGGCAGGAAGCTCATGCGATGACCGGGGAAGAGGTGGTACCAGAGGTTGAAGATCGTCTTGGTCATGAACAGCGAGGTGAAGAGCGACGCGGCTGTGCCGATTGCGAGCGTAAGGCCGAAGCCCTTGACGTCGGCGGCGCCGGCGTAATAGAGGACCAAGCAGGTGATCATCGTGGTGACGTGGCCGTCGATGATGGCGCTGAAGGCCTTTTCGTAACCGACGCGCAATGCGGCGAACATCGCCAGACCGCGGCGGAGCTCTTCACGGACGCGTTCGAAGATCAGGACGTTGGCGTCCACGGCGATGCCGATCGTCAGGACGACGCCGGCGATGCCCGGGAGCGTGAAGGTTCCCTGGAACAAGGCCATGATGCCCAGGATTCCCAGGATATTGGCGGTGAGCGCGAGTGTGGCAACGAATCCACCGAAGAAGTAGTAGCCGATCATGAACGCCGAGACGGCGATGAAAGCAATGGCGGCGGCGCGAAGCCCGCGGTCGAGGTTGTCCGCCCCGAGCGTGGGCTGGACCGTGTGCTTCATGATCGGCTCATCGGAGAGCTTGGCGCCGATGGAACCGGCGTCGAGCGTGGTGATGAGGTAGCTGAGCTGGGCGGGCGAGAATTTGCCGGTGATCTGGCCCGAGCCGTTGATCTGCGAATGGATGTTGGGCGCGGAGTAGACGCGGCCGTCGAGGACGATGGCCATGGCGCGGTTGATGTTGTTCTTGGTCAGTTCGCCCATGTACCCACCGCCGGTCTCGTCGAGCGTGAAGCTTACGGCGTTGAACCCGGTGGTCGGATCGGGCGAGGACTGCGCCTTGGTCAGCTGCCAGCCCTTTTGCTTCTCCGTCAGGCTCTTCTGCTCGGTGTCCCAGAGCAGGAGGTAGGTGTTGCGGCCGTCGGTGCCGGCGATGAACCCGTCGTAACGCATGAAGAAGGTCGCCGGATCGCGCGTGGCGAGTTCCGTGATCTCCTTCTGAATCGCCTTGATTGGGCGGTCCTCGTCCTTCATGTGCTCGGATTCGACGGCGTGCTCCATCCACTCATTGAGCGCCCCGCTATCGACGGCGAACCACTTGAAGTTCGGGCTGGGCAACTGGCCGCGCGGGCCGCGTTCTTTAAGGGTCTGGCGGTAGAGCTCGGCATCGGGCACCTCATCGGCGCGGGCGGTGATGCGGAACTCGAGGACGCCCTGGCCGCGGAGGGCCTGGATCAGGTCGTTGGGATCATCGAGCGGGCGCTTGGTCGAGAAGTAGGCGTCGTATGCGGCGACGAGCTCGTTGATCTGGTCTTTGCGCTGCGGGTGATCGGCGATGAGCTTGGTCAGGGCCAGCTCGCGCGGGCTGGTGCCGGGCATGGGCTTGCGGGTTGAGGGGTCGAACTCGCCGACGGTCGAGAGCTCCAGCACGCGACCGAGGTCGGCGGGATCGACGTTGGTCGAATCGATCGCGGCCATCGCCGAATCGAGCTGCTTCTGCGCGGCGGTGAGCTTGGCCATCAGCTCGATCTTCTGATCGGTCGGCGGCGCATCCTTGAGGGGCTGGTAATCCTTCTGCGCGGCGGCAACGGCGTCGGACGCCTCGACGGCCTTGTCGAGCAGCGGCTTGCGGGCCTCGACGCCCTGGACCAGAGCCGCGAGGCGATCACGGCGAACATCGCCCTGCGCCTGCAGCGCTTCATTGACCTTCGACCGCGTGATGTCGTTCGCCACGGTCTTCTCGAGCACCACCTGATAGTGCTTGCGCAGATCAACGACAGCCTTGGAGGGCTGGGGCATGAGGATCTGGATGCGCCCGCCGGCCTCGGCCTGGAAGATCAGATTGCGGACGCCCGACGGATCGACGCGGCGGCGCACCACGTCGATCACGCGGTTGACGGTCTCATCGGTGTTGGCGCCGGGCGGCACCTGCACTTCGTAGAGCAGGCTCGTGCCACCAGCGAGGTCGGGGCCGAGCTTGAGCTTTTCGGAGGGCGGGTAGACCGCCAGACCGCTCGCTACCAGCACCGCCGCGATGATTACCCAATTCCAGAGTTGCTTGCCTTGCATATTCGGTCCAAGAGATCGGTAAACGGTTCGGAGATTGTCTGAAACGCGACGCCGCGATCAGCCCGCGGCTTTTTCGTCGCCTTCAGAGGTCACGGAGAGGATCGCGCTCTTGATGTAGCGGATGCGCGTGTTGTTGTGATCATCGACTCGGAGAACGATCTCGTTGTCGCGGATGTCCACGATCGTGCCGATCACGCCGCCGATGGTCTGGGCCTTTTGACCCTTTTTCATCGCGGCCATGAGTTCCTCGCGCTTGCGCTTCTCCTTGCGCTGGGGCATGAGGACGACGATGTAGAAGAAGATGGCGAGCATCAGCAGCATGGGCCAGATGCCGCCGAAGGGAGACTGTTCGGTCTTGGTCGTCGTGGCGGCCGAATCGCCGGCCGGGGGCACGGAGGTAAGGGGCTGGCCGGGGGCGGCGAGACCCGAGGCGGGGGCGGGCGCGGGGGCCGGCGTCGGCGGCGGCGCGGTGGTCTGGCCGAGTGTCAACGAGAAATAGAGAGGGGACATCGCAGCTCCTGAGTGGATCTCGGGTCGTGCCAATTGGATTGTTGTGGGGCAGGGCCGTGGGCCTCGTGGCGGTGACGTGGACACCGCTCACCCGATCAACAACCAGCCGATCCGGAATCGCCAAGCACCGGCCAACGGGACCGGAGCAAAGGCCAAGAATCATCCCTGATCGCGGCCCGGATGTCCAGCATGAGGCGCTGGAAATGTCGCAGGTTGTGCAGGGACACGAGGATGGGACCGAGCATCTCGTCGGCCATGAACAGGTGCCGCAGATAGGCCCGGGCGAAGGCGCCGCCCTTGCACGCCGTGCAGTCGCAGGTCTCGTCGATGGGCCGATCGTCCTCGGCATAGGTCGCGTTGCGCAGCCGAATCTGCCCGGCGGGGGTGAAGGCATTGGCGTTGCGCCCGTTGCGCGTCGGCAGGACGCAATCGAACATGTCCACGCCAGCACGCACCGCCTCGACGATGTCCCGCTCGTAACCGACACCCATCAGATACCGCGGCTTCTCGACCGGCAGCAGCGGCGCGGTGTGACGCACCACACGCACCAGTTGCTCAAACCCCTCCCCCACCGCCACCCCGCCGATCGCGTAGCCCGGCAGGCCGTGCTGGCACACGGCTTCAACGCAGCGCGTGCGCATGTCGAGATCGATGCCGCCCTGCACGATCGGAAAGAGTGCCTGGTCCTGTTTGCGTGCGTGCGCTTTGACGCACTCGCCGAGCCAGACGATCGTCCGGTCCATCGCGACGCGGTTGCGCTTCTCATACTCCACGGGGGAGAGCGCGTGACGCTGCATGCCGCGCACGGCGTCTCGGGTCTCGGGTCTTGCGTCTCGCATTGATGATTCGGATGCGTTTGCGTCGGGTCCTTCAACCCGAGACCCGAGACCCGAGACGCTAGACCCCGCCGCGGCGGCCGGCGGACAATCATCAAACGCCATCATGATGTCCGCGCCGAGTTCATTTTGAATCTGCGTGGCGCGGGCGGGGGTCAGGCGGATCTCCGCGCCATCGACCTCGCTGCGAAACGTGACGCCGCTGTCATCGATCTTGCGGATGTCGGCGAGGCTGAAGACCTGGAACCCACCGGAGTCGGTGAGGATGGGACCGTTCCAGTTCATGAATCGGTGCACGCCGCCGCGACGCTGCACCAGTTCGCTGCCCGGGCGGAGCATCAGGTGATAAGTGTTATTGAGGATGATCTGCGCCCCGGTCCCCGCGACGAGATCGGGCAAAAGCCCCTTGACCGATGCTTTCGTCCCCACGGGCATGAACGCCGGCGTGTCGAACGAACCGTGCGGCGTCGTGACACGGCCCACACGCGCCCCCGTGCTCGCCGACCGATGTGTGATCTCGAATTTCAGCGCCGACATGGGCGGGATTGTAACGGCTCAACCCATCGCCCGCCCAAAGCAAAACGCCGCGCCAGATGGCGCGGCGTGCTTGGTCTTGTAATCAACAGCCGGCAATACTCATCACGCCGCCAACGCCACGCGATCAAACCGGATCGCCACCTCATACGCGCATCCGTACGCGCTGTCCTCGGTCGTCGTCAGCGGCGTGCAGCGGAGCACCTGGCCCTCGATTTCCTGTCCTCCGTCGCCTCCGTGCGACGGGATGAAGACAGAAATGCGTTCGTTGGGCAGGAGCTGCGTGTTGCTGATCGCCGACAGGCCGCCGTGCGACAGGTTCCGCATCTGCAGCGAGCAGACGGGCTGACGCATCACGCGGACATCGCGGTCGCGCCGCAATGCCGTCACTGCACCGCCGATCGGATGACGATCGCCCCTCCGACGATCGAAACGCAGGCTCGGCGAGTCCGTGTCATTGGTGCTGGAGTCAGCGGGCGAAGTGGCAATGTGCGTTCCAGTTCGTACCATTGTCGGTTCTCCAGTGCCGGCTTAAACGTCATATCCGGCACAACCGTCATCGACCAAAAAATCGGCAAGGTTAATCAGCGGTGACAACACAGCAGAAAAATTTTGAAACCCCCGCGCCCGTCACCCACTTGGCCCCCGGAACCGTCTACCTCGTCGGCGCCGGCCCCGGTGATCCCCAGCTCGCCACGCTCCGTGCAGTGAAACTGCTCGCCTCCGCCGATGTCGTGGTTTACGACGCGCTGGCGAATCCCGCGTTATTGGACCACGTCCGCCCCACCGCCGAACTCATCGACGCCGGCAAACGCGCCAAGGCGCACACGCTCACGCAGGATCAGATCAACGACCTGCTCATCGCCAAGGCGCGCGAGGGCAAGACAGTCGTCCGTCTCAAGGGCGGCGATCCCTACGTCTTCGGCCGCGGCTCCGAGGAGGCGATCTACCTCCACGAGCGCGGCGCGAAAGTCGAAGTCGTGCCCGGCATCACCGCCGCGCTCGCCGGCCCCGCCTACGCCGGAATCCCCGTCACGCACCGCGCCGTCGCAACGACCGTGACGCTCATCACCGGCCACGAAGATCCCACCAAGGGCGATTCGCAGATCGACTACGCCGCGCTCGCCAAGCTCGCCATCGCCGGGGGCACGCTCTGCTTCTACATGGGTATGGGCCGATTGCAGGTGATCCTCGATGCGCTGACGCGCCACGGTTTGCCGGCCGCGACTCCCGCCGCCGTCGTGCAGTGGGGCACGATGCCGGTGCAGCGCAGCGTCCGCGCGACAATCGCCGACCTCGCCGCCGCCGTCGAGAAAGCCGGTCTCGGCGCCCCCGCGATCATCGTGATCGGCCCCGTTGTCGCCGTCGATCCGAACGGCGCCCTCCGATTCTTCGAGCAGCGCCCGCTCTTCGGTCAGACGATCCTCATCACACGCACCCGCCACCAGGCCTCCGAACTCCGCCAGCAACTCGCGGCGCTCGGCGCGAATGTGCTCGAAGCGCCCACGATCGACATCGCCCCGCCCGACGACTGGGCCGCGATCGACAAATCCATCCGCGCGATCCCCACATACGACTGGCTCATCCTCACCTCCGCCAATGGTGTCGCCGCCCTGCGCGAAAGGCTCGATGCACTGCACCTCGACGCCCGGCTCTTCGCCGGCGTCAAAATCGCCGCGATCGGCGACGCCACCGCCTCATCGCTGCAAAACATCGGCCTCCGCCCCGACCTCATCCCCACGCAATTCGTCGCCGAATCCTTGGCCGCCGAGCTCATTTCACGCGAGCCGATGACCGGCAAGCGCGTGCTCATGCTCCGCGCCGACATCGCCCGGCCGCTGCTCCGCGAAAAACTCGCCGAAGCCGGAGCCCACGTGGACGACGTCTCGATCTACGTGACGAAGCCCGCCGCGGCCCTGCCCGAAGCGGTGCTCGCCGCACTGCGTGAAAAGAAAATCAACTGGGTCACGTTCACCAGTTCATCCACAGCAAAATTTTTCGTGGAACTCCTCGGCGCCGAGCGCACGCTGCTCGACGGAGTGAAGATCGCCAGCATCGGCCCGATCACGTCGCAGACCGCACGCGACCTCAAACTCACCGTCACCATCGAAGCCGCTCAGTTCGACATCCCCGGCCTAGTCAGCGCCCTCGCTCGCGCCGGTCGCCGAAGCTGAACTGCGGCGTCTCCGCCTTGCGCCCGGCGTCCGGGTCGTAGTGCGTGATCAGCGCCTGATCCAGTTGCAGCGGATCGGCCAGCACAAACTCCGCCGACTCGTTGAAACGCTCATTGACGAACGCCACCGCATCGGCGAGCCGCGCACGGCTCGTCGCAAATGTCATCACGCCGTCGACGCACTGCAGCGGAAGCAACTGACATCCCCACGCATCCCTCGCGCGCAGGCACTTGAGCGCCACCGGATCAATCGGATAAAGCGGCAGGTCGATCTGCGGCAGTTGCTCAGCCACCTGCGTCGCCCAAGCCTTCCACAGCTCGCGCTCGTTGACGCCGAACATCTCTTTCGCCAGCTTCCCAAAGGGATGCCTGTGATTCCTCTGCCGCTCGAGAATCTGCGCGACCTGCTCGGGCTCGAGAATGCCTCGCTCCACGAGAATGTCGCCGATCGATTTGTTTGAAAGCATCTGATTTCTCCCCAAACAGCTATTTCCCCATCATCGACCCATATAACTCCCGACTTGACCCCACCCCGCGCGGCAGTACGCTAAAGAACTCGGAACCGCATTAACAAGGCCCCGGCTTTTATAAGGACGCAAACCATGGCTTACACACTCCCCGCTCTGCCGTACTCCTACGATGCCCTCGAACCCCACATCGACGCGCGCACCATGGAGATCCACCACTCCAAGCACCACAACGCTTACGTCACCAACGTCAACAAGGCCCTCGAAGCCAGCCCCGACCTCGCCAAGCTCTCCATCGAGGAGCTCTGCGGCAAGATCGCCACCATCCCCGACACCATCCGCGGAGCCGTCCGCAACAACGGCGGCGGCCACTTCAACCACTCCCTCTTCTGGACACTCATGAAGAAGGGTGGCGGCGGCAAGCCCACCGGCGCACTCGCCGCGGCGATCGACAAGGATCTCGGCGGGTTCGACACGTTCAAGGAAAACTTCGGCAAGGCCGGCGTCGGCCGCTTCGGCTCCGGCTGGGCCTGGGTCGTTGTCAAGGGTGGCAAGCTCGTCATCGGCTCCACCGCCAATCAGGACAACCCGCTCATGGGCGAGCACCTCACCGGCCTTAGCGGCACGCCCATCCTCGCCCTCGACGTCTGGGAACACGCCTACTACCTCAACTACCAGAACCGCCGCCCCGACTACATCGCCGCCTGGTGGAACGTCGTCAACTGGGACCGCGCCGCCGAACTCTTCGCCGCCGCGAAGTAAACGGCGAAAGCGTCGTCTCCGTTCCCGCCCGCCGCTTGCGGCTTCGCGGGCAGACGGAACATCAAGAATCACCCAAGCCCGGGAACCCCACGGTTTCCGGGCTTTTTGATGCGCCGGTTTTCCTTGTCCCTTGAGAATTCCGCGTGAGTTGATCGTGTTCACCGCAAATCCTAAACTGTTTCCATGAGCACCACGAGCACGACACGCCTGCGCCGCGAAATCAAGGAAAACATCGATCGAGTACCCACCGATCGGTTGCCTTCACTAGCCGACTTTGTTGAGTTCCTCGGTCGGCAGGAATTCGACCGAAAACTAAAGGCCGCAGAAAAGGACATCGCCGAAGGAAAAGGCGTTAACTGGCGTAAGGTGCGAAAGGATGTTTGAGGTCATCCTCTCTCCCTCCGCCCGAGACGTGTTTGAGGAAGCCGATCAGTCATTGGAACGCAAGCTTTTGCGATGTTTCCAACATCTCGAAGTATCACCTCGGATCGGAAACAACATCAAACGACTGTCGGGCAAATTGGCCGGGTATAGCCGATATCGAATCGGCGACTGGCGTGTGGTCTATCGAATTGATGATGCCCGTGGACAAGTGAACGTCCTCATCATCGCCCATAGGCGCGAAGTCTACGAGTGACACGGCAATCTTGCGCCCGGCTTGTTACCCTGCAACATTCCGTGTCCTTCGTCGTTGAACTCCGTTACCTTATCCTGCCCCGCCGGCTCCCCTTCCCAGGAACTCTTCGATGACGCGCCTCCATCTGCCCAAGCTCCTGCTCACCGCCTCGCTGATCGCCGCGATTTCCGCATTCGCGCTCGCCGAGTCCGCGGACAAGGCCGACAAAAAAGACCCGCAGAAAACCGGCGGCAAGAACAAGGAATCGATGCCCGAAGTCTGGCGCACGATGACTGTCCCCCCCGCCGCACCGAAGTCCCCCGAAGAAGAGCTCGCGACGTTCAAGATCGCCCCCGGCTTCCACGCCCAGCTCGTCGCCTCCGAACCCATGATCGAATCGCCCATCGCCATGACGTGGGACGGTTCGGGCCGGCTCTGGGTCGTCGAGATGCGAGGCTACATGCCCGACTCCGAGGGCCACGGCGAAGACAAGCCCGTCGGCCGAGTCAGCGTTCTCGAAGACACCGATGGCGACGGGAAGATGGACAAAACCACCGTGTTCCTCGACGGCCTCGTCATGCCGCGCGCCATCGCGATCGTCGACGGCGGCGTCCTCATCGGTGAGCCGCCCAATCTCTGGTTCTGCACCGTCACGCCCGATCTCAAGTGCGGCAAGAAGACGAGCGTGTTCAACCGCTACGGCCAGCAGGGCCCCGTCGAGCACACCGACAACGGCCTGATGCGAGGCCTTGACAACTGGCTCTACAACGCCAAGAGCCTCCTCCGCCTGCAACTCAAGGACGGCAAGATCATCACCTCCCCCACCGTCTTCCGCGGTCAGTGGGGCATCACGCAGGACGACTACGGCCGCATCTACACCAACTCCAACAGCTCATTCCTCCACGCCGATTTCTTCCCCGCGCAGTATCTGCTCCGCAATCCCAGCTACTACTCCTCGACCGGCCTCAACGCCTCGCTCGTCAAATCGCAGGAATGCTTTTCCATCCGCGTGAACCCCGGCGTCAACCGCGGCTACAAAAAAGAAACGCTCCGCGCCGACGGACGCCTCGCCAACTGCACCGCCACCTGCGGCCCGGGCGTCTACCGCGGCGATCAGTTCCCCGCCGAGTTCCGCGGCAACGTCTTCGTCCCCGAGCCGTCGGCGAATGTCATTGTCCGCTTCGTCACCAAGGACACCGGCGACGGCATCTCGCTGACGACCGATCACATCACCTACGAAGATGACACGTGGGGCAAACGCGAATTCCTCGCCTCCACCGATGAACGCTTCCGCCCCGTCAACACCTACACCGGCCCCGATGGCTGCCTCTACGTGATCGACATGTACCGCGGGATTTTGCAGCACCGCATCTACGTCACGCCGTTCCTGCGGAAACAGATTCTCGAACGTCACCTCGATGTGCCCGTCAACCAGGGCCGCATCTGGCGCATCGTCGCCGATGCGGGCACCAAGCCGAATTTCACCGCCGTCGCGCTCGACAAGGCGCCGACCGACAAACTCATCGCCGACCTTTCGAGCCCCAATGGCTGGACGCGCGACACCGCGCAGCGGCTCCTCGTGCAGCGCAACGATTCCGCCTCCGTGCCCGCGCTCCGCAAGCTCGCCGCCACCGGTGACAGCGCACTCGGTCGCATCCACGCGCTCTTCACGCTCTCCGGCGTCGCCGCCGTCGATCTGCCGACCGTCGCCGCTGCGCTGACGCACGATGATCCCCAGGTCCGCATCGCCGCCCTCCGCAACGCCGATGTGCTGATCAAGAACGATCCGAATAACGCGATCAAGGTCATCGCCCCGGCGACCAACGATCCCAATTCGGCCGTGCAGCTCCAGGCGCTCAACACGCTCGGCGAAGCGCCGCCGTCGATCGCCGCCTCCGAGGCGATCGCCGAGGCCGCCGTCCGCCGCGCCGCTTCGAAGATGTTCCGCGACGCGGCGATCAGCGGCTCCCCGGGTCGCACCATCGACCTTCTGCAGCACGTCCTGGCCCACACCGCGAATCCCACCGCCAACTCCGGCGAGACCGACCTGCTCCGCGACATCGCCTCGGCGACCTTCGCCGAGCGCCGCGCCGATGCGTGCGCCGCCCTGCTGGAAATCGTCGCCCATCAGACGACCGACCGCTCCTGGCGTCAGGTCGCGCTGCTGAGCGGTATCGCCAACTACAGCAAGAACCCGCGTCCGATCATGCTCGCGCAGGAGCCCAAGGCGCTGGCGATGATCCAGGCGTCGAAGGATTCCGCCGTCCGCAAAGCCGCTGGCAAAGCCGTCGAGGTCATCACCTGGCCCGGCGACAAATCCAAGCCGAACCTCGTGCCGGTGCCCGAGCTGACCGAAGCGCAGAAGGCGATGTACGAAAAGGGCCGCGAGATCTATTCGCAGACCTGCTTCGGCTGCCACCAGCCCAACGGCCGCGGCCTCGCCGGCCTCGCCCCGCCGCTCCTCGATTCCCCCTACATCCTCGGCCCCGATGCCCGCCTCGCCCGCATCATCCTCAACGGCCTCGCCGGCAAGGTCACCATCGACAAAACCGAATGGGACCTCGTCATGCCCGGCTTCTCCGTGCATCCGCTCTTCACCGACGAAGGCGTCGCCGCCGTGATGACCTACGTACACCGCGAATGGGGCCACACCGGCTCACCGGTCGACACCGCCACGGTCAAAAAAGTCCGCGACGAAATCGGCCAGCGCTTCGAGCCGTGGACGATTGAGGAACTCAAGAAGATCAAGTGACGCAGGTGGTGCCAACTGACGTTGGCTACCAGAACTTGTACCACGGCTTTTTATCGCCGGATTTTGACTTAGGCCCCACATGAGGCGGGACCGTCTTGCAACCTTCTATGAAGCTATACGCGGCAGCATTGAAGCTCGTCTCCACGCCGATATCCCTCGCACACTCTTTCACGATGAAGGCCGTTGCCATCGCTGCTGCTTGGGCGGCTTCTTTGAGCTCTAATCCATTCTCTCGCGCGATTCCCATGGCCTCTTCTTGCAGAAGTGACAATGATTGCACGACGGAGAGTTCGGGCGCAGCACCACGCTTTAACTGACGGAGCTTCTCGCTATCCATCGAGAGCCCGAAGTGCTGCAGCATGGCAGACATGATACTGACGAGATGCGGCCCCTCTTCGTTGGCCTCATTCGAGAGAACAACCGTTCCAGGCTCCACGGCCTGAATGTTCAGATTGAATGACCGCAATAGCAGACTACCTGCCAATCGTGCAGCACTCGCTATGGCGGTTTCCGGATGCACTGCGCGGCCCGATCCAACGCGATCGGCTATTAGTTCGACCAGTTGGCCTGCAGCTTTATGTTGTGATTCGGATATATGCATACATCTACTCAGTGAATGGGCGTCGGTCGCGGTCGGGATGCCGGGGTGTTGAAACCGGTCGATCTCGGGGCTGCGGGAATGATCGCCATCATACCACCGTGCCGGGGACCGGCGGCGGTCGGTCGGTTTGTGGCGAGCGTCGAGGCGTAAGCCCGACGTGTCCGTGTTCCGCGGTTTGGCGTGCTGCACGTGCGGATTGCACGGCGGGCTTACGCCGCGCCGCTCGCCTTGAAACACTTCGCCGCGGGGCTAAAACTGAATCGCCCGGGTGGGCTCCCGGAAGCGAGAAGGAACACGGTCACGGCGACTTGAAACCGGCGCTGCGCCTCGCGCACATTCACACATCGGCCATCAGCGGTCACGATGTCTGGCACCCAGCGATTCGAGCCGTGGACGATCGAGGAACTCAAGAAGGTCAAGTGACGCGACGCCGGGTGATGTCGTGATTTTTTTTGCTGCCCATGGGGTCGCAAAAGCATCAGTTCCGGCTGCCATTGAGCAGCTTGATCATCGCCTCCCCCATCGCAAGACCCACATCCATGTAGACCTTGCTGTTGTGTCCGTAATGGCCGTTTCCCTCGCCGCCCTGCGCCATGGGATGGGTGTAAACGGCGGCCACGTTGCCCTTGAACTCGGGATATTTGCCGCTGGCGCCATCGACCGCGAGGTGGGCATTAAGAACATCCGCACGGTTGCTCATAATGCTTTGAGGTTTGTCCACGGGCATTCCCTTGACGCATTCCCCCAAAGTAGCCAGGACAAACTTCGCATCGGGCGCATTAAAATCCTTTCGGAGCTGCTTGATGAAGTACACCAGATTCTCTTCGTAATGGGCGGCCAGCGCGGGATCGCCGCTGTCCTTTTCCCCCTGCCAGAAAAAGAAACCCGCCACTTCGTACCCTTTGGCGCCGGGATAATAAGTGTCCAACTCGGCCAGCGCCTTCTTCGCCCTGACGGTGTCCCAGTCGTATTGAATGCCTCCGTACCACGGGTTGATCGTTGGCGCAGGCTTGGGATTCTTGGCCGACGGCGGGGAATACTCCCTGTAACCCGAATCGTATTGAATCACGGCGTCGGGCCCGCGGGCCGGAGGCTCGGGCTTGTGATCCTTGACCCAGCGCATCGGGCGTTCCTTGTAGCCGGCGTAGGTGTACGTCGTTTCGTTGCCCTGCTTGTCCTTGATGACGAAGTCGTACCCCTTGCTTCCGGGCGGCAGCAGATCGTGCCCGAGGCTGCGGTTGCCGGTGCAACTCTTGAGCAGCATGACGGGCTCCTCGAGAGCATCGCCCAGTACGTGTCCGATGCCATACTCCGTGCCCATCTTGGCGGCCATTTTGCCCTCGCCCGCCCCGACCTTCAGCCACTCGTTGTGGGTAACCTCCGTTGTGTCGTTCGTCGTGATCAGCGACACGTTGCGCACGTCCTTCCTCTCCGCCCAGTTTCCGGCCGCATCGAGCAGGAACGGATACAGCTTTTCCTGTTTGACGGCCACTTCGAGCGGGCAAACGCCGCCTTGTGTGATGTTCCCCAAGCCCACCATGTTGGACTGCCCGAGCATGATGAAGACTTTGACCGGCTTGGTCATGTCCGCGGGCTTGCCGTCCGCCCCGCCTTGGGCCGGCGAGCCTATGGTGTTGGGCTTGTCTGCGGCAATGGCGTTACCTACCAGTGCCAGTAAAACTGACAGGAGCATCAGGTGTTTCATATCGCTTGATTCCCTTCGAGTTGCCGGGGGCGCTTGGCGTGGCCGCCGATGGCCGCCAAGTGAATGGGTGTCGGTCGCGGTCGGGATTCCGGGGCGTTGGAACCGGTCGATCCCGGGGCTGCGGGAACGATCGCCATCATACCACCGTGCCGCGGGCCGGCGGCGGTCGGTGGGCGGCGTCGTCTTGAGGCGAGCGTCGAGGCGTGAGCCCGACGTGTCCGTGTGACGCGTGTTGACGTGCTTCATGTGCGGTTTACACGGCGGGCTTACGCCGCGCCGCTCGCCCTGAAGAAGCGCGTAGGGTTTGCATATAAGTCGTGGCGGGTTGATGCGTGGCGGGCTTGCGGGGGGGGTAGCGAAAAAGTATCCGCCGGGGGGGTACCTGCGACATGCTGGTGCGCAAGATTACGCCGCCGGCGCGGGAAGCGGTGATGTAAGTGGCTGCGGGAACGGAGGGAAACGGGGACCGAATTTCACGTTTTCAGAACATGGCGGTTGCCCTGGTAGTGCGCGCGAAAATGGGGGTTTGGGTGTGGGGAGAGATTTCACTTAGGAGCGCTCCCCTCGCGGACTCGGGTCGCGGCTAATCGGGGGATGAAAAAAAAGCCCAGGGACGGAAGTCCCTGGGCTTTGGGGTGAGTCGGGTGTGTCGCGGGGCTCGGTTACTTCACGTGGAAGACGCCGCGCATCAGGGTGTGGTGGCCCGGGAAGGTGCAGAGGTAGGGGTAGTCGCCGGGGGTTTTGGGGGCGGTGAAGTCGAGGGACTGTTCCTTGTCGTGGTCGAGGAGCTTGATGGACCAGAGGATTTCAGGGCTCTCGGGGACGAAGCCGACGTCGAAGCCCTTGGCGCCGAGGGTGAGGGCCTTGAGGCCCACTTCGTCGGCTTTGCCGGGGTTGACGATCACGAAGTTGTGGGGCATGAAATCGGGGTTGGCGAAGGTGAGGTGAATCTTCTTGCCAGCCTGGATGGTCAGTTCCTTGACGTCGTAGGTCATTTTCTCTTTGACCGTGCCTATGCGGATTTCGGTCAGCTCTGGGGTGTCCTTGATGATGCCCGAGGGCTGGGCTTTTACCTCGACTTCATCGGCCACGACGCCGCCGCCGCGGGCGTCGGCGATGTGGGTCCAGATGTGCTTGACGGTAGCTGCGGCGACACGGGCGCGGGGCTCGGGGCTCTTGAGCAATTGCTCAAGGAGGGCGTTGCTGGCTTTGCTGCGGATGTTGTGCTGCTGGAAGAGCCAGAGGGCTTCGAGGAGGTGGTGGGCGTCTTCCTTCTTGTTGGGATCGAACTGCGTGACCCACTTCTGGACGGCGGCGGTGACTTCCTTGGAATCGCGGCTGCTGAGCTCGATGCGGGTGCGCTGGCGGATGCCGTCGATGGGGGATTTGAGGTTTTCGAGGAGCGCGGGGATGGGCTGCCCGACGATGGGCAGGTCCTTCTGCAGCGGGCGGTCGGTGTAGATCATGCGGTAGATTCGGCCGTGGATGTGATCGCGCTCGGGGTCGCGGACGTTGTGTTGCATGTGGCCGATGATGGCGTTGGACCAGTCGCTGAAGTAGAGCGCGCCGTCGGAGCCGAAGACGGCGTCGGTCGGACGGAAGTTTTTGTCGGCGCTCATCATCAGGCCCTTGGAGCCATCGGCGAGCGTATCGCCATCGGGCTTACCGTGCGCTTCGCCGGTCTCGGGGTTGATGTCGAGGTGGTACTGCTTGATGCCGAGGAATCCGATGGCGTTGCAGATGATGAAGTCGCCCTGCATGGAGTCGGGGAAGTTGGCGCTGGAGACGATCTCGCTGGCGGGGACGGGGCGGACTTCCTTGGTCAGCAGGCTGAACATCTTGAAGCCCTTGCCATCGGGGCGGACCTGGAAAGCGTTGCCGCTGGTTCCGTCGGTGGCGTAATGATTGCCCCAGTAGTCGAAGGCGATGCCGTGGGAATTGGGGCTGTTGCCGGCGTGGAAGGTGATGGCGAAGGTGCGGGGATCGAAGCGGTACATGCCAGCGGCGCCGGTCTGGAGCGACGGGCCCCAGGGGTGCTCGTAGTTGTGCTGCATGAACACGCCGCTCTGCCAATAGATCGCGCCGTCGGGGCCGTAGATCAGGTTGTTGGCGCCGTGGTGGGTGTCGGAGGTGTCGAGACCCTGGAGCATAGAGATCCGTACATCGGCCACGCCATCGCCATCGGTGTCCTTGAGGAACAGCAGGTCGGTCATGCAGGTGACGATGATGCCGCCGTTCCAGAACTCGAAGCCCAGCGGGTTCTGCACCTTGGCGAATTCGGTGACGCTGGTGGCCTTGCCGTTTTTGTCAGCGTGGAAGACGAGGATCGCGTCGTTCATCGGCTTGAGCGGTTCCCACTTGGGGTAGGTCGGCCAGACGGCGACCCAGATCTCGCCCTTGGGACTCACACCCATCTGCACGGGATTAACGAGCTGCGGGAACTGCTTCTCGTCGGCGAAGAGATTGACAGCGAATCCCTTGGCCACGGACATCTTCTTGAGGCCCTCTTCGCCGCTGATGTATTCGCTGACGCCGTCCTTCTTGGGATTGGAGCCTTTGCCGCCGCCGAGGTTCGTGATGACCGGGATGGGCGGGGGCACGTTGGAATCGCTGACGACCAGTTCCTTGCCCTGTGCCACAGCCCAGATGCGCGCGTCACGGTTGGCGGTCATCACGTCGAGCATCGACAGCTCGTGCTTGAGCACGACGGCATTCGTCTGGCCGTTGGTGAACGAGAGGCCGGAGCGGCCGCCCCAGATGTCATTGCCATCGGAGGCGCGGTAGCGGTTGTACCAGTGCAGCTCCGTGTCGAGCACGGCCTGACGCAGGGGCTCGAGCGATGGGGAAGCTGTGACGGTCTTGCCCATCAGCGCGGTGGCAATGACCTCAGCGATCTGGCGGTTGCCCTCGGCCGAGAGGTGCACGCTATCGACGGTCAGCGGAGTCTTGCTGGCCTGGTAGAGGGCGAGTGAGGGGTGGAAGAGATCGACGTAGGCGACACCGGCCTCTTTGGCAGCCGATTCGGTGGCGATGGTATAGGCTTCGAGCTGGGCGTTGTGCGCCTTGCCATCGGGCAGGTTGGGGTTGTGCGTGTTTTCGTGAGCGATGGGGCTGAAGAGCACGATGCGGGGGGCGCTGGTGCCATTAGGCTTGAGTGTCTGCAGGTTGCGGACGAAGGCAACGAGCTTCTTGTGGTAGGCGTCGACCTTGGCGACGCCGTCGTAGGAATCGTTGTAGCCGAAGAAGGCAAACACGACGTCGGCCTTGACGTGCTTGAGGTAATCGTTCATCGAGGTGGCGCCGCTGCTGCGGGGGTAGGAATCGGGGCGGTCTCCGCTGGCGCTCATGTTGCGGAAACGCACATCCTGGCCCTTGAGCTCGCTCTGCAGGAGCGTCTCGGTCCAGCCATCGTGCTGCATGCGGTCGGCCAATCCGTCGCCGAGGATCGCGACGACGTCGCCTTTTTCAAACTTGAACGGGGCCGGGGCATCGGCGGCGAATGCGGCGACAAACAGCGAACCAGTCAACGCCAGGATGAGGGCAAACGCGACGGATCGGACGAGGCTCTTCATAAATCGGCTCCGTAGGAGATGGGGCTTGCAGATCGTCGGCGGCGTCGCGGATGCGACGGACATCGCCAAGATTGCGGGGATGGACAAGTTAAGCGAAACCGGCCGTGACGCCAACCCATTGTTTGCAACAATGGCTGGGGTGTGGACGAGCCGATCGCGCAGGGGCAGCGGACGATATTCCAACGACCGGCGATCCGATCCGATTGCAGGGGTGTTTGCAAATCTATTCAGGCCCCGCTGTGGCCGAAACGCTGCGAGATCGTCTGGGCGGCGGCGGCGAGGATCGCGCCATTGCGTGCATCGGTCTTGCGCGGCATGCGGAACGCCGGGCCCGTCACCCAGATCGCGCCGACCGGTGAATTGCGGTGGTTGAGCATGGCGGCGCCGATGCAGCGGATGCCCTCGTTGTGCTCGGCATCGTCGACGGCGTAGCCCTTCTCACGCACCCCATTGAGGTGCTCGATCATCTGCAACTTGCTGGCGATGGTGCGCGGCGTGTACACCGGGTATTCGATGCGGTCGAGGATCGCTTCACACTCGGCGGCGGGCATCGCGGCGAGCATCGCCTTGCCGGGGGCCGAGGTGTGCAGGGCGAAGCGCGTGCCCACGGCCACCGCGACCTGCACCTGCTGCTGCGACGGGCAGTGCTCGAGCACGACGCCCTCTAGGCCGTCGATGATGCCGACCATCGCGGTCTCGCCGGTCTCGGTGCGGACCTCGCGCATGATGTCCAGCGAATTTTCGACCAGGTGCCCCTCATGCACGGCGGCGTAGCCCAGCGACAGGAACTTGCTGGTCAGCAGGTATCGCTTGCCCGGCTCTTCGCGACGAAGATAGCCGTGCGCGTGGAGTGTGGCGGCGATGCGGAATACGCTGTTCTTCGGGAAGCTCAGGGCGTCGGCGATCTCGGTGATGCCGCAGGGATGCGTCTGAGCCGCGAGGAACTCGAGGATCGCCAAGGCGCGATCGAGATTGGGCACGTGATATCGATCGGTGTCCGGGACGGGCTTGGTCATCGAACGCATAATCATTCGGAAGCTCCTGATCGCAAGCGGACATGTTAACGAGGGTTGCCGTCCCCCGCCGACTCGAACCCGCGATCACCGTACCGATCACCGATGGCTTGAATGGTTTTGGATTGGCGCACGATGCCTCGTTTGGTATATAGAACATTGTCCTTCTCACGCCGCGATTTCGCAACAGGATTTTGGAGGCGATCGGAATGACCCTGACTCGTCCGCGAATCGCCGCAGCCGCACTCGCATTTGGAGTGGCGCTGTGGCTCGTCACGGCCATACCTTTCACGCGCGCCGCCGATCCGGTTGCGCCCGCCGAACCCGTCGCCAAGACCGATTCGCGCAAGCCCGACAACTTTGAAAAAGCCAAAGGCTTCTGGTCCTTCCAGCCACTTAAAAAGCCCGCCGTCCCCGCCGTGAAAGATACAGCGTGGGTTGCGAATCCGGTGGATGCTTTCGTCCTCGCCAAACTTGAAACCGCCGGGCTCAAGCCCGCGCCGCCTGCCGATAAGGTCGCGCTGATCCGTCGCGTCTATTACGACCTGACCGGCCTGCCCCCCACTCCTGCCGAGATCGATGCCTTCGTCGCCGATGCTTCGCCGCGTGCCTACGAAGCGCTTGTCGATCGCCTGCTCGACTCCCCGCGTTACGGTGAGCAGTGGGCACGACACTGGCTCGATCTCGTGCGCTACGCCGAGACCAACAGCTACGAACGTGACAACCCCAAGCCCAACGCCTGGCGCTACCGCGACTACGTCATCCGCGCATTCAACAGCGACAAACCCTACGACCGCTTTGTCTGTGAGCAACTCGCCGGTGACGAGATGCCGGGCCGCGATGGCGATGCGCTCATCGCCACCGGGTTCTACCGCCTGGGAATCTGGGACGATGAGCCCAGCGACCGTGAACAGGCCCAGGCCGACAGCCTCGACGACATCGTCGCCACCACCGGCGAAGTCTTCCTCGGCCTGACCGTCGGCTGCGCCCGTTGCCACGACCACAAGCTCGATCCCATCCTGCAAAAAGATTACTACCGCATGGTCGCGTTCGTTCACGGCGTCAACCACTTCCACAACGGCGGGCCCACCGACGAGCAGCCCATCCCCAAACCCGGCGGGCCCACGCTCGAGCAGGTACTCATCGAGCGCAACAAGAAACTCGCCGCGATGCAGGATCGCCTCACGGCGATTGAAACTGAATTCCGCAACTCATTTCACGACGTCGGCGCCGCCGACAGCCACGACTTGGACGACCTGACCTACCGTTACTACCGCGATTCGTGGTCCAAGCTCCCCGACTTCGACTCGCTCAAGCCCGAGGACACCGGCAAACTCCCCGGCAAACTCTTCGACCTCGCACCGAGCACGCGCATAGTTTCTTTCGGCTTCGTTTTCGAGGGCAACCTCGTTGTCACGAAGGACGGCGACTACACCTTCTTCCTCGATGGCGACGACGGCGTGCGACTCACACTCGACGACAACGTGGTCATCAACTACGACGGCATCCATGGCGTCGGCAACGAACAGCAGAAGGAAATCAAGCTCACCAAGGGTCGCCACCCCATCCGACTCGACTACTTCCAGGGCTGCTGCGGCATGGGTCTGAGCGTCGCTTGGTCCGGCCCGGGATTCGACCGGCGAACGCTCTCGGCGACGCGAGACGTCAAGTCGCACACCGATCTGGCGCACCTCATCGCCAGTGACGGCCCGCGTGTCTTCGGCCAACAAAAGGCCGACGAATACCACGCACTCCGCAGGAATTTCGAGAAGGCCAAAGCAGAAGCCCCCGCCACCGACATGGCGCTCTGCGTCACGGAGCGTGGCCCCAATCCGCCCGACACGTTCGTCCTGATGCGTGGCAACCCGCATGTCCCCGGCGACCGCGTCGAACCCGCCTTCCCGCAGATCTTCGGCTCCGCCCCCCCGCTGCTGCCCAAGCCCGCGCCCGATGCTAAGACTTCCGGCCGCCGCACGGTGCTCGCCAATTGGATCGCGTCACCCGACAACATGCTCACGGCCCGCGTGATGGCCAATCGCATTTTCCAATACCACTTCGGCCGGGGAATCGTCCGCTCGCCCAACAACTTCGGCCTGCAGGGCGACAAGCCCACGCACCCCGAGCTCCTCGATTACCTCGCCACGCAATTCATCGATAGCGGCTGGCGCGTAAAGACGATGCACCGCCTGATCATGACATCGAACGCCTACCGCATGTCCAGCCGGCCCGATCCCAAGGCGCTGGCCGGCGATCCGCAGAATGATCTGCTCTCGCACTTCGACATGCGCCGCCTCACCGCCGAGGAGACGCGCGATTCCATCCTCGCCGTCAACGGTTCGATCAATCTCAAGATGTACGGCCCGAGCGTTTACCCGCCGATCCCCAAGGAAGTCATGGCCGGCCAATCCGATCCCGGCAAGGGCTGGCCCGGATCGACCCGCGAGGATGCCGTCCGCCGCAGCGTCTATGTCCACGTGAAGCGTTCGCTGCTGGTGCCGCTCATCGAGAGCCTCGACGCCGCGGAGACCGATCGCTCCTGCCCCGTGCGCTTCGCCACCACACAGCCGACGCAGGCCCTGGGCATGATCAACGGCTCCTTCCTCCGCAACGAAGCCGCGCAACTCGCTAGCCGCCTCCGCACCGAAGCGGGGCCAGCGCCCGATGCGCAGATTGCCCTCGCCCTCCGCCTCGTCACCGGCCGCAAACCCAGCGAAGCCGAGATCCAGCGCGGCCTCGACCTGATGACCAAGCTCGAAAAAGACGGCGCGACCGCCGATGCCGCACTCAACAACTTCTGCCTCGTGGCGCTCAACCTGAATGAGTTCATCTACCTCGATTAAAACACCAGCCGAGAGACGCATGAACAATTTGAATCAATCACACGCCGGTTCATTCTGCCACCGCACACGGCGCGAATTTCTCTGGCAGACCGGCGGCGCCTTCACCGGCCTCGCGCTCACCGGCATGCTCGCCGCAGACGGCTTCCTCGCCAAGCAGGCCCGAGCCGCCGACGGCGTCACCGCCTTCGCCAATCCGCTTGCGCCCAAGGCCGGCCATCTGCCCGGCAAGGCGAAAAGCGTCATCTACCTCTTCATGTACGGCGGGCCGAGCCACGTCGATACCTTCGATTACAAACCCAATCTCTACCCGCTCGACGGCAAGACGATCGCGATCAAAACCTTCGGACGCGGCGGAAAGAAAAACGAGGGCCGCGTCGTCGGGCCCAAGTGGAACTTCCAGCAATACGGCCAGTGCGGCAAATATGTCAGCGAACTCTTCCCGCACATCGGCTCCTGCGTCGATGACATCGCGTTCCTGCATTCCATGACCGCCGACTCGCCGATCCACGGCTCGGCCATGCTGCAGATGAACACCGGAAAAATCCTCTCCGGCAGCCCCTGCATCGGGTCGTGGGTCAACTACGGCCTGGGCACCGTCAACGGCAATCTCCCCGGCTTCGTCGTCATGCTCGACTCGACCGGCGGCCCGATCTCCGGCGCGAAAAACTGGTCCAGCGGCTACATGCCCGCCACGTATCAGGGCACGATCTTCCGCCCGAACGGCGCGCCGATCCTCGACCTCGCACGCCCCGAGAACCTGACCGGCCCGCAGCAGCGACAGCTTCTCGACACGCTCCGCACCTACAACGAAGAACACCAGGCGACGCGCATCGACAATTCCAATCTCGCCGCCCGCATCGCCAGCTACGAACTGGCCTACCGCATGCAGCAGCACGCGCCGGAAGCCGTCGACATGAGCGACGAGAGCGAGGCGACGAAGTCGCTCTACGGCATGGATGAGAAACGCACCGAGGACTTCGGCCGCAAGTGCCTGATGGCGCGGCGGCTCGTGGAGCGTGGCGTGCGCTTCGTGCAGGTCTACTCCGGCGGCGCCCACAACGACGACAACTGGGACGCCCACACGGACATCATGAAGAATCACACCTTCCACGCGGGCCGGACCGACAAGGCCGTCGCGGGGCTGCTGAAGGATCTCAAGCAGCGTGGCCTGCTCGACGAGACGTTAGTTATTTGGGGCGGCGAGTTCGGCAGGCAGCCCACCGCGGAATACGAGAAAGGCACGGGCCGAGATCACAACGCCTGGGGCTTCACGATGTGGATGGCCGGCGGCGGCATCAAGGGCGGCACGAGCTTCGGCGAGACCGATGAACTCGGCTCCGCCGCGGTGACCAACAAGCTGGCGGTCAAAGATGTCCACGCCACCGTCCTGCATCAGCTCGGCTTGGACCCCAACAACCTGACGTACTTCTACTCGGGCCTGAACCAGAAGCTCGTCGGCGTCGAGGGCGCAGATCCGATCCGGCAGATCATCGCGTGAACGGGTTTTGGCTGTGCGCGATTTTCTTCGTGCGCAAAAGAAAACCCCCGTCTTCCGACGGGGGCTAGTTAGGAGTTGATTTGAAAAAGCTGTTACTCGATCGCGCCGTGCTTGCGGAGCAGGGCTTCGATCTCGGCGTGGCCTTTGAACATTGCATTATGAAGCGGCGTGCGGGCGCCCTCTTTGTCCTTGGCGTTCACATCGGCGCCGTGCTGCACGAGCATCTTGACGATCTCGATGTTGCCCAGCGACGCGGCCCAGTGGAGCGGTGTCCGGCCCTCGGCGCCCTCGGGCTCGATCGCCGCACCTTTTTCCAGCAGGAACTTCACCACAGGCCCGTGCCCGGCGCGGGCGGCCTTGTAGAGGACGCTCTTGCCGAACTTGTCCTTGACGTTCAGGTCCGCGCCCTTGGAGATGAGCAACTTGACGAGCTCGAGGTCACCCTTGTGGGCGGCGATTCGGAGCGGCGTCTTGCCTTCCTTGTCCTTGGCGTTGATCTCCGAGCCCTTGGCGAGCAGGGATTTCACCTGCGCGGCCTGGCCGTGGTCGACTGCTTCGTGGAGTGAGAGCTTCGCGGTGGAGATGGGACGCTCTTTTCGCGGCCGAAGCCGCATTAGAGGGCGAAAACGAGAAAGGCATTATAACAGAATTAAGCAAATATAGCGAACTCCGGAGCGCAAAGCCGCAAGCGGCGAGGCAAGGAAAGACGCCGACTCACTCCGGTTCGCTGTGCGCGAGGTGGGCCTGAAAATTCTGTTCGTAGGCTTCGTAGAGCGCGGGGCGGCCGGTGATGAGGAGGAGGTTTTCGGCGTTGTCGTTTTCGGCGGACCTGGTGAAGTTAAAGCTGCCGGTGATGATTTTCTGACCGTCGATGAGCATGATTTTGTTGTGGGCGATGGCGTGCTTGGCGTCGATGGCGACGGGGATGTGCTCGTTTTCGAAGAACTTGAAACTGGAGTATTTTTCGGAGCGCTGCGAGCGGTCGAGAACGATCTGGATTTTGACGCCGCGCTTCTGGGCGTCGAGCAGAGCCTCGGCGATGGGGGCGGAGGTGAAGGAGTAGGCTTGAACGTGCACGGACTGTCTGGCGGCGGCGAGGGCAGCGACGACGGCTTCGGTGCACCCGCCGCGCGGCGAGAAGTAGACGGCTAGCGAATCTCCCGCGACCGGCGAGGCATCGACGGCGGCCGGGACGGGGCCTCGGGTGTGAATCAACTGCGAGAGCCCCGCGGCGCCGACAATGATCAGGGCGACGGCCAGGGCGAGGGCTGGGGGCAATTTGGTCTTGATGCGTGGCATGGGGGTCAGAAGGTTACAGCGAACGGCGGAGTGCGTCGAGCGACGGAGTGTTCAGCGAAAGCGCATGTTCGGCAAGGCCCGATAATTTTAGGTGTCAGTTTGAAACCCTCGTCTTCAACGGGTGTTGGGTCGGATTGCATGCTGATATTTTCGCGATCCACTCCGCGAGTTCCTCAAGTCCCCCCCGCAGGCTGTCCGATAACGGACCTGTGTCACAACTTGTTATCGGTGGGCGGTTTTAGCCGATGTCGATCGGCACGAATAAACGCCCCTCCCTGCGGAGTCCGTCGAATGAGCCTGCGAAACCTCAGCCAAATGCTTGCCGCCACGTCGATCCTGGCTCTGTCCGGTTGCGGCGACAGCTTGAGCATGATGCACTCGACCGATCGGACGCCCGCCCTGCCCACCCCGCCCGTCGCCGCCGCTCCCACGCTCGAAATCACCGCCCCCAACGCCGTCGCCGGCCCGACCTCTGAAGCCCCCGTCAAGTTCGACGGCAACCCCGTCTCCATCAGCCTCTACGGTGAACTGCCCAACGGCGGCCAGCCCGACACGAACGACGCCTCCGAAAACCTCCGCCAGATCTCCTTCACCCGCGAAGGGGCGGACTTCGACGTCGATCTCGATCCCAGCGGCAAGTGGATCGCCTTCGCATCCACGCAGCACCGCAAGACATCCGACATCTACATCAAGCGTGTCGATGGCCAGACCGTCACGCAGATCACCAGCGATTCGGCCAACGATGTCATGCCCGCCATCAGCCCCGATGGGATGACCCTCGCCTACTGCTCCGATCGCATGGGCAACTGGGACATCTACCTCCAGAAGATCGAGGGCGGAAAGCCCATCCAGCTCACAAGCGATCCGGCGCACGAAGTTCACCCCAGTTGGTCGCCGGATGGCAAGCAAATCGTCTTCTCATCGCTCGGGCGGCAGTCCGGGCAGTGGGAAATCGTCGTCGTCGATGTCGAAAACCCCGCCAAGCGGAAGTTCATCGGGTTTGGCCTGTTCCCCCGCTTCAGCCCGATGGGCGACAAGATCGTGTTCCAGAAGGCCCGCCAGCGCGGCAGCCGGACGTTCAGCATCTGGACGATGGATTACATCAACGGCGAAGGCACGCATCCCACGGAGATCGCCGCGGCCGTCAACGCCGCCGTGATCAACCCCGCGTGGAGCCCCGATGGCAAGCGGCTCGCGTTCGCCACGGTCGTCGAGCCTTCCAGCGATCCGAATACACGCCCGAAAGCCGCCGATCTCTGGGCGATCAATCTCGACGGCACCGGCCGCGTGAAGCTCACCAACGACCACTTCGCCAACCTCCAGCCCGCCTGGGGCAAGGATGGCGCGATCTACTTCATCTCCAACCGCAGCGGCTTCGACAATGTCTGGGCCCTGCGAGCCTCGTCGGGCACGGTGTTCGTCGAAGGCCCCAAGCCGGCGACATCCCCCGCGCACGCCGAGGTGCCGACGCCTTGATTGACGAAGTCTCGCGTCTTGCGTCTCGGGTCTCGCGTTAAGGCGCAAGACCACGACGCGAGACGCAAGACCCGAGACTCGAAACTTCCAAGTGAGCGGAGCTCACCTCAGATGGCAGGACGCCATGACAAGTAAAAAGGTCCATGTTGCACGGCTGATCCTCGCGCTGGCGTTGATGTGCATCGCCGCGGGTTGTGACATTTTCCACTTCCCCTCACCGCCCATCGAGCCCCACGCCTACGCCAGCCCCTACCCCGCGACCAAGCTCTGGGCCGTCGTCCCGTTCCGCAATGAATCGGGAACGAGCGTAGCCGACGGTCTGGCCTTCGCCGAGCACCTCTCGCAGCAACTCCAGCAGGTGCCGGGCATCCAGATCGTGCCGACCAACCGGGTCATCGCGGCGATGGAAGCCAGCAAGCTCACGCAGATCACGACCGTCGATCAGGCGATGAAGCTGATCCAGACGCTCGACGTCGACGGTGTCGTGGTCGGAACGATCACGGCGTGGGACCCCTACGACCCGCCGAAGATCGGGGCGACCATCGCCCTCTTCTCCGCTGAACGCGGCGAACCGGGCGGCACCGGCATCGACACCCGCCAGCTCACCGCCTCGCCCATCGACTCGAACACGCTCCCCGGCGAGCGCCACTGGTCGCAGCCCGTCGCACAGATCAGCAACCACTTCGACGCCGCCAACGGTTCGGTCCTCACACGCCTCCAGGCCTACGCCACCGGACGTGTGCCCAACGACTCGCCCGCGGGCTGGCGCCGCTACTTGATCAGCATGGACCTTTACAGCGAATTCGTCAGCCACGAGCTGATGCGACGCCTCTTCGCCTCCGAATGGAGCCGATTGAGGCCCAATACGACTGCGGAAGTCGGAGCGCGGAATGCGGAGTCGAAGGACTCCGAAACCGCACACTCCGAACTCCGCACTCCCAACTCCGAACTTCCTCGTTAGCCCTCGCCCGGTGCATCCGGTCCCGAGGGGGAACCGGAACGCACCATGATGAACGACACACCGGGCACGCCGCAGTCTCCCAAGCCCCACATCACCGTTGAGCCGCACCAACTGGTGCTGGTCAAGCGCAACCAGCGCTGGGTCTTCCGTTACGGACCCGGCGAGGAGTCCGCTGTCCTGCGCCAGATCGCCGCCGCCGCCAGCAACCCCGAGAGCGGGTTCGACTGGTTCGACGCCGCTGTCCTGTCGCATCAGATGGGCAGCAAGATCCAGCAGCAGCTCACCGAGATCGCCGAAGAGTAGACCGCGACGCGGCCCCGGCCCGTCGCCGATCGCCGCATTCCATATAGATCACGACAACCAGACACACGTAACGGAGCCCTCCGATGAACAGCCCCCTCGTCCAGCAATTCCTCGACTACCTGCACCTCGAACGCCACTTCAGCCCCTTCACCGCTCGCTGCTACGGCGCCGACCTCCGCCAGTTCGGCGAGTTCATCGCCACCGACACCGGCGGCTCCTCCATGGCCGCCACCGGCACCGATGCCGCCGCGCCAATGCCCCACTCCATGCGCTCCACAAGCGCCTCCGCCCCACAGCCCACCGCCGAGCAGTTCATCGCCGCCGATGCCCTGACCGTCCGCCGTTTCCTCACCCACCTCGACCAGAACCAATACACCCCCGCGACCCTGGCCCGCAAGATCGCCACGCTCCGCTCCTTCTACAAGTTCCTCCACCGCCGCGGCCTCGTCCCCGCCAATCCCATGCTCATGATCCGTTCCCCCCGCCAAGCCAAGCGCCTCCCCAAAGCCATCTCCGTCGAGCAGATCGAGAAGCTCCTCGCAACGCCCGACGACACCGCCTCGCTCGGCGCCCGTGACCGCGCCATCCTCGAGACGCTCTACTCCACAGGCGTCCGCGTCTCCGAGCTCGTGGACCTCAACCGCCGCCACCTCGACACCGTCGGCGAAGCCCTCGTCATCCGCGGCAAGGGCAAGCGCGAGCGCATCGTCCCGCTCGGTTCCCACGCCCTGGCCGCCATCCACAAATACCTTCAGCTCCTCGACACCGATCCCCGCCTGACCAGCGTCCGCGACGCCTTCGCCGCCGGCCAGGAAGTCCCGCTCTTCGTCAACAAGACAGGCGGCCGCTTGTCCAGCCGCTCCGTCCGCCGCAAACTCGACAAGTACCTCGACCAATCCGGCCTCGACCGCACCATCTCCCCGCACACCCTCCGCCACTCCTTCGCCACCCACCTCCTCGACAACGGAGCCGACCTCCGCTCCGTCCAGGAACTCCTCGGCCACCAATCCCTCTCCACCACCCAGATCTACACGCATCTGACCACCCAGCGCATGCGCAACGCCTACAACACCGCCCACCCCCGCGCGTCGTGATCCGCCTCCTCAACCTGAAACTCCGCTCCCCCAACCCCGGCCCCCCGGGGTTTTTTCATCCCCTCTTCCCCCAAGCCCGGGGATGAGGTCCCCCGAATCCCCGCGGGTATTCACGCGTCACCCCCGTGCGCACAACCCCGTCGTTCGGACATGTTTCACCCCTCCCCCCGCGCGGATTTTCGCGCTCGCTCCGCCGAACCTCCCGTCTTAACTCCCCGCCGATTCCACACCTTAAGGCTGCGAATCCCACACACGCTCATCACGCATCCGGGAAACCCCCCGGACGTCCGGGTGGCGACGCCTCTGTGCGCGAGCCAGCGACGCCTTCGTGCGCGCTCCGACCCCTCTCCCTCGGGGAGAGGGTGGCGAGTCCGCGAGCCGGGTGAGGGTGCCCCGAGATGTTCAACGTGCGCCGCGCGCGCTCCTACCCAACCGCTCGCAGCCATTTTGATTTGAAAGTACGATCTCCCCCTCCCACATTTACGAGGTGAGCATGTTCGGCTTTCTCAAAAAGAAAAAAGAAGAACCTGAGTTCCCACCCCGACGGGGTATTGTCAAAAGTTGTTGACGGGTGAATCAGGCGGCGGCTCGGGTTCCGTCGGTGTAGGGGATTCCGGCGAGGATGTCGGGCAGGAGCTTTGA
>JAYVTU010000053.1:0-2590 GCA_043788485.1 Planctomycetota bacterium
GCGCCTTCGCGGTTAATCCTCCTGATCCCTTCTTTGTTGGTGTCCCGCCATGCCCGATGACGCCCCCCTCATCGCACGCCTCGACGAGATGCTCGCGCAGTTCCGTGCGCTCGAGACGCAGCTGTTCGACGCCGAGTTCGTGTCGAATCATCAGCGGGCCGCGGACGCCGCGCGGCAGCGATCGGCGATCGAGCCGCTCGTCACGCTCTATCTCGACTACAAATCCGCCGTCGCCGAGGCGGCGGGGCTCCGCAAGATCATCGCCGAGGAGAAGGACGCCGAGATGCACGCGATGGCCGAGGCGGAGCTGCCCGGGCTCGAGCGCCGTGCCGCGGAGCTTTTCGAGCAGATCAAATCGGAGCTCGTCACCAGCGCGGATCGCGCGGTCGGGTCGGTGATCTTCGAGATCCGCGCGGGCGTCGGCGGGGATGAAGCGGCGCTGTGGGCCGCGGACCTCCTGGAGATGTATCACCGTTACGCGGCGAGCCGGGGATGGGACTGGGACGTGATGGACCTGGGCACGGGCGAACTCGGCGGAGTGAAGCACGCGGTCGTGTCGGTCAAGGGCCCGGGCGTGTGGCAGCATCTGGGTTACGAGGGCGGGACGCACTGCGTGAAACGCGTGCCGGCGACGGAGACGCAGGGCCGGATTCACACGAGCACCGCGACGGTCGCGGTGCTGCCGGAGCCCGAAGACGTTGGCGTCAAGATCAACGAAGCGGACGTGAAGATTGACGTGACGACCGCTCGAGGCCCGGGCGGCCAGAACGTCAACAAGGTCGCCACCGCCATCAAGATGATCCACGTACCGACCGGCATCGAGGTCCGCATGCAGGACACCAAGAGCCAGCAGCAGAACCGCGCCCGTGCCTGGCAGCTCATGCGCGCCCGCGTGCACGATCACTACCAGCAGCAGGCCCACGCCGAACGCCGCGAAGCCCGCTCCAAAATGATCGGCTCCGGCGACCGCGCCGAGCGCATCCGCACGTACCGTTACAAAGAGAACGTCGCGGTGGATCACCGCATCAATCAGTCGTTCAATCTGACGAATGCCCTCGCGGGGAAACTCGATGAGATTGTCGGCGCGCTGATCGAGCACAATAAACAGCAGCGCCTCGCGGCGCTTTGAATTTGTCTGTTGAAGATTTACATTCCTTCCAAAGTGTTCAAAAGAGTTCCGTGGAACCCGAGAAATATGGGTCCGCGCGTCCCCCAATCTGCCAGCCCGAATTTTGAGGTGTTTTCGTCAAACACAATCAGATAGCCGCCCCGATCACCGGGTGTTTCTTCCAAGACGATCCACATTTCCAAATTTTTACCGCTGTTCAGTTTTGGGAAGGTATTGATGCACGACACTTTTCGCGGCGTGACAAGGCAACGACGAAGATCAACCCCATGTGAATTGGAAATCGTCCAATCCCCATTGATCTCCGATTCAATAATTTTTTGGATATCGGATGCGTTCACGCTGAATTCAAGCCTCGTTCGTGATCTGTACCAATTGGATCAGCGTCTTGAGCGCCGCGCCGCTGTCGATCGCGGCGTTAGCTGTTTCAAAGCCTTCGCGGAGATTTTTAACTTCACCGGCGACGAGCAGGGCGGCGGCGGCGTTCAGTGCGGCGATGTCGCGCGGCGGACCCTTGGTTCCGCTGAGGACGTCGCGCACCACCTTGGCGGATTCATCGACGCTCTGGGCGCGGAGGCTGGCGATCGTGGCGCGTTTGATGTCGAGTTCCTCGGGCATGAGGGTCTGCGTGATGATGCGGCCGCGGTGGAGCGTGGTGATGCGCGTTGGGCCGGTGGTGGCGATTTCGTCGATGGAGCCGTGGTCGAATGAGCCGTGGACGATCATCGCGTGCTCGGAGCCGAGGTTGCGAAGGACGGCGGCGAATGTTTCGGTGAGGGCGGGATCGTAGACGCCGATGAGCTGGCGTTTGGCGCCGGCGGGATTGGTGAGCGGGCCGAGGAGATTGAAGATGGTGCGGAAGCCGAGCTGCTGGCGCGCGGGGGCGACGTGCTTCGTGGCGGGGTGATGCGAGGGTGCGTAGGCGAAGCAGACACGGGCTTCGGTGAGGCAGCGCGTGAGAATCTCATCGGTGACGAGCAGTTTCACGCCGAGGGCTTCGAGCACCTGGCTCGAGCCGGAGGTGCTGGTGACGGAGCGGTTGCCGTGCTTGGCGACGGTCGCCCCGGCGGCGGCGGCGATGATGGCGGCGGTGGTGGAGATGTTGAAGGTCTGCGCGTGATCCCCGCCCGTGCCGCAGGTATCGACGACGTCCGCGAGGCCGGGCGGCAGCGTGATGGGCCGGAGGGCGCGGCGCATCGCTTCCGCGGCGCCGGTGATCTCGTCGATGGTGGGCCCGCCGTGCCGCATCGCCATCGCGGTGAGCAGCGAGCCGATCTGCGCATCGGTCGCGCCGCCGGCCATGACCTGTGCGAAGGCGTCGGCGGTTTGGGCGCGGCTGAGCGGCTGGCCGTGGGCAAGCTGGCGGAGCAGGTCGCGGAGATCGAAAGCGGCGTGCATGGCGTGAGTTTAATGCAAAAACGCTCCGGGGGTGCCACGGCCAGCGAGTCTTCGAGTCGGCCGTGT
>JAYVTU010000054.1:0-38694 GCA_043788485.1 Planctomycetota bacterium
CGCCGCCGACAATGTGGTGGACGCAGTCACAATCAATGGTGTGTCCATCGACGTCCCGCAGCACGGTTTCGAGGACTTCAACCGGTTTACCCGGCTCAAAATCGAAAGCGGTTTCACCGCGGGGATCAACACGATCCAGATCATCGTGCGTAACGCGGGAACGGATAGCAATCCCAATCCGCTGGCGCTGCGGGTCGAGGCCGACGGTACCGCGATGACGTTGCCGGCCCCGATCCCCAAGGCCGCGGGGCATGACTGATCGGCACCATGGACGGGATGGCAGTAAGAGGCGGCAGAAGCGGCGCAGTATGAGGCGAGGCGAATCAGGGAAAAGAAGGCGACTAAAGCTCAACGAGTCGGATAGAGAATCAAAGAGAGGCACGACATGTTGGACGGGAAACAGATTCAAAGCGTCACGAAAACTTCGCTGAGGCTCCGCAAGAACCGCCGGCGCGTCCTGACGTTGCTGGCGATGATGGGCGTCGCCTCCGCCTCGCCGTTGCCCCGCGCCTCGGCTACCACCTATTACTGGGATGGCAGCAACGGCACCGCGGGCTTCGGAACAGCCAGCGGCACATGGGCGGCTCCGACCGCGGGCACGGCCACCGCGGGCTGGTCTACCGATGCGACCGGTGCCACGGCCATCAGCGGCAACTCCATCACGACGAACAATACGTCTAACACGTCCGATTCGATCAACTTCGGCACCGCCGCCGCGGGCTTGGGCGCCGGCACCATCACGGTCAGCGGCACCGTCTCTGCCGGCGACATCACCTTCGGCTCCGCCTCCGGTGCCATCTTCTTGTCAGGCGGTACGATCACTCTCTCGCCCACCAACACCATCACCGTCAACAACGCCTCCGACAGCATCGGTTCCGTCCTCGCCGGCGCGGGGACGAGCCTCACCAAGGCCGGCACCGGCACGCTGAACCTGGCCAGCACATCCGTCTATTCGGGCGCGACGATCGTCAACGGCGGCACGCTGCGGCTCAACACCGGGATCGCCGCCGCCAACGGGGCGGTCTCCCGTTACACGTTCAACGCCAGCACCGGCGCCGACACCGGCACGGGCGGCAACACGCTGACACTCAACAACTCGCCGACCTTCGCCGCCGGCATCAACGGCAACGCGATCAGCTTCGCCAATACCACTGCCACCACCACGCCGCAGTACGCCGCGGCGGCTTACAACGCCAACCTCGGCCTCAGCAACTACACCGTCTCGTTCTGGACGAACCTGTTGGGTGCCCAGCAGGGCAATGCCACGTTCATCAGCACGCGCAATGGCGGCGATACCACCTTCGATCTGCAGAAATCCGCCACCGGGCTTCACGCCGACATCGGCACCGGCTCAGCGTGGCTCAAGACCAACGCCGACGCCGCCGTGACCATGAACGCCGGCACGTGGTACATGGTCACCTATTCGGTCAACAGCACCGGCAACGCGTACACCATCTACGTCAACGGCGCGCAGGTCGCCACATCCACGCTCGGCGGCACCGCCCTGTTCATGAAGACCGGCCAGGAAATGTCCCTCGGCACGCAGAAAGGCGGCGGCGGCACCTACGGCGGCGCCAACAACCTCAACGCCCTGATGGACGAGGTCAGCATCTTCGGCAGTTCACTCAGCGCGGCGCAGATCAACGGGCTCTACCTCTCCGGGCTCAATACGGTCGCCGGCGCGTTGACCGCAACCACGCCACTGACCATCGCCAGCGGTTCGAGCTTCGATCTCGGAGGCAACAGCCAGACCGTCGCATCGCTCTCCGACTTCTCGGCCGGCAGCGGCGGCTCGGTGATCAACAGCGGCACCGTCCCGGTCACGATGACCATCAACCCCGCCAGCGGTTCGACGACCTTCACCGGCGTCATCGGCGGCGACGTCGCGGCCAACGCGATCACCCTCGCCAAGACCGGCGCTGGCACACAGGTTCTGGCGGGCACAAACACCTACCTCGGCGGCACGCAGATCAACGGCGGTGTCCTCCAGATCGCCAGCGCCAGCGCTCTGGGCTCCTCGGGCACCATCAGCTTCGCCGGCGGCACGCTGCAGTACGGCGCGGGCATCACCACCGATCTTTCCGCTCGTATCTCCACCGCCGCCAGCCAGGCGTACAGCATCGACACCAACGGCCAAGCCGTCACCTTCGCCACACCTCTGTCGAGCACCGGAGGCACGCTGACCAAGATCGGCACCGGCGCGCTGATCGTCAGCGGCACCAACGCCTACACCGGCGCGACGCAGATCAACGGCGGTCTGCTGCAGCTCGCCGCCGCTTCGACCCTCAATGCCGCAAGCACCGTCACCGTCGGCGGGGCATCAGCCAGCGGCACTCCCGCTCTCTCGGGAACGGGCACGGCCAGTGGCAACGTCGTTCTCAGCGGCGTTGGCACCGGCGCCGCCGGCCACGTCGCGCCAGGCCTCAACGGCATCCGTAACTTCGGAGCTGTGGGCACCCTGAACATCGGCGGCAATCTGACCGTCAACAGCGGCGCGGCTTTCGATCTGGACCTCGGTTCGACCGGCGCACCCAACTCCGACCAGGTCGCCGTCACCGGAACCCTCGCGCTCCCCGCTTCGGGCGTGGCCGTCAATCTCGCGGACATGAAGAGCTCGGGCGGCGCGACGACCATCACCAACGGCACCTACACCATCGCCACCTCCGGAACCCTGACCGGGTTCAACGCCTCCAGCCTCGCGATCCGCAATTCCCCGCTGCGAGGCGGAACCTACACCTTCGCCCAGAGCGGCAACAACATCAACCTGACCATCGCCGGCACGACCGGCTACGCCTCAGGCGTCGGCTCGCAGGTCTTCCTGGGCAACGGCAACTTCGACGCCCTCGTCGGCCTCAACACCAACAAGACCTACATCAACGCCGTCAACGTCCAAGCCAGCGCACCGCTGACGATCAACGGGGTGACCTTCGCCGCCAGCGGCACCGGCACGAATCCCTCGGGCACCGGCAACTTCGGCTCCAGTTGGTCCACCGCCGGGCTGACCGCCACCTTCGGCGGCGGCGGCACCAACAACGTCACCGGCCAAATCGGGACGATGCTCAACACCTTCGACTACGGAAGCAACACCGAGAGCGTGACGCTTAACGGACTGACCGCCGGTCAGGCTTATGTGTTCACCTTCTACCAACGCACGTGGGACCCGGCGGGTGGCCGTGTCCAGACGATCACCACCTCCGACGGCGCGACGACCACCAACGACGTCGACTTCGGCGCCACCGGCCAGGGTTCGCTGAACCTGATGCGCTACACGTTCGTGGCGACCGGGGCCAATGAGACGTTGACGATGACCGCTCAGTCCAACACATTCACGCAGCACGTTTACGGCTTCAGCACGGAGCAGGTCTTCAACAACACCTGGCAGAGCGGGGCGAACTGGACCGCCGCAACTTGGGCCAACACCGCCAATTCGTCCAACGTCGTCCCCAACTTCCAGGGCGCCAACGCCATCCTGCCCGCTCTCACCGGCTCGGGCGGAACCACCATCACGCTCGACGCCAATGTCACCGTGGGTCATATCCAGTTCGACGGCTCCAACCCCTGGACCATCGCCGGCGCCAACACGCTGACCCTGCAGACCGACACCGGCGGCGTCTCCGTGCTCAACACGCTCATGGGCACCCACACGATCTCCGCGCCCCTCAGCATGTCCAATGACGCGATCAAATTCGGCACCGGCACGCTCGTCCTCGCCGGAGCCGTGACGAACAACTCGAAGATCATCACAATTGCCAACGGCGCGCTGCAGTTCAACGACGGCGCCTTCACCGCTGGCACCTATAGCGGCAACATCACCGACAACGACACGCTGATCTTCAACAACACCGCCAACCGCACCTACAGCGGCATCGTCAGCGGTGTCGGCAAAATCACCAAGACGGGCGCGGGCACGATCGCGATGACCGCCGCAAGCACCTACACCGGTGTGACGGCGATCAACGGCGGCATAATCCAGGCGGGCGTCGCCGAGACGGCCGGCACCTCCGGCCCGCTGGGCAAGCAGGTCGCCAACGCCGTCGGCACAATCCTCTTCGGCGGCGGCTCGCTGCAGTACTCCGCCGCGAACCAGTTCGACTACTCCGGTCGCTTCTCGACCGCCGCCGGTCAACTGATCAGCGTCGACACCAACGGCCAGAACGTCACCTTCGCCACCGCCCTGACCAGCTCCGGTGGCACGCTCACCAAGCTCGGCGCCGGCACGCTGACCCTCACGGGGCTGAACACCTACACCGGTGTGACCACGCTCAATGGCGGCACACTGAACCTGGGCAGCGCTGAAACCGCGGGCACCAGCGGTCCGCTGGGCAATTCGGCCGCGGCCAACCCCGGCTCGATCGTTCTGGGCGGCGGCACGCTCCAATACTCCGCCGCGAATCAGTTCGACTACTCCGGCCGATTCTCCGCCGCCGGCGGCCAGCTTTTCAGCATCGACACCAACGGCCAATCCGTCACCTTCGCCACGCCCCTGGCCGGGACCGCAAGCACGCTGACCAAGAGCGGCACGGGCTTGCTGATCTTGACGGGCAACCAGAGCTACACCGGCGCCACGCAGGTCAACGGCGGCATCCTGCAGCTCGCCGCCGCCTCGACGATCAACGCAGCCAGCACCGTCACCGTCGGAGGTACCGGCGCGACCGGCAGCCCGACCCTCGCGGGCACCGGCACCGCCAGCGGCAACGTGATCCTTAGCGGCAATGCGTCCGGCGCCGGCGGCCACCTCGCGCCGGGCCTCAACGGCATCCGCAACTTCGGAGCAGTCGGCACGCTGAACATCGGCGGCAGCCTCACCGCCAGCAGCGGTGCGGTCCTCGATCTCGACCTCGGCTCCGCCACCGCCAACTCCGATCAGCTCGCCGTCACCGGCACCTTCACGCTCCCAAGCTCCGGCTTGCTCGTGAACCTCGCCGACTCCAAGAGCTCGGGCACCGCGAACCAGATCACCAACGCCACCTACACCATCGCCACCACCGGCGGCCTGGTGAACTTCAGCCCCTCCGACTTCACCGTTCGCAACTCCCCCCTCCGCGGCGGAACCTACACCTTCGCCCAGAGCGGCAACAACATCACGCTCGCCATCGCGGGGACCAACGGCTACACCCAGGGTACCTTCTCCTCGGTCAACTTCACCAGCGGCGCCGGACAGATGACCGACACGAACGTCGGCCTGAGCACCAACAAGACCTACCAGAACAACGCGAACATCAACGGCGGCGCGCTGACGATTAACGGCGTCGCCTTCGCCTCCGGCGGCACCACATCCGGCACCAACTGGTCACTCACAGGAGCGGGCACCTCGTTCCCCAGCGGCAACACCCACAACCTCGTCGGCGGCCAGCTCGGCGCGATGATCAATGACTTCACCTACAACGGCAACCCGTCGTCCACCCTCACCCTCAACGGCCTGACCCCCGGTCAGACTTACGTGTTTACTTCCTACGGCGCGTCCTTCGGGACCGCCGGCACACGCGTTGTGAACATCACCGGCTCAGATGGCGGAACGATCACCGGCTACGACGAAAACGGCAGCGGCGATGGCAACGGCCTGCTCGTCCGCTACACCTTTGTCGCCACGGGCACCAATGAGACGCTGACCTTCAACAACGTCGTCCCCGCCAACACCTTCCACTTCTACGGCTTCTCCAACGAGCAAGTCTTCAACAACACCTGGCAGAGCGGCGCAAACTGGACCGCGTCCACCTACTCGAACCTCGCCAACGCCAGCAACGTCGTCCCCAACGCCGTCGGCACCAACGTGATCCTGCCCCAGCAGGCCGCCCCGACGACGATCACGGTCGACGCGAACGTCACGGTCGGCCACATCCAGTTCGACAGTTCCAACGCATGGACCGTCGCCGGCACCAACACGATCACGCTCCAGACCGACACCGGCGGCATCTCGGTGCTCAGCGCGCTCACCGGCACGCACACCATCACGGCGCCGTTGAGCTTCAACAATGACGTGATCAAGACCGGCACGGGCACCATCGCCCTGGGCGGCGCGGTGACGAACAATTCCAAGGCCATCACCATCGCCGCCGGCGCGCTGCAGTTCAACGACGGCGCCTTCACCGCCAACGCCTACAGCGGCAATATCGCCGACAACGACAGCCTCGTCTTCAACAACACCGGCAACCAGACCTACAGCGGCGTCGTCAGCGGCGTCGGCGCGGTCACCAAGAACGGTGCCGGGACGCTGACCGTCAGCGGGGCGAACACCTACACCGGCGCGACGATCGTCAGCGCCGGCACGCTCAAGGCCGGCAGCTCCACCGCCTTCACCGCCAAGGGCGTGCTGTCGATGTCCGGCAGCGGCATCTTCGATCTGGGCGGCTTCAATGCCTCCTTCACCGACATCACCGCCAGCGCCGCGACCAACACGATCACCAACACCGGCGGGGCCAACACCGCGCTGACTCTCACGGCCCAGAACTCCCAGATCAGCAGTGTGATCCAGGACGGGCCGACCAACACCACGGCCATCAAGATATCCAACAGCCTTTACAGCAACAGCATCTTCAATCTGACGACCCAGAGCACCTACTCCGGCGGCCTGACGCTTCTGAATGGCGCTGGTTCCGGCACGCGACTGAGGATCAGCAGCACCTTCACCACGGTCGGCTCCCCCGGCGCGATCACCAGCAGCCCCTTCGGCCGCGGACCGATCACCATCGGCACCGCCAACACCGACAAGGCGCAGATCCTGCTCGACACCGTCAACGGCATCACGATCGCCAACGACATCGTGGTCAACTCCGCGCTCGGCACGGACGTCGTCGGTGCTTTCCGCTTCGACACGACCGGCCATGTCCTCTCGGGCAAGATCACCGCCAACCTGGCAAACCTGAAGTTCGGAGGCGGCGGGGCTGCCAGCCTGACCGGCCAGATCACCGGCCCGTTCGGCATCGACCACACCGGCGGCGCCGCCACCATCACGCTCTCCAACGCCACCGCCAATCCCAACAACTACCAGGGCGACACGAACATCGGCTCGACCGGCACGCTGGCGCTCGGTGTGGCGGATCAGATCCCCAACGGCGCCGGCACAGGCAACCTGATCGACGCCGGCACCTTCAAGCTCAACGGGTTCAGCGAGACGATCAACGGCCTCAGCGGCGCGGGCACGGTCGATGGCGTCAGCGGCACGCCGACCTTCACCGTCGGCGACAACAACGCGACAGGCGCCGCCAACACCTTCAGCGGCGTGATCAAGAACACCGCCGGCACGCTGGCACTGACCAAGACGGGCACCGGCACGCTGATCCTCAGCGGCGCCAACACGTACGGCGGCGTCACCACGATCAGCGGCGGCACGCTGCAGATCGGCAGCGGCGGAACCACCGGCACGCTGGGAAGCGGGAGCGTCACCGACAACGCCGCGCTCGTCTTCACCCGCACCGATGAGCAAACCGTCAACAACGTGATCAGCGGCACCGGCTCGCTGTCGCAGTCGCCGGCGTCAACCAACACGGCGAGCATCCTCAATCTCTTCGGCGCCAACAGCTACCAAGGCGGCACCAGCATCACCGCCGGCTCCATCCGCCCGCGCAACGCCTCGGCCTTCGGCACCGGCGCGGTCACCGTCAGCAACGGCGCTCTGGTCATGCTCTGGTGGAACACCGGCAGCTCGACGATGTCCAACAACTTCGTGCTCAATGGCATCAGCGGCTCCGCCACCGGAGACGCCAGCCCCAACACCAAGGACGCCATCTACGCCGACGGCGGCGGCGGCGGCTTCGGCACGTACACCCTCAGCGGCCAGATCACGCTCAACGCCACATCGAGCATCGGCGGCGACCCGAACAACAATCTGATCGTCAGCGGCAAGATCACCGGACCCGGCGGGCTCAGCAAGGGCGCGGGCCGCGCGGGCGCGACGAACGTCGTCACGCTCAGCAACACCGGCAACGATTATGTCGGCAACACCAGCGTCGTGGTCGGCACCCTCAAACTCGGCGCATCCGGCGTCATCCCCGACGGCGTGGGCAAGGGCAACGTCTCCGTTGCCAGCACGCTGGACATTGCGGGGTTCACCGAGACCATCAACGGCCTCAGCGGGGCCGGCACGATCGACAACACCACCGGCAATGGCGCGCTCACCGTCGGCAACAACGACCAGACCAGCAGCTTCACCGGCCTCATCAAGAACACCGCCGGAACCCTCTCGCTGACCAAGATGGGATCCGGCACGCTGACCCTCAGCGGTTCTAACACGTACACCGGCGGGACGTTCGTCACCGGCGGCGTCCTCAACCTCGACGACACCGGCAAGAACGGCTCGACGCCGGTCCTGCCCGCCGGCACGAATCTCACCGTCACCGGCGCGACCGTGAACCTGATCGGTGGGCAGATCAATTCGATCTTGAACAACGGCGCCGGAACGATCACGCTCAACGCTGGCGGCACGCTCAACGCCAATTCCCCGACGCTCAACGCCCACACGGTGTTCAACGTCACGCTCAACGGCGGCACCCTGACCGCCGGCAACGGGACCTTCGTCGGATTCGCCGCCAATTACTACATCACCGGGTCCATCAGCGCCACCGACAACTCGACCATCTCGGCGACGATCGGTTTCGTGACGAACAACGGCTCCCTGCCGGTTTCCGTCGCGGCCAGCAAAGCCCTGCTCATCTCCGGCCCGATCGTCAATCTCAGCGGCGCCAACGGCCTGACCAAGACCGGCGCCGGTACCCTGAACCTCACCGGCAACAACACATACACCGGCGTCATCGACTTCGCCGCGGGGATCGTCAACGTCGCCAACCTCACCGATTACGGCGTTAACGGAAGCCTTGGCGCTCGCACCGCCGCACAGGAGACCGCCACCGGCAGCGGCATCGGACTCCACTTCACCGGCGGCACGCTCCAGTACACCGGCTCCACCCCGCAGAGCACCAACCGCGAGATCCGCATGCTCACTGGCAACGGGGCCACCATCGACGCCTCCGGCTCAGTCCCTTCGGCCACATTGAGCTTCACCCACACCGGCACGAATATCAACCTCTTCGACACCCCCGGTGCACGCATACTGACCCTCACCGGCTCCAACACCGGCGACAATCTCTTTGCCATTTCCCTCTCCGATGCCGGCGGCGGCACCGGCCTGACCAAGTCCGGCACGGGAACCTGGGTCCTCACCGGATCGAGCAGTGCTACCGGCACTTTCAGCGTTCTCAACGGCACGCTCAAAGTCTCCAACATCGCCTCCGGCGGCAACCTCGGCACCACCGGCTCCGTCGTTCTCGGCGACGCCTCCAATCAGGGCACGCTCGAATACACCGGAAACTCCGTCGCGTTCCTACGCGGCTTCACGATCGGCGCCGGTGGTGGACGCATCAATACCACCACCAGCGGACAGACACTCACCGTCCAGACCGCCGCCATCACCGGATCCACCGGCAACCTGACGATCGGCGGCGCGGGCGACACCAACATCACCAGCATCATCAACACCGGAACCGGTTCCGTCACCAAGCTCGATGCCGGCACCGCTTATCTCTCCGGCAACAACACCTACTCCGGCGGAACCTTCCTCAACGCCGGCGTCCTGAACATCGGATCCAACACCGCGTTGGGCGCCATCCCCGCCTCGGCCACGACCAACCTGACCTTCACCGACAACGGCACGCTCCAGGCCGGAGCCGCGAGCATCAGCCTCCCGGTCACGCGAAACGTGGCGATCAACAGCGGCATCACCGGACGGTTCGATACCAACGGCAACACAATGTTGATTGGCGGCGTCATCAGCGGCGCCAGTGCCGCGGGGTTCACAAAGGCAGGCGCCGGAACCATGATCCTCGGCGCCAACGAATCCTACGCCGGACCGACCACGATCACCGGCGGCATCCTTCAACTCGCCACGGCCACCGCCGGCGGAGCGACGCTGCAAAACGGCAACTTCGAATCGCCGCCGATCGGATCCAACTCGTTCGTCTACTGGAACGCCTTCAGTGGAGCGGGACAGACCGCCTTCGTCTGGGCCGGCAGCATCGCGACCAACGGCGGCCTGGGCTTTGCCTTGGAGAATGCCTCGACCGCCTGGGGCTACGCCGCCGCCCCCAGCGGCCCGCAGGCTGTTTCCCTCCAGCGGGACAGTTCCATCTCGCAGACCATCAACTTTGCCGCCGCCGGCTATTACCAGCTCACCTGGTCCAACGCCAGCCGCAGCGGGCAAGTCGATCCGTACAACGTCCTGATCGACGCCAACAATCTGGGCAGCTTCTCGACCAACAACACCGCGTGGACCTCCGCGACCACCGGCCTGTTCTATGTTTCCACCCCCGGGAATCACACCTTCACCTTCGCCGGAACGATCACAGCCAGCGACGTCTCAGTCGGCATCGATGCTATCACCCTCACCGGCCTCAACGGCGGCCTTCTCCCGTCCACCACCGCCGTCAACATCACCGGTTCGACCGGCGTCTTCGACTTGAACGGCCGCACCCAGACGATCGGATCCCTTGCCGGTGTGGCCGGATCGGGTGTGATCAATAACGGTGCCTTGACCACCGGCGGCGATAATTCGAGCACCGTGTTCGCCGGTGTTCTCTCCGGTGCCGGCACGTTCACCAAGACTGGGACCGGAACACAGAGCCTCTCGGGATTCAATACGTACAACGGTCAAATCGTGGTCAACAACGGCATGCTCCACGTCACGACTACGGGCAGGATCAACTCGGCCACAGGTGTGACGATCAATGCCGGCGAGTTCAAATACAACAGCTCAACCCCCTACACCGGCGGCGCAATCACCTTCAACGGCGGCACCATCAGCGGCACGGGAACCATCGGACAAGCCGTCAGCGGCGGCAGCGGCACATTCATCAGCCCCGGCAACAGCCCCGGCGCACAGACTTATTCCGCTGGCATCAATTTCTCCGGCGGCATGACCTACGTATGGCAGCTCGGCGCCTACGGCACCAGCGCCGGAACCGATTCCGACCTCCTCAACGTCACCGGGGGCGCCCTCACGGTCGGCGGCTCAAGCAATCTCAGCATCGTCTTCGACAACTCCGCCAATCCGCTCCTCGGTAATCCCGACAACGGCAACGCGTTCTGGAACAGCGCACACACCTGGAAGATCGTGGATGTCGATTTCTTCGGCGGAGCCACCAACATCGGCGGCACGTTCGCCAATATGCTCAACGGCAGCTTCACGACGGGCAGCTTCACACAGACCGTCGGAACCGGTTCGAACACCGGCGACATCTTCCTCAAATACACCGTCAACGGCACAAGTCTCGCCGTCGCTCCGACAACCTTCAATCTCGGCAACGTCCTGCGGAACAGCACCCATAACCTCAGCACGACCCTGACCAATTCCGGCGCCGTAGGCGCTTCGTACAACACCAGCGGCGTGACCAATCTGAACATCACCGCCAACGCCTCCGGCACCGTCGCGGGCAACGGCAACACGGTCATCGCCTTCAACGCCAATTCGCTGGCCGCTACAAACAACTCTAATGCCACAGGCTCCTTTGTCGTCCACGACAATGGCACCGACACCAACACCACCGTCAATGTCACCGCCAGCGTCGGTTTTGCCACCGCTCTGCGCACCGAATCGAATTCGTCGCTCGCGGCCAACTACGGTGCCCCGCTGACCGCCATCGTCGCCGCCGGCGAGACATACGCCAATCTTGAATCCACCGTCAGTTCTCCGCTCGGCATCGGCGAAACCGGTGCCCCGGTCCTCGGCACCGTCGCCACGATCCTCGCCGGCGTCAACGACGTCGGCGGCGTGGACCGCACCGTCTCAATGGCCTGGCGCAGCCGCACGACCGGCGAGTCGGGACTGCTCGACAGCGATGTCGTCAATCTCACCGGCATCGACGGCACGATCTTCGTCCTGCAGATGAGCTACGACGAAGCTGTCGTCGCGGCCAACAGCCAGAGCGAGGAATCGCTCTTTCTCGGTTACTTCAGCGACAGCGGCTGGGTCAACGCAATACTCGGCGATCACGGCACGAACCTCGGTACGCATTACCTCGGCGCATGGAGCGACACCAACGGCGCCAACAGCACGCTGGTCCTTGGATCGTGGGGCGTCGATACAACCAGCAATGTCGTCTGGGCAGTCCTCGACCACAACAGCGAATTCGCCGTCATCCCCGAACCGCTCGCTCTGCCCGGCGGCCTGATGCTCCTCAGCCTCGTCGGCGTGCTCTCGCGACGGCGCAAAGCCTGATGAACGGTTGATCACTCGATCTTACGGAACACCCAATGATGACGTCCCATTCATATACCGATCGACTGACCCCGCGGCGCCGGCGTGCCTTCACGCTGATCGAACTGCTGGTCGTCGTCACCATCATTGTGGTGCTGCTGTCCATGCTCATGCCCGCCATCCGATCCGCGCAAGACAACAGCTACGTTCCCGTCTGCGCCAACCAGCTCCATCAGATCTCCATCGGCCTCCTCTCCTACGCCACCGAACACAGCAACATGATGCCACCGGGCAATGCCACGAGCTGGCCCGGACTCGGCATCGACGCCGCGTGGAACAACGGCGGCGGCGGCAGTCCGATGGGTGCGACCTACACCATTACCACCGGCTACATCACCGACATTCGCACTTTCTACTGCCCCGCTTGGACACATCCTTACGCCCAATACGACACCGTTGATGCGGCGGGAATGGACCCCAACGGCAATATCTCCAGCGCCTACGGCGGCTGGCCCGCTCCGGGACACGCAGGCCCCACCACGTTCCGTGACATCTCCTACATCTATCGAAGTTCCTTCGGTGTCGATATCAATTCCACCGCCAACGGCATCGGCGGCGGCAAACCTCCCTCCATCCGCGGCCCCCTCAGCGTCGTCATCATGTCCGATCACTGGTTCTCACGCCTGGGCGTCAGCTGGGCAACGTACAGCCACCGCTCAGCTGGCGGCGGCTACAACGCCATCCGACTCGACGGCGGATGCAACTGGTTCGGCGACCCGGACAACCAATACATGATCGGCACCAACATCTTCCAGACCCAGGCTGTCTGGGGTCTGCAGGAAAAGATCTGGAAGAACTTCTTCCTGTCCCCGTCCCCTCCGTGATCCGTGATCCTCACTCCGGCAACGGCTTGCCCTTGGTTTCCGGCAGCTTCCACAACGCGAAGAGCCCGACCAGGAACACCGCGCTGACGATGGCGCAGGCGTTTCGGAACGCCTCGAGTTTCGCCTCGCTGGTCACGGCTCCCGTGGCCAGGTGCTGTTGAAGGACGCCCAGCGTGAACGGCCCACTGGCCGCGACAAATCGGCCGACGTTGTAGCAGAAGCTCGTCCCCGTCGACCGAAGCCGCGTGGGGAAGAGCTCCGGCAGGTAGATGGCGAAACCCGCGAACAGGCCGAGTTGGCAGAAGCCCATCAGCGGGATCAGCGTGAAGATGTGCCATGTTTCATTGAGAAACTTGAACGTCAAGGCGGTGCTCAGAAACGCCAGCACAAAGAAAATAGCGAAGATCGGCCTGCGGCCAAACCGCGCCGCGAGTTTCGTGAACGCCATCATGCCCATGAATGAGCCGAGGTTCTGCATGATCATGTTGATGCCGGTCCACATCATTTTCGTGCCGGGGATCTCACCTTCCGGCACTTTGGCCGCCTTGAGGTGGCGACCTGTTACGTCATTGATCAACTCCGGGCTGAAGAACCCCACGCCCCACAACCCGATCACGCCCGCGATGCACAGCACCATCCCGAGCAACGCCGGCTTGCGCCAGCGGGACTCACCGAACAGCGACAGGTACGACCCGAACTTCACGCCCGAAACCCGGCCCGCCTCCCTCGCCTTCACCCACTTCTCCGGCTCCCTGAGCTTGAACTGAATCGTCACGCACAGCAGCGCCGGGACCGCGCCGATCCAGAACAGGTATTTCCAGGAATCCGTCGCCGGCATCCCGCCCGCACGGACCGCCGAGACCTGCATCCACCCCACCGCTACCGCGATCAGGCCCGCCGAGATGTTGCCCACTGCCGACAGAGCCTGCAGCAGCCCCAGGGCATGGGGCCGTGCGGTGTCGGAAAGCGAATCGGCCACCAGGGCCACGGCGAGTCCGAACACGCCGCCGACCCCGAGCCCCGTCACGAAACGGAAGGCGCAGAACTGCGTGATGTCCTGCGAGAACGCCGAGAGACCGGTGAAAAGCGAATAGAGCAGGATGCAGATCGCCAGCGTCTTGGCCCGGCCGATGCGGTCGCCGACCGCGCCGAAAATCAGCCCGCCCGTCGCCCAGCCGGCGACGAAGATCGCCGTCGTCACACCGCCCCAGTATTTCTGCAGCTCCGGCGTCGAGCCCTTGGGCAAAAGGTCCGCCACGGCCAGATTTCGCGCGATGATGAAAAGCTGCTGATCCAGGCAGTCAAAGAGCCAAGCCAGACTCGCCATCGTGAAGACGAACCAGTGGTAACGCGTCATCTCGCGCCACCAGGGACCGGTGGCGAGCGATTGAGGGGGCAGGTCTGTGCGTGTTTCGCCCATCATGGTTTGCTCCGCAGTTGCTGTCCGGCCCACGTTTCGTAAAGCTTGGCTATGGTAGCGTGATCTGCGTCGCCTTCGTGGAAGACGAAGCGGTAACGCAGGGTCAAGGATTCACCGGCCTTGAGGATGTATTTGCCCGCATCCTTGGGTTGATTCTTGTCGAATTCGTGGAGGCCGAACGGATTGGCGGCGAACAGGCCGTAGTCCCGCGCGTGCCACGTTGTCGGGTGACGCAGATTGGCGGGGTCGTCGAACATCGCGATGCCGACGGTTTTGCCGTCGATGGGCCCCGAGTAATCGACCCACGCGGCGGGCCTGCCCCAGACTTTACCATCGCGTTCACCGACAGAATTAAGGACGTGGCCCGCGGCGGTCGTCACGCCATCGCCGTTCTTGATCTGCAGGCTCGGTGGAACGCGGAGGGCCATCGTGCCCTCCTTCGTGTCGCCAAAGGCGACGTCGCCGTTCGAGGCATGGATGACGATTTCGAAGTCGATGATGCGTGTGCCGTTGGCGGCGGAGAAATTAAGCAAGCGGGTATCGGTGCAGACGATTTTACCGTCGGGCGCGATCCAGTCATTTTGTGTAAGAATTGCCGCTCGGGCGTCTTTCTCGTCGGTGTCGATTTTCTTTTGCACGATTGTGCCCGCGGGCTTGGCGGCGGTGCCGTTGGTCCAGAAATCGACGCCGTTCACATCGCCGTGCGAGAACCAGAGGCCCTCGTGATGCGGGTGATCGTGCGCCTCGCCGGGGATGTTCTGCACGATCGGCCACTGGCGCGTCATGCCCGCACCGGTGGGACCAAAGATTGGAAAGAGGATTGGTTTGCGGTGACCGGCGTAGACGTATTCGGTGAAGAGCTGACCGGCGATCTCGACGCGAACCTTGCCGTCGAGCGGTTTGAGCGTGACGGCGGGCTCGACTGCGGTGAGGGTTTGTGCGGCAATGATCACCATCAACGCGCCACACCATTGAATCAGTCGCATGTACAAGGGCGGCTCCGGTTCGGGTGCAATTCAACGCACCGCGGCGAGGCATTGTTGCATGTAGCGGATGCTCTGCTCGGCGAGGCGTTCGATTCCCGGAGTGTAATCGAAGACCTCGACGGACACCCAGCCTCGGTACATCACATCCTGGAGAGCTGCGAGAATGGGCACGAAATCGAGCGTGCCGAAGCCGGGGCCCTGGCGGTTGGGATCGTTGGCGTGGAAGTGGGCGAGCACATCGTGATGCTGCGTGATGAGCTGCGGGATCGGGATCGATTCGCTGGCCATCGCCTTGCAGTCGAGGTGGAGTTGGCAATGCCGCGACGCGAGGCGATCTATGATCTGCCGTGCCTCGGCGGCTGTGTTGAGAAAATTGCCCTCGGCGGGACCAAGCGGCTCGAGCGCGAGCGTCACACCGTGACGCTCGAGCGACGGCAAGACCTGTTCGATGATCTGCGTGAAATAGGCGGTGCCTTCCTCGTGAGTAACACCCGGCTCCAGATTTCGCTGCTGCGGTGAGCCGAGCACCATGATGTTTCCGCCGAGCTCGCGGCAGAGTTCCACGAGCTTGATGAGATGCTCGGCGGTGCGCTGCCGAGTTGCGGCGTCGGCGGTCGTGAGATGGAAGCCGGTGGTCTTGGCGAGGAGCCAATGGAGGCCGATGACTTCCAAGCCGCTGCGCTTCACCGCATCGCGGACGGTTCGCCGCAAGGCCTGCGTCACGCTCTGCAGATCCGGACCAAGAGTGAAGGGCGCGATCTCGACGCCTGTGTATCCGCAAGCCGCGGCAAAATGCATCGCTTGATCCAGCGGCCAATCGACGAAGGTCTCGTTGCAGATCGCGAATCGCATCATCTTGTGGTCCGAATCGCCGTGGCAGAAGAACTCACGCGAGGATTTCGCTGACGACGCGGCAGGGCTCGACGCCGGTCAGCCGGGCATCTAGCCCCTGGAATTTGTAGGTGAATTGCTCGTGATCGATGCCGCACAGACGCAGCAGCGTGGCGTGCAAGTCGTGCATGGAAACGATGTCCTGCACGGAGCGGTAGCCCAGTTCATCGGTCGCACCGTGGGTGATGCCGCCCTTGATGCCGCCGCCGGCCATCCACTGCGAGAACGCGAGGATGTGGTGGTCGCGGCCCGAGCCCTGGCCCATCGGCGTGCGCCCGAACTCGCCGCCCCAGATGATGAGAGTGTCGTCGAGCATGCCGCGGCGTTTGAGGTCCTCGACGAGCGCGGCGCTGGGGCGGTCGCATTCGCGAGCCGCAGCGCTCATGTTTTTGACGAGGTCGCTGTGCTGATCCCAGGCGCGGTGGTAGAGTTGGATGAAGCGCACGCCGCGCTCAGCCATGCGGCGGGCGAGCAGGCAGTTGGAAGCAAAGCTGCCGTCGCCGGGTTTGGTGACGCCGTACATTTCCAGGGTGCTCTTAGTCTCTTTCGAGAAGTCCGTCAGCTCCGGCACCGAGCTCTGCATGCGGAAGGCCATCTCATACTGCGCGATGCGCGTCTGGATCTCGGGATCGTAGCGGTCCTCGGCGAGGATGCCGTTGAGCTTCGAGACCTCATCGACGACCTGCCGCTGTGAGGCTGCGTTGATACCCGACGGGCTGCCGACGTAGTGGACCGGATCGCCCTTGGATTGGAACTGGATGCCTTGGAAGCGGCTGGGCAGGAAACCGCTGGACCACTGCTTCGAAGAGACCGGCTGCGCACCGCCGCCGCCCTGCGAGACCATAACAACGAATCCCGGCAGGCTCTGCGTCTCAGCGCCCAGGCCGTAGAGCATCCACGATCCCATGCTGGGCCGGCCCTTGAGAATAGAGCCGGAGTTCATGAAGGCTTGCGCCGGGTCGTGGTTGATCTGCTCGGTGACCATCGAGCGTACGATGCATATATCATCGGCGATCCGTCCGATGTTGGGGAAGAGGTCAGAGATTTCCTGGCCGGATTTGCCATATTTTTTGAACTTGGTGAACGAGCCCTTGGCGATGAGCTTGGCACCCTGGAGCTGCGCAAGCTGCTGCCCGGCAGTGTAGGACTCGGGGAAGGCCTTGCCGTCGAGTTCGTTGAGCTTGGGCTTGTGGTCAAAGGATTCGACGTGCGAGGGGCCGCCGGCCATGCAAAGGTGGATCACACGTTTGGCACGGGGAGGGGTGTTGCAGGGATTGATCACGCCGCGCCAGGGTCCGGCGGTCGGCGTGGCCTTGGGCAGACCGGCCGAGGCGGCGTGGAGAATCTGCGGGCGGAGCAACGACGCCAGCGCGATCCCGCCGAGTCCCACGCCCGTGCGGCTGAGGAATGTCCGGCGGTTGATGCTGGTCAGCAAATTTGAAATGGTTTTGGGCTGATTCATGAGAGCCTTGTTCAGTAACGGGTGATCGATTCGTGCAGGTTCAGGATGACACGGCAAACAGCTGTCCACGCGGCAAGTTCCAGCTCATCGGCCCCGCCGGGAATGGGCGAATTGCCGACCTTCAGGAGCGCCTTGGCGTCGGCCGGGGAAGCCTTGAACTGGGTGCGCTGGCCGGCGAGGAATGCCGTGAGCGACGCGGCCTCGGCGGGCTTCGGCGAGCGGATGAGCACGGCTTGATAGATGTACTCGAGTCGCTGCGCTTCGCCGTTGCCCGCGGCCACCGCGCGGACGGCCAGCGCGCGGGCGGCTTCGACGAACGTCGGCGAGTTAAGCAGCGTCAGCGCCTGCTGCGGCGTGTTGGATACGCTGCGTGTGCAGACGCTGTCCTCGCGAGACGGGGCGTCGAAGTTTGCCATTACGGGGTGCAGGAACGTGCGCTGCCAGTGCGTGTAAAGACCGCGGCGATACTGCCGGTCGTCGGTGCTGTTGATGTAGCTGCGGTTGGGAAATTGGAGAGCTGAGTAGTAGCCCTCGGGCTGATAGGGGAACACGCTGGGCCCGCCGATATCGAGGTTGATCAGCCCCGAGACGGCCAGCGCGTTGTCGCGTACGAACTCGGCTTCGAGACGGCGCGGAGACTGCGAGGAGAGCAGGCGATTCGCGGGATCGACATCGGCCAGCTCCCTGCGCAGATGGGAATCCTGGCGATAGGTGTTGGACATGACGATGAGGCGGACCATGCGCTTGACGTCCCAGCCGCGGTCGCGGAACTCGGTGGCGAGGTAGTCGAGGAGCTCGGGGTGAGTCGGGAATTCGCCCTGGGCGCCGAAGTCTTCTGGGCTGTTGCTCAGGCCGGCACCGAAGAATTGTTTCCAGAGCCGATTGACGAAGACGCGCGGGGTCAGCGGATTTTCCGCCGAGACGAGCCACTGCCCGAGGTCGAGGCGCGTGAGGCGGCGGCCATCGGGGTTGGAGGGCTGGGGGAGGAAGTGCGGCACGGCGGGCAGGACGATGTCGCCGCTGTCGTCGCGCCAGTTGCCGCGGGGAAGAATGCGTGTGACTCGCGGCTCACGGGCGATTGTTACGACCGTCGCCGCCTTGCCACCGCGGGCCTCGAACATCTCCTGCTGAACTTTTCGCGCGGCATCGAGCGTTGGCTTGCTCCAGCCGGTGCTCAGCAGATACTCGCGCTGGATCAACCCGTTGTCGGCGGACGTCATTGCGGCAGTAGGTTTCTCGAGTGCCGTCAGCAGCGCGGGAGCGACGCTCGGTTCGGTCGGCACAGCCGGGGCGATCGGGGTCGTCGAGATGCGCACGCAGCCCGGCGGATTCTTGCCGAGTGTGATGATGAGTTGATCGCCGTCGCGCACGGTCGCCGGGGTTTGCAGTATCCACACACCGGTTTGCGTCGCCGTCGGCGCGATCTCTGTTGCGAGGATCCAATTCGCTCCGACACCGATGGCGGGCTTGCCGTTGTCGAAGTCACGGTCCTTCTTCTGGTCTGCGTCGCCGAAGAAGACGGGCAGAAGCTGCTCGGCGCCGGCCTTGGGCTTGATCACCGCAGCAAATTCGACGTTGGCTCCGTCGGCGCGGAAGAGCTTGCCGCCAAGCTTTTCGTGCGGCAGGGCTTCGATGCGTATCGCGGCGATGGAGCCGGGCTTGAGTGTGAAGGCCAGACGCTGGCTATGTTCGCTGACGGTCAGGAGCGGGACGGAGCCATTAGCCTCGGCCTTGAGTGGAGGCACGGCGGCGAGTTCTGCAGTAGTCCAGCCGTCGGGATTGGACTTGAGGAACGCGAGAGTCTGGCGGCACCATGCGTTGAAGGCATCGCGCTGCTTGGGATCGATCTTGAGCGGTGCACCGGCGGTCGTGGCAATGCGGTCGAGCTGCACACGCTGCGTTTGAACCATCCTCTTCTGCAGATAGGGGCTCTCGACGGTGATCTCCGGGGGGAACGGGCTGCTGTTATTGATACCCTTGAGCTCGGGCTCCGGCGATGAGCCGTAGTAGGCGTAAACCCCCCACTGCTTGATGTCGGCGAAGAAAGCGCCGAGCGAGTAGAAGTCCCGCGTGGAGAACGGATCGTACTTGTGGTCGTGACACTCGCAGCAGCCCATCGTCGAGCCGAGCCACGCATTGGATACGGTGCGCACGCGATCCGCGGCGTACTTGGCAAGATACTCCTTGGACTGCGCTCCGCCTTCGCGCGTCACCATGTTGAGTCGGTTAAACCCCGTCGCGACACGCTGCTCGGTCGTCGCATTCGACAGAAGGTCTCCGGCAACCTGTTCAATGGTGAAGCGGTCGAAGGGCTTATTGTTGTTAAACGCATTGATCACATATTCGCGATACGGGAAGGCGTTAAGGTTCTGGTCACCATGGTAACCCACGGTGTCTGCGTAGCGAACCGCATCGAGCCATGGCACGGCCATGCGCTCCCCGTAATGCGGCGAGGCGAGCAGACGGTCAACCTGATGCGCGTAGGCTTCGGGCGAATCGTCGGCCAGGAAGTCGGCGACCTCTTGCTGCGTCGGCGGCAGACCGATGAGATCGAGGCTCAATCGCCGCAGCAGCGTCCTCTTGTCCGCCTCCACCGACGGCTCGAGCTTGTGCGACGCCAGCTTCTGCAGCACAAACGCATCAATCGGATTCGCCACCCACGGCGACTTGATCGCCGGCACCGCCGGACGCTGCAGCGCCGCATAAGACCAGTGCGGCTGATACACCGCCCCCTCCGTAATCCACCGCTTCAGCAGTTCCTTCTGGGCGTCGCTCAGCTTCTTGTGCGTCTTGGGCGGCGGCATCACATCGTCGGCGTCAACAGTATAGATGCGCTTGACTAGTTCACTCGCGGCCGGATCACCGGGCACAATCGCCTTCTTCTTCAGGGCTGATTCGCGGTCGTCCAACCGGAACTTCCCGTCGCGATGCTTGGTGTCCGGGCCGTGGCAGTAAAAACAATTATCCGACAAGATCGGCCGGATGTCGCGGTTATACCCGACGGTTTCCTGCGCCGGCTTCTCCGCGTGGACGACCCCGGCGGTGAGGAGAATAACAACCGTGATGAGCGAGGTTTTGATGTGATTCATGCGATCCACATTATGCGCCGATTTGGGTTTGAGTGAAACGCCCCGGATGCCCAGGTGCCTCTCCACCGAATTAAACGCCAACACCGCCCAAAAACTGCAACTTCTGAACCTCGAAACATTCCCGATTTCGCGCACAATCCCGTCGCAGCGCGTCCGCCCCACTCCCGATTCCGAATCTTAGGCCATTGAATCCTCTGCATTGCAAAAATTCCTCGCAAAACCGTTTAGTGTCGCGCATCGACACGTCCCTGCGCCATCCTCATGGCACCGCGCAACACAATAAAATTGACGCCCACGCGCCATGACCGGATATTGCTCTCCATCAAGCACTAATTCAGGACTATCACCTTGCGCCATATCTTCCAACTCGCTGTGGTCCTCGCCTTCCTCACCACCCCTGCCGCGCTCCGCGCCGCCGATCCCGCTCCCGCCTCCGCACCATCCAAACCCAACATCGTCCTCATCCTCATCGACGACTTCGGCTACGAGTGCGTCACCGCCGATGGCGGGCAGAGCTACAAGACTCCCGTCATGGACAAGCTCGCCGCCACAGGCGTCCGTTTCGAAAATTGCCACGTCCAGCCCCTCTGCACTCCCACGCGCGTCGAGCTCATGACCGGCATGAGCAACCGCCAGAACTACACTCACTTCGGACACATGGACCCGTCGCAGAAAACCTTCGGCAACCTCCTCAAGGGCGCCGGCTACGCGACCTGCATGACCGGAAAGTGGCAGCTTGCCAACGGCCTCACCGGCCCCGCAAACTTCGGCTTCGACGAGTACTGCCTCTGGCAACTCGACCGACGCCCCGGTCGATACAAAAACCCCGGACTCGAAATCAACGGCAAGCATCTCGACTACACACACAACGAATACGGCCCCGACATCGTCAGCGACTACGCACTCGATTTCATCACACGCAAAAAAGCGGAGCCCTTCTTCCTCTACTACACGATGATGCTCACCCACGCCCCCTACGACGCCACACCCGACAGCCCCGATTACCTCAGCGCCGGCGGCGGCGTCACCAAGAAGGATCGCGTCGGACACTTCCCCGACATGGTCGCCTACACCGACAAGCTGATCGGCAAGGTCATCGACAAGCTCGATGAACTGCACCTGCGCGACAACACGCTTGTCCTCATCCTCGGCGACAACGGCACCGGCAAGGGCACGCCGTCTCAATTCCAGGGCCACCTCGTCCACGGCGGCAAGGGCTCCACCACCACCTGGGGCACGCATGTCCCGGCCATCGGCAACTGGCCCGGCCACTTCGCCAGCGCAAAAGTCTGCCCCGATCTCATCGATGCCACGGACTTCCTGCCGACGATCTGCCAGGCGACCGGTACGCCCATACCCGCCGACCTCAAGCTCGACGGCCGCAGCTTTCTCCCGCAGCTCCGCGGCGAAAAGGGCGAGCCCCGCGACTGGCTCTACGCCTGGTACAACCGCGAGGGAGGCCCGACCGCCAGCGCCGAATTCGCCCACGATGCGCACTTCAAGCTCTACACCGATGGACGATTCTTCAACGTCGAAAAAGACGATCACGAAAAATCCCCGCTGAAGGACGCTTCACTCGACGCCGCCGCCAAAACCGCCAAAACCAAACTCCAGGCCGCCCTCAAACAGTACACCGGCCCGCGCCCCGAACACTTCGCCAAGCAATGGCAGAAATTCAACGGCGAACCCGGCGAAGACGCCGACAGCAACAAGATCACGAATTAGAAGTAATCCGGCGCAGCTCGTTTCCATGTGGCCGGGGCAAAGGTTCCGCATGCCCAGGTCCCGCGATGGCCGTATCGTGTAAAATGATGGTCACCGGCCATGACACCTCCTTCGCCTTCATCAAATACGGGCGAATTAACGATCCACAAAGACTGCAGGGGCGTCATCTTGTATTACATCATGACGGTGATCTTCTTCATCTCGGTCAGCGCAGCGATTTTCAATCTACTCCAACACCAAGTCATCATCCCCTCGCTAATCTGGCTCCTCCTCGTCGGTTGGCTGATATTCGACGCGATAAAAGCGGACGGCGGATTTCATCGCTGGTTGGTGCGATCGGCAGGGATGTTGGCGGGCCGGTATTTTCTCGCGGTGGTTGGTCCGCCCGGCATGCCCGCGGCCGTGCAGATCGGCTACGAGATCTTTGGCCGGCGCACGTATCTGAAGGTGAGACGCCGCGATTCTCAAGGCGTGTCCGCGCGAAACGCACATGGCGTCTTGATGTTTTGACCCTCACCCCGGCCCGCTCGCAGGGAGTGAGCGGGAGCTTTCAGACAAAGCCGAATATTTCTTCAGCACCCACCGCCACCGCAATATCTTGAAGAAGTCGAAGTGCACAGCCTTGAGGAGAAGCTGCGCGTTGAGTTTCCGCTTGAACCGGATTGAGGCGGTGTTGGATGCAAGAGTGATGCTGTAGAACGTGTCGCGGCCCAGAGCCCGGAGGGCCTCGTAGTTTTTGTAACGCAGGATCGGTGCCAGATTCTTGCCGCGGAATTCCTTGAGCACGTACATGTCGAAGAGGTAGGCCTCATTGGGCTTCATCGTCGCGTCGTGGAGCTTGCCGCGGACCTTGTCGAGCGAAGTCCACGTGAATGCCGCGATCTTGCCGTTGTGCTTGATACCAAGGCACGTGTCGCCGAGCTTGATGTTTTCGGCCATGTAATCCTCGGCGACGTAGCCCTCGCGCTCGGGTAGTTTGTCGATCATCGCCATTTCCTCGGGGCCGAAGACTGAGAACACGAAATCCTCCGGCAACGCCGTCAGTTCCGCGGGGATGTCGGCAGGGAGCATCTCCTTCATGTAGTAGTACGTCGCGATCTCGAAGCCGATCATGTGCAGGTAATGGCGCAGCGTCGAGAGCAGGCCCTTGTCCTTGATCCGCGCCAGGGCGCTTTTGAATCGGGAAATCAAGGGTTTTTTGGGTGGCATGACTTTGGGCTCTGTCTGAATCTGCTCTCCCTATCACGAGAGAGGCGATCGAAGGTTCACGCCATGCCAAGGAGTTTCCGCGCTTCGCGATGCGAATACGGCGTCCGCCCCACCGCGGCGGCGATGCTGAGGATGCGCTTGATGAGTTCGATGTTGGTCGCCAGCTTCGTGCGATCGTGGTCGTAGTAGATGTTGTCTTCGAGGCCGATGCGGACGCCGCCGCCGTCCACGATGCCCAGCGCGTTCATCTTGAGCTGGAAGTCGCCGATGCCGCCGACCGACCAGATGGACTCCGGCGGCAGGTCCTTGATCATCAGCCCGAGGCTCAGCAGATTCGCCTGCGCGCAGGCAATGTTGCCGAGGATCAGGTTGAAATAATAGGGCGGCTTCACGAGCCCCTTGTGGATTAGATAGTTCGCATAGTTGATCATGCCCAGGTCGAAGGCTTCGAGCTCGGGCTTGATGCCGCTCTCGAGCATCTTTGCCGCGAGGGTTTTGATCATGTCCGGCGAATTCATGCTCGCCTGGTTGTTGAAGTTCAGGGAGCTGAGCGTGAGGCTGCCCATATCGGGCTTGCAATCGCCGGTAAGTTCCAGGCACTGCGATCGCTCGGCGAAGCCGGGGAAATCGCGGCCGCTCGTCGAGACGCAGAGGACGAGGTCTTTATGTTTCGCGCGGATGCCGGAGATGATCTCGGCGTAGATCTCTTTTTTGTAACTCGGCTTGCCGTCCGCCGCATCGCGCGCATGCAGATGGATCATGTTCGCACCGAGATCAGCGGCTTCGAGAACCTGCTCGATGATCTCCGGCGGGTGAATAGGGACGTGCGGCGTCATCGCCTTGGTCGGGATCATGCCGGTCGGCGTGAAATTGAGGATGAAATGCCTGCTGTGCATCGGCAAAAGATACAACACAACGGCTGACGCGGCGCTGATATCACGTTCGTGTTGCCGAAATCGCGGCGATATCCCGCGAGGCCGATAAAGAAAAACCGACAAGCGCCATCACGGCGCTTGTCGGAGTTTTGCGGTGAACCGCACGATCGCGTAGTGGCGAGCCGCTTACTTGGATTCCGGCAGCATCTTGATCTTGAAGTCCTTGAACTGGACGGTCATCGTGAAGCCGGCGTGCATCTGCAGGCCGATCACGCCGTTCTTGCAGGCCTTGGGGCTGTTGTCGATCATCTCGGTGGTGACCTGGCCGTTGATGCTGTAGGTGATGTGGTTGCCGTCCACGGTGACGACGCTCTCGTTCCATTCGCCGTGAGGCTTGATGATGGCCTTGATCTGTGCGTCGTTCTTATCGAGCGGCGTGGCGCTGCGCTTGTTCTTATCGTCCCAGGTCGTCTTCTCGCCGCGTTTGCTCATGATGCCGCGGCCGCCGGCGACGCCCGCCTCGTCGTAGATGATGCCGGTGTACTGGTTGCCGGCGTCGATGTCGGCCTGGTAGCCGCCGACGTGTTTCGTCTCGGGCTTGTCGATCTTGCCGCGGATCTGCACGCCGGAGTTGCCGGTCGGCGTGACGAATTTCCAGCTGTAACGCAACTCGAAGTTGGCGAACTTCTCGGGATTCTGCTTCGAGGCCAGAAGGATCAGGTCCGACTGCACGGATTTCTCCTTGGTCTCCTCGCACTGGATCGCGCCGTCGACGACGGACCAGTGGCCTTCGAGGCCTTCCCAGCCGGTCAGGTCTTTGCCGTTGAAAAGAGCGATCCAACCATCGGCGTCGGCCGCAGGGAGCTCAGCCTTGGGCTGATCCTCAGCGAGCAGACCCGAGACGAGGACGCAGATCAGCGTGAGTGCGAACGCGAACTTTTTCATCTTCATCGAGAGGTACCCCAAGAGTTGATAGGTGAACCGACGTTTTCGATGCCCGCGGAACATTCTAACAACGGGCACGATGGTCGCACTATTGCAGGGACACACCCACTGGGGGATACGCGATTCCCGGAGCGCTAAGCCGTAAGCGGTGAGGCAGCTACGGCAGGACGATCATCGCGTCGCCGTAGCTGTAGAAGCGATATTTTTCGGCGATGGCGGTTTGATAGAGGCGCTGCAGACGGGGCAGGCCGGTGAGGGCGGCGACGAGTGCGAGGAGTGTGCTGCGCGGGAGATGGAAATTGGTCATCATCGCATCGGTGAAGCGGAGCTTGAAGCCCGGCTGGATAAGGATTTCTGTTTCGCCGTGGTAGTCGGCGGAGGATACGAGCGGGATGTCGTGTGGAAGCGATTCGAGGGCGCGGACGGATGTGGTGCCGATGGAGATGATGCGGCGATTTTCGCGCCGCGCGGCGGCGAGGGCGGCGAGCGTCGCGGCGGGGACGGCGAAACGTTCGCGGTGCATCACGTGTTCTTCGAGGGTCGCGGCGCGAACGGGGGCGAAGGTGCCAATGCCGACGTGGAGCGTGACCGAGGCGACGAGGACGCCGCGGGCGCGGAGGGAATCGAGGAGGTGCGGTGTGAAGTGCAGACCGGCGGTGGGTGCGGCAACGGCGCCGGACTGGCGGGCGTAGACGGTCTGGTAGCGGTGGCGGTCGTGTTGATCGGCCTGCTCATCGACGGCGTTGGCGGTGTCGCGCGCTTTCGTGATGTACGGCGGCAGCGGCATCGCGCCGACGCGGTCGAGTACGGCTTCGGTGTCGAGTTCGCTGTGTTTGCGTGCGAGCCAGGAGCCGCCGGGCTGTTGTTCGAGGAGTTCGAGGCGGGCGACGTCGCCGAGTTGGATGGATTCACCGGGTCGGAGATGGCCGCCGGATTGGAGGAGCATGTGCCAGATCTGGTCGTCGCGCGTTTCGAGGAAGAGGCCTTCGACGCGGCCACCGGTGGCGACGCGGATGGCCTTGAACTTGGCGGGGAGGACTTTGGTGTCGTTGACGATGAGGAGGTCGCCGGGCTTGAGAATGTCCGGCAGATCAAGGACGCGGCGGTGTTGGATCACTTCGGTGTCCGCGGCAACGTCGGGACGCACAACCATGAGACGCGCTTCGTCACGCACCGCGGCGGGCGTGGCGGCGATCAATTCGGGCGGCAGGCTGTAATCGAGTTCATCGGTGCGCACGGCGCGGAATGATAACAGCGGAAGGGAGGGGGATCAGGGATCGGGGGGGAACAGGCATGCCTTGGCCTGAACCCTGAACCCTTTCCTCTCCCCGATCTTTACGCCACGGTATTGACCATCGTGCCGGTCGAGGCAGCGGCGGCCATGCCTCCGCCGTCACCGGTCGAGTTGCTCGCGGCGACGTTGCTGTAGGCCGCGGCGCCGTTGCTGCTGGAGGTGAACGTGCTGGTCTGCGAAAAGAAAATGGAGCTCTTGTTCTGGGCGAACATGGCGCCGAGCGACATCAGGCCGGCCAGGAGCTTCATCGGGTCCTTGTCTTTGTCCTTGTCATCCTTGCCACCGAGCGCGGCGGCGAGCATGAGGGCGCCGCCGAGGCCGTTGTCATCGGAGGAGGTGCTGCTGATGACGGTGCTGGAGGTCATCGAGGTCGACGACTCGGCGCCCGCGGCGGGGGCGGCGCTGCCGGACGAGGCGGACATCGAGGTGGTGGACATCGAGGAAGAGATTGCGGAGATGGACATGGCGGGTGCTCCGGGAGAGAGTGGTCGGGACACACCCGGAGATATGCAAAGACGCGTGTGGCACGGATCACGGCGGAATACAAAAACGTTAAGTCGCGCCACCAACGGTGGTTGGCGTGCGTGTCCGTTTAACCGGTTTGTGCCGTGGGTATGGGGCGATGCGGCGTCACCGCAACAATGCAGCGGTCACGCAACAACGGCGGAGACGTTTCGATACCGCGACACTGCTACGGACGACGCGACGCGCCATCACTGCACACGCCGAACAGCTGCACAAAAGTCACCGTGGATTTCTGCCGATCCTTCCGTGCAGAGGCGTAGATTTCGTTTCATCACGGCGCACGGAGGCGGGCATGGATTTCGATCGGCCATTTGAAGAGGTGTTGTGCCAGGTGAGCAACCTCGACCGTCAGCAGTGCATCAACGAGCTGACCCACTTCGGGAAGTTGCGTTTAGATTTCACGGTTGAATACCTCGAAGACCTGGGCGACGAGCAACTCCGCCATATGCTCGTCGCGGCGGTTTTGACCGTCCGTAAACGCTCGGCGTGATCCGCGGCTGTTTGCCCCTATAATTGCGGCGATGCAAACCGTTGAGCAACTCTGGTCCAGTCACCCACGCCAGTGGCGCAGCTTCGAGTACGTCTACCCCGTGATCAGCCGACGGGCACGCGGACTTTCGATCGGCGTGAATCTCAACCCCGACAAGGTGTGCAACTGGGATTGCGTTTACTGCCAAGTGGACCGCGCGGTGCCCGGGCCGCGGAAGGATGTCGATCTCGCGCAGCTCCGAACGGAACTCGACTGGATGCTCAGCTACGCGGCGACCGGAGCGGTGTGGAAGGACGACAGCTTCGCCGCCGTGCCGCCGGAGCTACGTCGCATCAACGATATTGCCTTCTCCGGTGACGGCGAGCCGACGACCTGCCCGCAGTTTGAGGAGGTCGTCGCGCTCACCGCAGAGCTCAAGGCCGCGCACAAGCTGCCGGATGTGAAGATCATCACGCTCAGCAACATGACGATGGCCCACCGGCCGAACGTGCAGCGCGGCTTCGCGCTGATGGACCGGCACAACGGCGAGATCTGGGCCAAGCTCGACGCCGGCACCGAGGGCTACTACAAACTCGTCGATCGCAGTGCCGTGGGCTACGAGAAAGTGCTGACGAACATCCTGGAAACCGCGCGGCTCCGCCCCGTTGTCATCCAATCGCTCATGATGCAACTGCACGGCCAGCCCATCCCCCACGAAGAATTCGAGGCGTACCTCGGCCGCATTAAACAGCTCATCGCGCAAGGCGCCAAGATCAAGCTCGTGCAGCTCTACACCATCGCGCGATCAACGACCGAGTCATACGCCACACCACTGACGCATGCGCAGCTCGACCGATTGGCCGAGCGTTTCCGCGACCGTTTGCCGCGCGTGCCGGTTGAGACGTACTACGGCGTGGACTGATCTATTTCGGGTGCCATGGCCAGCGAGTCTTCGAGTCGGCCATGTCCCCGCATCGTGCGCCAAGGCACACGGCCGACTCCGCAGAGCCTGCGCTGGCCGTGGCACCCGTTAATCCTCTAAGATGTCTGCGTGCAACATGTCCTCGGCCAATCCCGCGCCCTTTCCATCATCGACGCCGCGATGCGCGGTGCGCGCATGCACCATGCCTGGATCTTCCACGGTCCGGTCGGCGTTGGAAAAGCGACCGCCGCGGTCGCGCTCTCGAAGGTACTGCTCTGCCACGCCCCGAAACCTGAGGGCGGGATCCACATCGCGGCGTGCGGCCAATGTGAATCGTGCCGACTGCTGGCGACCGAGGGAGCTGCGCACCCCGACCTGCACATCATCACCAAGGAACTGGCGGGCAATTCCGTCTTCTCATCGCTGCGCAACAAGAAGCAGATGAACATCTCCGTCGAACTCCTGCGAGAGCGCATGATCGGCGGGTGGATCGACGACAAATATGTTGAATCCATCGTCGGCAAAACCGCGATGCTCCGGCACAACAAGGTCTTCATCATCGATGAGGCGGAGTTGCTCGACGGTGTGGGGCAGAACACGCTGCTCAAGACGCTCGAGGAGCCTCCGGCGGGGACGTTTATTTTTCTCGTCACCGCGCACGAGGACCGTTTGCTGCCGACGATCCGTAGCCGGTGCCAGCGTGTGCCCTTCGCGCCGCTCGAAGAAAAGCTCGTCGCCTCGTGGACCGCGGATTATTTGAAGACCGCCGTGACGGAGCTTGAGCGGCAAATCGCGGAGATCGGCGAGAAGACCAAGCCGTCGAAGGATGACCAGGAGCGGGTGGCGTGGATGCAGCAGCGGATTTCGCAACTGCGTGATCCGGGCCGGGCGACGAAGTGGATCGTGCCGCTGTCGCGCGGGAGCTTTGGGCAGGCGAAGATGATCATCGACCACGGCATGGACCAGTGGGCGGAGGCGATCGCGCCGATGGTGCAGCAGGTCGCTGCGGGTAAGCCGGTACCGGAGATGGGCAAGGGGATGCTGGAGATGATCGAGAGCTACGCGGTGCGCTGGGTCGATGAACACGACAACGCATCGAAAGATGCGGCGAACAAGGCGGGCGTGCGGTACATGCTGGGGATGATCGGCGAGCTCTGTCGGCGGAAGCTGCATGAGCTGAGCGCGGGCAGCGCGGCGACGGTCGAAGAGATCGAGCAGCGGTCCGAGCCGTGGCTGCGCGGGATCGATCTGCTGCAGCAGGCGGAGCGGGAACTGGAGTCGAATGTGTCGATGGCTTTGCTGATGGACAACCTGGCCATACAATGGCCTCATTCGGTTGCCTCTGCTGCGCGGTAGCGGGACTTGGTCCGGCCGATGCGGGTGAGGCAGGTTGGTGCACGCCAGCTGGCGTTTGGAACCGAGCGGCGCCGTCAGGACGCCGCGAGGGCCGCAAAATCGATCCTGACACGAGACGGACCGCTTCGATCGCTGCGCACGAATCTCCGGCCTCCTCTCCCCCGGGGAGAGGACTGGGGTGAGGGTGTATCGGGCTTCACTGCGTGTTTCGCGCCGACAAAACGTGAGCCGTAGAACGCTGGACGAACAGCGTGACACAACGCACGTCGCACTCCCCACGCACCCTCACCCGGCCTCGCCGACTCGGCCACCCTCTCCCCAAGGGAGAGGGATTTGCAGTGATCTGACGCGCCGTTTGAAACATGCCCATCCATCCGCTCCCGTTGATCACAGACGAAGACGAACAGAAGGCACTCGAGAAGCTCCGGCCGCCCAAGACGGTCGTGGTGCGTTACGGGTACACGAAGCAGGTCGGCGAGTTTCCGTACGACGGCGATCAGGTGATCGGCTGCGGCACGAAGCTCGTGGTGCGGACGCCGCGCGGCGTCGAGATCGCCGAGATGCTCACGACCACCTGCTCGAACTCCGGCTGCGGCAAGAGCATCTCCCGCGCCCAGATGCTTCAGTACATCGACAACTCCGGCGGCAAGCAGTACCCCTTTTCGATCGAGGGACGCATCCTGCGCATCGCGTCGATCGAGGACCTCAACGAGTGGAACAAGATCGAGTCGGAGCGGATGAAGTACATCAAGGAATCGCGCGCGATCGTGCGCGAGCTGGACATGCCGATGAAGATCGTCGATGTCGAGCAGATGCTCAGCCGCGACCGGATCATCTTTTACTTCATCAGCGAGCACCGCATCGATTTCCGCGAGCTGGTCCGCCGGCTGGCCAAGGACATGCACGTGCGCGTCGAGATGCGGCAGGTCGGCAGCCGCGATGAGGCGAGGCTCGTCGCCGACTACGAGAAGTGCGGACAGCACTGCTGCTGCAAGCAGTTCCTCAAAGTGCTCAAGCCCGTCTCCATGAAGGCGGCGAAGATCCAGAAGGCGACGCTCGACCCGGCGAAAATCTCGGGGCGATGCGGGCGGCTGATGTGCTGCCTGCGTTATGAGGAGCAGACGTACGATGAACTGCGGAAGAATTTGCCGCACCGCATGTCGCGCGTGATGACGCCGGACGGGCCGGGCATCGTGATCCAGACGCAGATCCTCACGCAGCTTGCGATGGTGGAGCTCGAATCCAACGGGGAGCGCGCGGCGTACCCGGTCGAGGGATTGGAGAAATTGAAGGATGGTCCGCCGCCCAAGCGCGAGCCCGAGGCGGGAGCGGAGGGCGGAAGCGGCGGCGCCAGCGCGGGGCCGCGTGGCGGGGAGCAGCGTGGCGGACCGCCGCTTGGTGATCGGCCTCGTCCGCCGCAGCGTGAGCAACGGGATCAGCGTGATCCGCGTGGCGGGAATCGTGGGCCGGGTGGGCCGCCGCGTGGACCCGGAGGTCCGGGTGGAAGTGGTGGTACCGGTGGACCGGGAGGTCAGGATCGTGGACTGCAGCGTGGGGCGGATCGTGGTCCTGCGCGTGAGCCGATGCGTGGCGGGCCGGCTGGGCCGACGGGACCGGGTGGTCCCGTCGGTGCAGGGCCGCAGCGTCCACCGCCGGGCCAGCCACTGCGTGATCAGGATGTCGAATCGCGCGAAGGAACGCCCGCGGCGGATTTGCCTGAGGCGGACGCCGGCGCGATGCGTTCGATGGATGCGATGAACGAGGGCGTCGAGGATGTTGACGGCCCCGATGAGATGGATGGACCCGAAACCGAAACCGGCGGAGAAGCCGGGGATGGCGGGCCTGTGCAGCGTGGCGGTTCGCCGCAGCAGCAGGGCCAGGGTGGCCAGGGCGGAGCGCCGAATCAGCAGGGGCAACCGGGCGAAGGCGGCAGACGGAAACGCCGTCGTCGGAGGCGCGGGCGTGGGCGCGGGCCGGGCGGACCGGGTGGTCCGGGTGGACCCGGACAAGGCGGTCCCGGCGGTCCGCAATCCGGTCCCGGACCGGGCGGTCCGCGCGGCCAAGGTGGACCGAGCGGCTCCGGAGGATCGGGTGGATCCGGCGGAGGTCCATCGGGCAGTTCAGGCGGTCCGCTATCGCCTCCGCCAAGCGGGACATGATCCATCACGGGTCAATCGTCCGCACGGCGCTCATGTTTCACTGACAACAGTTCGCACGGCGAGTCGGTTCGCATGCCCTTGCTGCGGGCACGCCTCCGGGACGCTGCGCGTTTTTTGGCAACGGCTCCTCGGCCGATGCGTTCTTGTTTCCACGCGGCCGCGCGATCGCCAAATGAATGATCGACGACATGCCGCGTACGCTTTTTTACAGAGAAGTTTGATCGTACAAAAAAAGGCTGATTTTCCAGTGTATTTTGACGGCATCTTGATATATTTCGATCTAAGATGTTTTCGGATTCGTACAACAAATATCGCGGACAAAGTGTGAATCGCGTGAGATCGATTCGCCGATGTCAGAGAGGACAGGGAAACGTCCATGATCTACGCACAGAAGATCACGCTCCATCGTCACCGGCACGGAACTTTTCCGGCGGAAAAGGCGTCCATGAATTTCCTGGAGTTCGAAGACATCTGGCGGGCTGCCGATCAGAAACTCCGCGAGTGGGCGGATCAACTGGACTTCAACGCGTGGCGACCGGTCGTCGTCGACATCGATGTGGTCTTCCGTGACGGCCAGATGATTCACCATCACTACAACCTCTACCCTCCGCGGCTCGATCGGCCGCGTCTGGCGCAGACGTTGACGGAGGTCGTGACGCTGCTCTCGGGCGCCGGCCGCGCCATGTTCAAGCCACGCTGGCTCCACGCCCGGGTGCTGGGCATCGACCTCCAGAAGATGGAGTGGTACGACGCCTTCTCCGAAACGCACGTGTTCGGCCCTCCCCGCACCGCCGCCGATCCCCACGCCGATGAACGCCGCTGGACGGCCTGACGTTCCGCCAAGTCCATCGAACCCACCATTTAGATCAGTTCATTCGGGTGGACCCGGAGGCCGTAAGTGTCGTCAAATCACCACTTTGGCGTGGCAATCGTGTCAGTTGTTGCAATTGAGACTCATTCTCACTAGCATGACCCGTCCGTCCTAGACCCTTCAAGGGCTGCCGGCTATATGGCTCCAATCGCCAAAACTCTCAGTGTGATATTGTCCTGCCTTCTGGCGGTCACAAGTCTCGTGCCGGCCGCGACGCAGACGCCGATCATCCCGACTGATGTCAAGGGAAAAGAGGGCGTCAAAACCTATCTGCTCACCGTTGTCGAGCAGACGAACATCGCCGCGGAGGACCTCAAGAAAGCGGCGACGGAATATAACCAGCTCGTCACCGCCGCCGGCTCCCCCACCGCCGCCGCGCAGGCCAAGCCCGCCGAGGTCGCCGCGCTGATCCAGCGAATGCGCGACGCCTACCAGCGCATGGACAGCTTCGGCTACGAATACATCGAGGGCATTGTCGCGGGCGTCCCGAGCCTGATGAAGTACGACATCGAACTCGACGCCGGCGTCCCGGCCAAGGACGCCAGCCCCGACGCGAATATCGCCAACGTCGTCATCCAGGCCGGCGAAATGAAGATCGATCACGAGGGCTCGCTCAACAACTTCCTCGTCGAGCCGACCGTCTTCGGCACCAACCCGCGCTTCATCGACGGCACCGCCACGCTCCCTGGCTTCGACAAGCCCGTCGGTCTGCCGAAGCCCGCGCTGATCAATGCGCTGGCCGACTACGCCGTCGACGGCTACGGCCGGCTCAAGAAGGATGCACAGTCGTGGCAGCCGACCGACGCCGACTGCTTCCACGTCCTGGCGAACATGACGCCGACGCTCGCCGACTACTTCGAGGACTGGAAGGAAACCAAGAAATACGGTGCCGCCGCGGGTGGCCGATTCGTCGCCGTGTCGCGCATCTCGGACATGCGCGGCATCATGACGAGCGTCCGCCTCACCTGGCTGGCGCTGGCCGAGAGCGTCAAGGCCAAGGACGCCGCGCTGGCCGACAAGATCACGCTCGGCTACGAACAGGTGCTGCAATTCATCGACACCGCCGAAGCCCGCGAGCTCAAGAAGGCGATGAACGTCGAGACCATCGACGCGCTGGGCACGCAGGCCAAGGAACGCGCCGACAAGCTCACCGTCCAGGCCACGCAGGCCGCGGCACTCATGGGCATCGACGTCAACACCAAGTGAAACCCCGCCACTTCGCCCCATCCACTCCATGACACGAATTGCCGCGATAATCCTGACACTTCTGGCGATGGCAACGCAGCCGACGCTGTCGTTCGCCGCATCGCCGATCATTCCCGCGACTCCGCAGCAGTGGCGCGATGCGGTCGATGTGCAGCTGCTCGACTATTACGAAGACCCGCAGGCCCACGTCGCCGACAAGCCGCTCAGCGCCGATGCCGCCGCCGTGAAGTGGAGCGACGAGGCCCGCGCGATCATCCACATCAAGGCGACCGCCGCCCCGCTTCCGCAGGCCGTCGGCCGTCTCCGCGCCCGCCTCCAGCAGGCGATCACGCTCGAGATGGCGCGGGCCATCCGTGAGAACCGCATCGACGCCGCCAAGGCCCTCCGCGCCGAGCTCGACCTGCCGCGCGGCGTGTCGGCCAGCGAAGGCGCCCTGCTCCTCCAAACGCTCGGCCCCGACAAGGCCAGCGACACTGCACGCATCCTCGTCCGCGAGGCGATCACCTGGCAGTCCACGCGCGTCCGTCAGCTTTTCGATGAGGCGATCCGCACCACACAGCGCGACACCCCGATGCCCGGCCGCCTGCTTGAGAGACTCGGCGAAGCGCTCGCGCTGGCCGACCTCCCCGCTGCGCTGCGCAGCGAGGCGGGCCTGACCGGTGTTCCGCCCACAGCCCCCGCCGACGATGATTCGCTAATCGCCGCGATCGAGCATGAATCGTGGGCGAAGGTCGGCGTGCCGCTGGAGCAGCTCCGCGACGCCGTCGAGGCCCGGTTGCCGAGCCTGCTCTCAACCAAAGAGCGCGAGCGGCGCGAACGCCTGCTGCTCAAGCTCGTCCAGCTCATCCCCAAGGAATACGCCAACGGCGTCCGCCACGGCACCGTCGTCGTCCCCCTCGAATACCGCGAAGCCGTCACCTTCACGCAGCAAGCCCGCCAGATCGTCGGCGAGCTCGCGCCGCTCTGGCTCGCCGCCGGTTCGAACATCACGCACGACACCGTTCGCGCCCTCGATCAACATCTGGCCAGCGCCGATCAGCAGATCGCCGCCAAGGCCGACAAGACCGCCGTGATCGAGCCGCTGACCGCCGCCGCGAAACTCCTGCAGAACGAGTTCGGCATCACGCTCGGCCGCTCCGGCACGACCGCGGACATCGTCGATGAGGTGATGCTCGAAACCCGCTCGCTGCTTTCACGCAGCCTCTCGGCGGCGATCGAGGGCCAGTGGGCCGAAGCCGAGCGACTGCGGCTCGAAGCGTATACCACCTACGACCCCGAGCTTGAAGCGCGTCTCATGCCGCGCGATCCGCAGCTCGCCAAGGACATCGAGCACCTGCTGCTCGACGGCCTCAATGAACCCGGGGTGAAAGTGCTGCTCGACCGCCACGCGCCGGCACAGGAACTGCATGCGGCATACGGCCGCGTTAGCGAAGGCCTGGAAAAAGCGACCGCCCTGCTCAAGAGCGGCATCAGCCCCACCGCCGCGGCGATGAGCGCCGCCAGCATCCTGCTGCGTGAAGGCCTCGAAGGAATCCTTGTGATCGTGGCGATCCTCGCGGGCCTGCGCGGAGCCGAAAACGCCCGGCGTCGCTGGTGGATCTGGATGGGCATCATCGCCAGCATCGTCGCCACCGGTGCGACGTGGATCCTGAGCCAGACCGTGCTCACCAGCCTCCGCGCCTACGGCGAGGTCATCGCCGCCGTCACCGGCATCATGGCCATCGCCGTCCTCCTGCTCATCACCAACTGGCTCTTCCACCAGATCTACTGGCGCCAGTGGGTCTCGACCCTCAAAAACACCGCCTCCGAAGGCGAGAGCATCTGGGAACTCGTCATGGTCGGATTCCTCATCGGCTACCGCGAGGGATTCGAGGTCGTCCTGTTCCTCCAGAGCCTGATCCTCGACGCCGGCGGGCAATCGGTCGGCATCGGCGTCGCCATCGGAACCGTCTCGCTGATCATCCTCGGCTTCGCAGCGCTCAAGCTCGGCCTCAAGCTCCCCTACTTCAAAATCCTCCTCATCACCGCGCTGCTCATCGGCCTCGTGCTCGTCACCTTCGTCGGCGGCACCGTCCGCGCGATGCAGACCGTCGGCTGGCTCCCCGTCCACCGCCTGACCAGCGGTTCCTGGCCCGCGTGGATGGGCAACTGGCTCGGCCTCTACAACACCGTCGAGAGCATCGCCGGGCAGTTCGTCACCATCGCCGTCGTGCTCGGCACCTGGCGCGTCGCACGCTGGCAGGCCAAGCGCAAGGGCGCCGCACGCCGCGCCGCCCACTGCGAAACCCACACCGCCGAAGGCTGCGCCGCCGACGACGGCGTCACCGACTGCAAACGCGAACTCGACGAGTGCTGCATCATCACCCCCGGCGAACCGGGCCAGCCCGCCGTCAGCGCCCCGATGGACATCCGCATCGTCCCGCGCACCACTCCGGCTCCGACAAAACCAGAAACGCAAACGACCCACTGATTTTCCCGTTTGTCGTTTGTCTTGCCGCTTGCGTCTTCGCGCGGTTTGCACGTCGGGCTTACGCCTCGACGCTCGCCTCAAGGCAACCGACCGCCGTCGGCCCCGCAGCCCGTTGGTATGATGCCGCGCACTGCCGCCGCCCCGAGATCGACCGGCTAACGGAGCGTCCCATGTCCCGACCTTGGCGCCTCATCGTCATCCCCGCCATTCTGCTCCTCACCGCCGGTGGCGGCGTCTTCGGCCACGACGGCCTGAACCCCGGTGAACCCGAAACGCCCGTCGCCCTTGTCGCCGATGGGAAAATCATCGGCCACGGCGCCGCGAAATACCGCGTCGATTCGCAATGGGCCAAGGTCGAGCCCGCCGTCGCGCCCGTCATCAATTCCCACGCCCTGGCCGAGGGACGTGATGGCCTGATCTATCTCGTCACCGACCATCCCAAGAACGCATTCCTCGTCTTTAAGAAGGACGGCACGTTCGTCCGCGCCTTCGGGGCCGGCCTCCTGGGCGGGCACGGCCTCGAATTCTTCGAGAAGGACGGCGAGGAATACCTCATCCACGTCGACTGCGGCTGGCACTTCGGCGCAGAAGGCTGGACCCCGCACGCCGGCAACGGACGCGTGACGATCCTCAAAACCGACGGCACGATCGTCCGCAAACTCCCCACGCCCGGCGAGGTCGAGGGCGGCCAATCGGCCAACCGGAAATTCATGCCCTGCGACGTCGCCGTCACCGCCGACCACAAGATCCTCGTCGCCGACGGCTACGCCTCCGATTTCATCTACGAATACTCCTTCGAGGGCCAATTGCTCCGCAAATGGGGCGGCCCCAAACCCGGCAAGGAGGACAATCTCAGCAACGCCCACGGCGTCTCGATCGACACATCCAACCCCGCGCAGACGCTCGTCTGGGTCCCTTCCCGCAACGAAAACCAGATCAAGGCTTTCACGCTCGACGGCCAATTCGTCGACAAGATCGACCTGCCCGGAGCCTTCGCCGGCCAGCTCGTCATCCGGGGCGACCGCCTCTACACCGCCGTCTGCTGGAGCAAAGACCACGGCACCGGCAAGAAACTCGACCACTCCGGCTTCGTCCTCGTCCTGGATCGCAAGACCCACCGCGTCATCAGCGCCCCCGGTGGAACGGAGCCCGTCTACATCGATGGCAAGCTCCAGCCGATGTTCCAGGCCGAGCCCGTCTTCCTCCACTGCCACGACCTCTATGTCGACAGCGAAGGCGCGATCTACGTCGGCGAGTGGAACGCCAACCGCCGCTACCCAACCAAGCTCGTCCCCGTGCCCACAAACTGACGATCTCAACAGACCTGAGAACAGTACCGACACCATTTTCCCTCCCCCATTTAGCCGGCGGGCTCGCCCGCCGTCCCGAGCCCACCCGGGCGATTCAGTTTTAGCCCCGCGGCGAAGGTCCTCCTGAGCCCGGGGAAAACGCGACGCCCAATATTTTTCTCTTCCCCTTCTTCTTCCGCGGAGCCCTTCAGGGCGATTGAAGGGAACGGCTCAATCGCCCCAAGGGGCTCAAAGACAAAGACGAAAAAATAAACGCCCGCCGCCTTCCCCGGGCTCCGAGGCCATCGCCACGGGGCTAAAACTCAATCGCCCCGGGGGCTCGAATACAAATCCGAAAGGCGGGCCTGACACTAATGGCATTAAGTTAGACGGATTTTCTCTGTAATTTAAGGGCTTTTCGCAGCACGTGGCGTGGCCTGTTCAGTAGCTTGTGGGGCTTGGG
>JAYVTU010000055.1:0-75287 GCA_043788485.1 Planctomycetota bacterium
GACCCCGCCGGCTGGTACTGCTACACCGCCATCGAATTCGTGGGTGATCGCGTCCTGCTGGCCCACTGCTCGACCGGCGAGAAGCACTACCCGCAGCTCTCCGCGACGCAGATCACGAGCTTTGATTTGGCGTGGTTGTATAAGGATTGATTGGTGCGGCAGGACGTACAACGGGGAACGCTAAGGCGCGAGCGGCAAGACAACGACGTCAGACCGTCCCCGACCAGTCGGCGGGCATGAGGAGGACGGGGATGGTGGTCGCCTTCGTCACGCTGGAGGGGACGTCGCCCTGGAGGAAGCGGGCGATGGCGCCTTTGCCGGAGAGGCCCATGACGATGAGCGTCGCGTGCTGGGCTTCGGCTGCGTTGAGGAGGGCGCGAGCGATGTCGTCGCCGTAGAGGAGCAGGCCCTCGGCGGGGATGGAGGCTTCGACGAGCTTGGCGGTGAGGGTCGAGAGCGTCTGCTCGCCGCGGAGCTTGGTGTCCTCGGCGGTCTCGTCGGACTCGGTGGGCTTGGCGACGTGGGCGACAACGACCGAGGCGGCGAGGCGCTGGGCCAGGTCACGGATGGTCGCGCTGAGCTTCTCGGAAGCCCAGGGCGTGGAGACGGCGACAAGGATGCGGCTGCTGGCCATGGAGGGTTCAGGGTTCGGGGTTCAGGACGGAAGGGAACGGGGCGACGGCGGACGACGGCGGGGTCCGGCCAAGGGGGCCATTATATGGGAATGGGGGCGGGGATGTGCGGCGTGGGCAAGTTACGACACAAGTCGAACAGATGCAGCGATTAATGGATGGGTCGGTGCCATCGCCGGTTGCGGCTTAACGCTCCGTTTGCCCGCGAAGCCGCAAGCGGCGGAGAGGAGAGGGATCAGTGGGCGGCGGCGGGCACGGCGGCGACGGGGGCGGGAGCCGGTGCCGGGGTGACGGGCACTTCCGCGGTGGGATGCTGCGGGGGATGGGGGCGGAACTCGGCGGCGGCGTCGCCGGCGGCGGAGACCAGAGCCCCGGCGCTGATCGACAGGACGATCACGGCGACGGCGGACAATCCCGCGGCGAACTTGCGCGACGGCAGGCGTGCGGCTTCGGTGCCGGGCATTGGCTCATGCAGATAGCAGACGCCGATGATGCGGAGGTAGTAGTAGGCGCCGATGGCGGAGTTGAGGACGCCGAGGATGGCCAGCCAGTAGTAACCTGCGGAAATTGCCGAGCCGAAGATGAAGAGCTTGCCCCAGAACCCGACGAGGAACGGGATGCCGGTCAGGCTCAGGACGCAGATCGCCATGATGGCGGCGAGGACGGGCTCGCGCTTGGCCAGGCCGCGCAGGTCGTCGAACGTCTCGGCCTCTTCGCCCTTCTTCCTGAGCATGCCGAGGACGGCGAAGGCGCCGAGGTTCATCGCGCCGTAGGCGACGATGTAGAACAGCAGCGCCGCGATGCCGTTGCGGATGAACATGCCGCCGCCGGCATTCCCCGGTGCGGCGACGGGACCGGCGACGAGGCCGACGAGCATGTAACCGGTGTGTGCGATGGACGAGTAGGCGAGAACGCGTTTGACGTTGCTCTGAATCAGCGCGAGCGTGTTGCCGAGGAACATCGTGACGACGGCGATGATCCACAGGACGCAGCCGATCACCGCGCCGGTGTGCAGCGTCTGGTCGGCGACGCCGGCGACCTTGGAGTGCACGATGTACTGCTGCGCTTCGAGCGGCCAGCCGACGGCGCCGAGCAGCAGGATCAGCGAGACGAAACCGGCGGTCTTGGGGACGAAGGCGAGGAAGGTCGTGATCGGCGTCGCGGCGCCCTGGTAGACGTCGGCGGCGTAGCCGTGCATCGGGAACGCGGCGATCTTGAAGCAGAGGCCGACGATGGCCAGGACCACGCCGACCGTGGCGAGGGCCGAGACGCCCTGCGTGGTGAAGACCTCGTGGATCTGGCTGAGATAGGTGGTGCCGGTGGCGGTGTAGATGAGGGCGAAACCGTAGAGGAAGATCGCGGCGGCGAAGGCTCCGAGGAAGAAGTACTTCACGCCGGCCTCGGGGGCCTTGATACTGCTGCGGCTCGTGGCAACCAGCACGTAGGTCGGCAGGCTCGTCAGTTCGAGCGCGAGGAAGAGCCAGACCAGGTCATCGGCCCCGGCGCAGAGCATGACGCCGACGAGCGAGAGGAGCAGGAATCCGTATACCTCGCCGCGGCTGGTGTTGCCGGCGTCGTAGGTCTTGCGCGGGTCCGGGTCGTCGCCGGCCTCATCGGGCAATTCGGCGGCGGTCATCAGCAGCACGAGGCCGATGATGCACACGGCGACCTTGATGTAGACCGCGAGATTGCCGGCGATCACGACCGAACCGACGGGATTGGCGCTGACGGCGGAGATGATGCCGGCGACGATCAGCGAGAGCATGCACAGGTGATACGTCGCGCGGCGGACGGCGGCCGAAGGGCTGAGCCCGACGATCATCACGAAGAACGCCGTGGCGGTGAGGATGATCTCGGGGTAGAGCGTCTGGATTTTGATGTACATCGGGTTCATCGTTGAGCCTCCGCGAAGGCCGGAACGATGACGTGCGCGGCGCTGGAGGGAGCGGGAGCTTCGGCGATCTTCGAGGCCTTGTCACGTGCCGCGAGGATGTCGGTCGCCGGCTTGGAGATGTAGGTCAGCGAGGGCTCGAGACTCTTGAGCAGCGGCGTGGGGTAGAGGCCGAGCACGAGACACGCGACGGCGATCGGGGCGAGGGCCGCGATCTCCTTGAAGTTCAGATCATGCACGTGACCGGCGGCGTCGGCGGGCTCCTTGAGCGGGCCCATCACCACGCGGCCGAGCATGTAGAGCACATAGATCGCGCCGAGGATCAGGCCCAGCGCGGCGACCGCGGCATACGCCGGGCCGAGCAGATTCGCGCTGGTGAACGCGCCGAGGATGGTCAGGAACTCGCCGACGAAACCATTGAGGCCCGGCAGGCCGACACTGGCCAGCGAGAAGAAGACGATGAAGAAGCCCCACACCGGCATGCGGCGGCCGAGGCCCGAGAGGTTGTCCATCTCGCGGGTGTGGTAACGGTTGTACATCATGCCGACGCAGAGGAAGAGCGCACCGGTCGAGAGGCCGTGGTTGATCATGTAGATCACCGAGCCGCTGAGGCCGATCGTGTTGAGCGCGACCATGCCGAGGATGCAGAAGCCCATGTGACTGACCGACGAGTAGGCGACGAGCTTCTTGATGTCGGACTGGACCCAGCAGACGAGGGCCGCGTAGATGATGCCGATGATGCAGAAGACGGCGATGAGCGGAGCGTAGTGGACGAGCGCCTCGGGGCACATCGGCACGGCGAAGCGGAGGATGCCGTAGGAGCCGAGCTTGAGCAGGACACCGGCGAGGATCGCGGAGCCGGCGGTCGGGGCTTCGGTGTGCGCGAGCGGGAGCCATGTGTGCACGGGGAAGAGCGGCACTTTCACGGCGAAACCGGCGAAGAGCGCGGCGAGGACAAGCGACTGCTGCTCGAAGCTCATCGCCCGGCCGGCCTCGACGAGCTGCGGGATGTTGAAGGTCCAGGCCTGGCCCGGCTGATTCGCGTGCCACCAGGCGACGTAGAGGATGCCGGCGAGCGTGAAGACCGAGCCGGTGAGTGTGAAGAGGAAGAATTTGATCGCGGCGTAGTGGCGATTCGCCGAGCCGAAGATGCCGATGAGGAAGAAGAGCGGGACGAGCGTCATCTCGAAGAAGACGTAGAAGAGGATCAGATCGGTCGCGGCGAAGACGCCGATGAGCGCCGCCTGGAGCACCATGAGCCAGAGGTAGAATTCGACGGGGCGTTTGTCGCCGTCGTTCCAGGTGCCGAGGATGGTGAGCGGCATCAGGAACGTGGTGAGGAGGATGAGCCAGAGGCTGATCGCGTCGATGCCGAGGCTGAAGTGGACGCCGAGGAGATCGATCCAGTTGGCGGTGGAGACGAACTGCATCGTGCCGCCGGTCGCGGACCAGTTGAACTCGAAGGCCATCTTCAGGCTGATGGCGAAGACGACGAGGCTGATGCCGAAGGCGATGGTGCGGGCCAGCGCCTTGGGGAAGAGGCCGATCACGAGCGCGCTGAAGAGCGGCAGGAGGACGATCCACATGAGCATGGTCGATCCGCCGAAGCCGAGTGCCAGAGTTGTAGTCATTCCCATGCTCATTGGCCGGCCATCACTTTCCACGCGACGACGAACAGGATGACAACCAGGCCGATGGCCATGGTCATCGCGTATCCCTGCAGGGCGCCGCGCTGGGCGAGGGCCGCGAAGAAGGCGACGCCGCGCGGCAGCTTCGCCGCGCCATCGACCAGGCCGTCGATGATCAGGCGATCGAAGAGGTAGCTGATCCAGCCGACCGCACGGAGCGGCAGGCGGATCACGTAGTCGTAAAGCTCATCGATGTAGTACTTGTTGTTGAGCAGGCGGACGATGGGGGCGACGACGGGATTGGTGGCGATCTTCGCGGTCAGCGGGCGGTTGATCCAGTGGAAAAATGCGGCGAGGGCGATCATCACAACGGCGCCGCCGCCGGTGACGAGACCGACGAAGCGGTGCATGTCCTCGTGGGCTTTGACGGCCGCTTCGGTGTGGTGCGCTTCGACGTGTGCCGAAGAGTCGGTGATCATGCTGGCCATCCAGCTTTGGCACATGAATCCCGCGGCGATCGCGCCGACGGCCAGGACGCAAAGCGGCAGGTTCATGCCGAAGAAAGGCATTTCGTGCGGACCGTGGGCGTGGTCATCGGGGATGTGGTCCACTTCGTAGCCGTGGTGCTCGTGGCCCATCTCGTACTTCTCTTCGCCGAGGAAGACGCGGAACCAGAGGCGGAAGGTGTAGAACGCGGTGAGCAGCGCGGTGGCGATGAGGACCCAGCCGAGGTTGGGCACGGCGAGCATGACGTCCGTGACGATCGTGTCCTTAGAGTAGAAGCCCGCGGTGCCGGGGATGCCGGCCAGCGCGAGGCATCCGATGAGCATGAGGACCGCGGTGACGGGCATCTTGCGGAACAGGCCGGACATCTTGCGGAGATCGAGCTGACCGGCGAGGGCGTGCATCACGGAGCCGGCGGTCAGGAAGAGCAGAGCCTTGAAGAACGCGTGGGTGAAGAGGTGGAAGACCGCGCCGGTGGTGCCGAGCACGCCGACGCCGGCGAACATGAAGCCGAGCTGCGAGAGAGTCGAGTAGGCCCAGATGCGTTTGATGTCGTACTGGCAGAGTGCGATGGTGGCGGCGAAGATCGCGGTGGTCGCGCCGACACAGGCGATGGTGTGCAGGGCGATGGGGTTGAGCTGGAAGAGCGTGATGAGGCGGGCGATCATGTAGACGCCGGCGGTGACCATCGTCGCGGCGTGGATGAGGGCGGAGACGGGTGTCGGACCTTCCATGGCGTCGGGCAGCCAGACGTGCAGCGGGAGCTGCGCGGATTTGCCGAACGCGCCGAGCATGAGAAGGAAGGGAATCGCAAGAAGCCACCAATTCTGCTTGGGATCGAGCTTGGCGAGGACACCGCGGCCGGCGGGGCTCGCGTCCTGCTTGAGCGTGACGAGCTCGGCTTTGCTGATCGTGTCAAACTTCTCGGCGTGTTCGGCGCCATCGACGGCCTTGGCCTCGTGATCGGCGACGGGGGCGGCGGCGGGAGCAGCGGGACGCTTCACGTCCTCCGCCATGTCATCGTTGTGCAGCGAGATGCCCGTGTGCGGAACCTGCGCCTCGCCGTTGACGACCTGCACGCTGCGGGTCACCGTCGCGGCGGGGAAAATCTCGGCGTATTTGATGGTCCCGAAGATCACGAACGTCGCCATCAGCCCCAGCGCGAAACCGAAGTCGCCGATGCGGTTGACGATGAACGCCTTCTTCGCCGCGGCGACGGCGGAGGGCTTGCGGTAGTAGTAGCCGATGAGCAGGTACGAAGCGGCGCCGACGCCTTCCCAGCCGAGGTATAGCAGCAGCAGATTGTCGGCCATGACCAGCGAGGTCATCGCAAAGATGAAGAGCGCGATGTAGGCGAAGAAGCGGGCGTAGCCGTGATCCCCGGCCATGTAGCCCGAGGCGTACCAGGCGATGAGCGTGCCGATGCCGGTCACGACCATGAGCATCACGCAGGTCAGCGTGTCGATGTAGAAGCTGATGTCGGCGGTGAAGGCCCCGGCGGTTCCGGGCGTGCCGATGTGGATCCAGTCGAAGAGCTTGACGAGGTGCGCCTGCGGCACGCTGTCGGCCCGTACCGCCATCATCACCATCACGCTAATCACAAACGCACCGAGGATCGACGCCGTCGTCACCAGCGCGGCCAAACGGCGCAGCCCCTCGCTGTGAAAGCAGCAGAGCAGCCCGCAGATCGCCATCGCCGCGAACGGCAGGACGGGGATCCACTTGGCGAGTTCGATCGTCGGATTGGCGTCAGCGAGAGTGAGCATATTGGAAAGTTCGGAATGCGGAGTGCGGAGTAGTTCGGATCAGCCCTTCATGTCGGCCCACGCCTGTGCGTCCAGCGTGTGCTTGCGGCGGAAGAGCAGGACCACCAGGCCCAGCGCCAGCGCCGCTTCGGCCGCGGCGATCGTCAGCACGAAGATCACGAACGTCTGCCCGTCGTAGTTCTGATGGAAGCGGCTCGCCGCCACCAGCGTGACGATGATGCCCTGGAACATCATCTCGGTGCAGAGGAACATGACGATCAGATTCCGCCTCGACACGAAACCGATCATGCCCAGCGCGAACAGCGCCGCGCCGGTGAGCAGGTAGTGGTTGAGCGTCAGTGTCGTGATCGTGTCGTTCATATTCTTCGTTTAGCCACGGCCCTTGGGCCGTGTTTTCCGTTTCTTACGGTTGATGCGTCGGCGCCATCTCAAACCCGCTCAATTTCTGCTCCGGCACGGGTCGGCGGGCGATGACGATCGCCCCCACCATCGACAGCAGCAGGATCACCGCCGCGAGCTCGATGCCCAGCGTGTGGCCCTTGAACAGGTTCATGCCCACCTGCTCGATGTTCGGCACGAGTTCCGCCAGCACCGCGTCATCGAGCCGGACGATGCGACCGGGCGTGCCCACCGACTGACGCAGATCGACATCAAAGGTGTGGTTCTTGGCGTCATCGACGTGGTCGATCACCGCGTAGATGTTCTCGCCGACGCGGATCTTGCCCTGGTCCTGCAGGATGACCTCGAGCCGATTGCGGATGATCGGGTCTTCCATGTTCAGCTTCTTGGCGACGTCCACGACCGCCGTGGCGGGCCGGACACGGAAGCTCGGATTGACCGCCGGCCCGCCGGCCGGGCTGAAGATGATGCTCAGCAGCACGGCGAGCAGCACGAATCCCATGAACACCGCCGCCAGAGGCTCGCGCGCCTCGCGGTCATACGCCGGTGAGATGTCCGGGCCGTCGGCCGACTGCGGCATGGTCGCGAGCATGATCACGAACATGTACGTGACGAGGATCGCCCCGCCGTAGATGATCACCATGGCAAAGGCCATGAACTCGGCCTGCAGCAGCACGAGCATCCCGGCCGACGAGAGGATCACCAGCACGAAGTAGAGTGCGGAATAGACCGGCCGGGGGTGCGTCACCACGCGCGAGCCGGCGGCGAGGCTGATGAGCGTGAACAGATAGTAGTAAATGGTCGGATGATCGCCCGGCTCACCGGCCGGCAGTAGCGACAGCAGCCAGAACATGAGCAGCGCGAGCGCCGCGACGCCCAGCACGCCACCGAACCGCGCCATGGAAAGGCGGTGCGGAAGGGAGAAGAAAAGGGCCAGCGCCCCCAGCAGCGAAGCGGTGTAAATGGCGTAATTGATCATGCCGGCAAGGTCTCAGAATCGGCCGGAGCACGGGGTCAACCCGGGGGTCGGGCCGTGTGCCGTAAACAGACCGGCGGCGTCCATCCGCGCAGCGTCTGTGAAGGCGGTCACAATATGGAGAGAGGCGATGTTTTGCAACCCGGCAACGGGTTGCCGTCTCGTGTCTCGGGTCCCGAGTCTCGCGTCAACGCATATGGAATGCCCCGATGCCTTGTGTTCACTTCAAAACACGAGACGCGAGACGCAAAACCCGAGACTCCCGTTTCAGAAATGACAAGCCCGATCGGCAGGACGCCGATCGGGCTTGCGGACGCGGGTGGTCAATTTTTGAACGACGCCAACCCGTCTTGATCTGTTCTGCGAACCTTGCGGTTCGCTGTTTCTCTTGTTCAGTCCGCCCGGACGCGCACCGGCTCAGCGTCTTCGTTGCGCTGGGTCGTGCAGTGTTTCCACACCGCCGCCCCGATGAGTCCGATGCCGATCGCCGCCCAGGGTCCCTGCCGGATGAGTCCGTTTTGCGGTGCGAAGGCCAGGTAAATCATCCCGCCGCTCGCCGCCGCCCAGAGGATCAATTTCGTCACACCGTTCATCGCGTCCCTGCTCCCGTTCAAGTGCTTCCTTGCCCGTCTTTTCCGTTCCATTCGCGTTGACAGCAGTAAGGAGCGATATAACCCATGCGGACGCAAATCCGCGGCAAGAATTCTTTTCCCCCAGTTCCCGCTGGCACCACGGACGAGGCGCAGCAGGCAATCCGGGCTGCGTCGCCGCGCCCGACTGCCGTATCGACCGCTCCTTTTCGCCGAATTAGAACGCCGTCACCGTCAGGACCGAGACGGCGCTGATCGCCGTGCCGACGCTGTTGGTGAACACCGCGCGGAAGCGGTAGCCGTTCATGGCCAGCGTGGAATTGATCACGAGCGAGGTCGTGGTCGCCGAGACGTTGCTGGTGACGTTGGTGAACGTCAGCCCGCCGTCGCTGCTGTATTGCCACTGCACGGTCGGCGTCGGGCTCCCCGAGGCCGTCGCGGTGAACGACACCGGATCGCCCGCCGTCACCTCGATATTCGCCACGGGATTCTTCGTGATCTTCGGCACCGCCGTCGGGATCACATTCAGCGTCCCGCTGGCCGTCGCCGAGGCATTGAAGTTCGCGTCGCCGACGAATGCGTACGTCACTGTGTGCGGCCCCAGAGCCAGCGCAGCGGTGTCAAACGTCGTCGTGATGTTGCCCAGCGAATCGACGATCGCCGATTGCTTGATGCCGTTGAGCGTCACGGTCACCGCGTCGCCCGTCGGGTACGCCGCCCCCGTCGCCAGGTGCGCCGAAACGACCGCCGTCGCCTCGCCGATCGCGATCGTCGGCTGGGTCAGCGAGCTGAACACCGGCGTCGCCTTGTAGATCGACATGTTCATCAGCAGCGTCGCGTTGGCGTAGGCCGGATCAGCGCTGGTGAACGTGGCCAGCACACCATACGTGCCGACATCGTGCGGCAGCGTCGGCGAGCCCTTGTAGGCGAAGACAACCGTGCCGGCGACGGGCGTCACGCCATCCGTCCCGACCACCGTCGCCGACACCTGCCGGTTCTGGCCGTTGTAGGTCAGCGAGGTTCCACTGAGCGTGATCTTGGGCGCCAAAAGCGACGGGTCGGCGGCGTTGACATTGAAGCTGATCGTCTGGGTCACCGTGCCCAGCGTGTTGAATGCCTTAAGCGTGATCGGCACCGTGCCGACGTCGGCGGCCCCAGTCCTGAAGGTCAGCAAACCGGTCGTGGCGTTGACCGTCGCATTCGAAGGGCCGCTGACCAGCGCGTACGAAACCGGGCTGCCCGCAGCGACCATCTTGACCTGCACGATCTGTCCCGCGGTGACATCGACCGGGCTCGAAAAGACAGCGCCATTGCTGAGCAGGAAGGCATTGCCCAGCGAGAGCGTCGGCGCGACCCATGTCTCAGCCGTCGCCAGCGCCGAGTAACCCGACACGCCCGCCGGATCGACCGCCGCGACGACGTAGGTGTGGAACGTCCCGCCGACCAGGCCCGTGATCGTGTCGGTCGTCGCCGTCAGATTGGTCGCGATGGTGTTGTAAACATAATGGCCCGGATGGCTGCCCTTGCCGCCGATGCCCTTGATGAAGATGCGTTCAAACACGTCATAGCCCGTCACGGCCGTGTCGGCGTTGGCCTTCCACGTCACCGTGATCGAACTCGGCGAAACTCCAGTCGCCACAACGCCCGTCGGAGCCGCCGAAACGCCCGACAGCATCATCCGTGTTTCGAGCATCTCAAGCCCGCGCGTCACGCCGATTGATCCGCCGCGAGCCTTGCCCTTGCGAAGCGACCGCCCGATTCGACCTTGGAATGGGAACATGCTCTCTCCTTGCGTGGTGGGACACGCCGGGCGCGGTGACAGACAAATTCTAGATCACCGCCCACCCGAATGAAATCCGGTAAAACCCTATATTTCAGTGGTTTTGGCGATAAAAATGTGAAGATGGGCAGACCGCCGCATCACGGATATTCGCGCACGTGACACATGCACAAATCCCCCGCCTATTCCCCCGTTTAGCGACGCCGCTTGCGGCGTGTTTCCCCGCTCCTCCCCAGGCCCGGCGGGCGGCCACTTTCGGTAGCCGGGTGCCGTAAAGCCCCGGAAAACATCGCCCCGCGCATCCCGAGGCCCAGCGGCCCGAAACTTTTTCGCACGTCACACCCCAGCTGGCACCACAGAAAAGTGCGGGCCCGTCTGCCACATTCTTCGTGCCACGACGGGTTGCTTACTCCCGCCGTGCGCGGACTGAAGACACGGTGGGAGTGAGCAGCCCGCCGTGGCACCGGAGATGCAGAACATTCGCTTACCGGCTGCTCGACTGCAGAAACGCGAGGATGCGGCGCTGCTCTTCGCCCGTCAGGCCGGCGCGGATGCGCATTTCATGCACGACCATCGACCACTGCGCGGGCGTGAAATCGGTCGGCGAGCGCAGATTGTGGCAGCGCGTGCAGTTCTCGGCCCAGAGCTGGGCGCCGGGCTTGTTGTCGACCGAGGCGACGGGCGCAGGCTCGGGCTTTTCACCGGTCGTCGGCGGCGCGCTGCAGCCCGCGGCGTAGAAGAGGCCGAGGATCGCAAAAACAAAAAGCGGCGAAACGGCGTAACGTGTGGCGTTTATTTTTTTCATGGCGTGGCTCTCAGAAACCGGTGGAGAATTCGAGCATGAACGCGTTGGCCGACGGGCCGGTCTTGTTGTGGTCGATCTCGTAGGCGACCTTGAAGACGGTCTGCGGCGCGATCCAGTAATCGATGCCCAGCGTGACGCGGCTGTCCCGGCCGCCGCCCGGCGACTGCGAAGGCGTGGCGAGCCAGTCGTAGCGGACGATGCCTTCGAGATTGCCGATGAAGCTGTCGTGGATCATCGTGGGCCGGTACGCGGCCTGCACATAACCGCCGTTGCGATTGTTCGTGAAACTCGACGGGCCGAACGTCGTGTTGCCGTCGCCATCGAAGGTCTGGTATGTCGCGCGATCGACGTGGGACCAGATGAACTCGGAGCGGACGTCGATGGTGCCGTCGATCTCGGCAAACTCGCGTTTGTAGCTGACGTCGATGGCCTGCACGAGCGCGTCGGTCTTCTCGAAACCGTTGGGATCGACCTGCGCGACCTGGAAGGAGTAGCCGAACTCCAGCTCGGGGATGGGCAGGTACCCGACGCGGCCGCCGACGGCCTTGTTGTTGTTGGGGTCGTTGAAATTATCGAAGCTCAGGCTGCCGGCGGCATCGGGATTGTCGGTGATGAGCGTCGGGCCGTTGCTGACGTAGAAGGCGTAATTGATCTTGCTGGTGCCCAGGGCCCAGCCGCCGCTGGCGAAGAATCCGACTGCGCCGTTGGGGGCGATGCCCGCGTCGCCGTAGGGCAGCGGCTCATCGGGGAGCTTGTTGATCCATCGCGGATCGAGGCGGCTATGGAACAGGCCGAACGGCACGACGAAGAGCCCGCCGCCAACGATGAGATGATCGTTGACAATGTAGGAGAGGTTGGCCAGCGACAGCTCGGTGCTGGTGGAGGCATTCTCGCCGTTGGGATCGTTGTCGATTGAGAAGTCCAGACCGGCCTCGACGAGGATGCGGTCGTTGACCTGCCAGAGGAACAGCGGGCTGAACCCCGCGGAGAAGGTGCTGTTGGAGCCCTTTTGAGCGGTGAAGTTCACGCCGAGGTCGCCGGTGACCAAGAAGTGGCCATCGCTGGGACGGATGGCCTCGTTAAGCGCAGTGAGATCGCGTGTGAACTGCGAGGGCGGATTGGGCTGTGTTGCGACGCCAGTACCGGGAGCGGGAGTCGGTGTTGTGCCGGGCGCGGGCGGAACTACCGCGGTGGCCGGGGGCGTCGGCGTGGTCGGCGTGGGTGTGGGCGACGGTGTGACCGGTGCGCCGGGATGCTCGATCGCGGCGAGGCGTGCCTTGAGGGCTTCCATCTCCGCCTTCAAGGCATCATGTTCGGCGCGTGAGACGAAGCCCGTGGGCACCAGCGGCGCAACGGGCGGTGCACCGGCGGGCGCGGGGACGGCCATCGGCACGACACCCTCGGGCCTGACCGACAGCGTGCGCAGGAAGTTGACGACATCCCAGCGCTGCGTATCGGTGATGATGGCGCCGAAGGGGGGCATCGGCGCGCGGCCCTCGGCGATTTTCCAGAACAGCTCGCCATCGGGCTGCTGCCACATTTCGGGGCGCGAGAGGTGAGCCGGCTTCGGTGTCAGCGCGGGGGCCGCCGGGCCGTCGCCGTTGCCGGTGTTGCCGTGGCACATGGCGCAGTTCTGCAGGAAGATCCCTTTGCCGCGGGCCACCGAAGCGGGCGACGCCTCGGTCGGATTCTTCGCATCGGCCCTGGGCGACGGGATGCGCCACACCGGCGGCGGCGGCGCCCCGGCCTGCTGCGCGTGCGCCGTCCCGGCGCTCGACAGCGCGCCAAAAACAGCGACAACGGTCACCACCCTCACGAGCCACGCCGAGCCGACTGAGCCGCTACCCATTTTTTGCACCCCAAGCGCCTCAACAACGGCGCAGACATGAAGATCGAACTTGATCCGAAAGCGATGCTAAGCATCCGCGCGAGCGATCACAACCAGAAATAATTCATTTATTTATCTGAATAATTATTTCAATAACACCGAACGCCAAATACCTCGACCATCACGAGGGTGACCGCTGCGGCACCCGTCTTTTGCACACGCGACGGGCAGAGCAAACTATTCAAGTTCAACATCGGTATCGTGTCGGTCCAAGGACATCCGTAAAATGTGCGATATAGTGCAACCGGCGATGCAGCGACGGGGTATTGTCAAATGCTGCAGCGACCCGATGCCAGCTCAAACTCAGGAGAACCTCGTGCGCAATCTCACAATCCTCCTCGCGGCAATCGTGTTGGCAGCGGTGACGCAATCCACCGGAGCCGCCCCGCTAGTCCCCGCGCAGGTGGACGCCAAGGCCCAGTGGTACGGCCACGTCGACTTTGAAGCCATACACGCCCTGCCGCTTGTCCAGGAATGGATCGACAAAACCACCAGCGACCCGCGCCACAAGGAACACATCGAGGAAATGACCCAGAAGCTGGGCATGAACCCCATGCAGGACCTGCTGGGCGTCACCCTCTACGCCACCCAGTACGAAGGCGACTTCGGCGTCGTCATCTTCCACGTCCGCAAAGCCGACCAAGCCAAGCTCACCGCTGAACTCAAGGCCAAGCACGCCGACGTCAAGACCGCCGACTACAACGGCCACACCCTCCACACCTGGACCGAGAACGGCCATGGTAAATCCATGGAGATCGCCGGCGCGTTCGTCAAAGATAACCTCATCGTCGTCGGCGCCGACGCCAGTCACGTCAAAGCCGCGATCGACGTGATCGACGGCAAGCGGCCCGGCCTGACCGCCGACTCCGAGCTCCTCAAGGGGCAGACTCAGGATGTGCTCTTTTCCTCCAGGGCGATCGCCGTCCCCGCCGAGTACCGCAAGACGACGCGCTGCCCCATCCTCCGCGCCACCCAGGCCGCCCAAGCGCTCTGGACGAATAAGGATGGCCAGATCACCGGGCAATACGGATTTACCGCCGACACCCCCGAGCAGGCGGCGAACTTCAAGTTGATCGCCGACGGTTTCAAAGCCCTCGGATCCATGCGCTACGGCGACCTGCCCGAGGTCAAGAAGGTGATCGACGCCCTGACCTATAAGATCGACGGCTCCAGCTTCACCGTCGCCTGGACCGCCACCGCACAGGACGTCAAAGCCGCCACCGAGGCCATGCACAAGCGCGACGGCGACCGCCATCGCAAGCCCGCCGAAGCGCCCGAGAAAAGCGAGAAGTAACACGAATCGCAGTGATTCTCGCTCGGCCATTTAGCCGGCGGGCTTGCCCGCTGATGCGTGCGGCATCGCCGCAAGCGCACGAAGCAATGTGAACCCCATCACAACTTCACCCGTCGCTACTTCTTGGCCCGTTTACGGCTCTCGAGGTCTTCGACGAACTTGGCAAAATTCCCATTGGTCGCCAGATCGCCATCGCCCATCGTCCAGATCCCGCCGTTGTCATTGCTGGCGACTGTCACCTCGATCGACCGGCCATCGCCGAAGTTGAAATAGACGCAATACCCTTCTACCCAACCGACAGGCGGGTTTTTTGACGACGGAGATTTGTCGTAGTCGGGGAAAAATGCTTCGAGTTTTGCAATCGTCCCTTTGTCGAGGATGTTGATCGCCGTGGTGTGCGCGATCCCCTCATTCGAGTACACCGCGGACCGCACAATCACCGCAGTGATCGGCGCATGCGGCTTGCCCTGCTTTTCGACCGCCGACACCAGCGCGACCGTCACGCCAATCAGGCACACGACAAGCCATGAAAGTGATTTCATCGGTTCTGCTCCACGCAAATGATTTAGCCGACATTTCCCAAACGGCCTCGGCCCGGCACGATGCCGGCTCTGCTCTTGAAGAGTTTATCCCACCCGCGCCGTGTAAAACAGTGAAAAAAGCCATGGCGGGTTTCGCAGAGCCTCAGTTCACCCAGCTTAATTGACATCGCCCCGAGGGGCGTTGCGCTTCAGAATTGAATCCGCCCCGTATGACTCTGCGTTCTCTGCGGTCTCTGCGACGAGTCATTCCAGAGGTGGCAACTCTCTATCAAGACGACTTCACGGATGCGTGGCCATGAGTTTGTAGATGTCCTCATCGAGCGCCCCGTTGCCGGTGCCGCCGCCGCCGCCTCGGCCGTCGACCGTGCCGCGTTGGCCCAAGCCGATGTAACGCGAGACGATCCCGTCCACTTCATAGTTCGGGTCGACCATGAATGATGCGGCACCGTCGCCGAATACGCGATTGTATCCGCCGTGGGCGTTGAACTGGCTCTGCCACCCGCGGAACCTCGTGTCGGGCGTATCGACACCCATCACGAAATCCGACACGGCCTGTCGCGTGGTCATCAGCTTCGAGCCGTGCTGCAGGTAATACGACAGGCCCCGGTAGTTGTAGCTTCCGATGATGCGCCAGCCGGGCTTCGAGTCCCAATAGCTGCCGCCGTAGGTGGCGCCACCACTTTGTGGCACGTCCATGCCGGTGCCCGGGGAACTGGCGTTGTCCAGGGTGTTGTACGACGGGCAGTGGATCACCTTGCCAAGCCCCGCGACGGGCAACTGACCGGTGGCGACCACCAGGCCAAAGCCCAGCGCCGGGCGATTGGCCAATGAACCGCTGTAGGAACCGCCGGTGTAACGCCAGTCGTAGGCGTCGGCATAATAAGAGAGCGCCGGGTCCCGGATCGTGGGGTAGACGCCGAAGCAGTCGGCAGCGTAGCCCGAGAGCGCGGTGTTGATGCTTCGCAGATTGGCCAGACAGGCCGTCCGCTGGGCACTTGTCACCGCACTCTGGATTGACGGCAGCAGGATCGACACGAGCGAGACGATGATCGTGACGACGATGAGCAGCTCAACCAGCGTGAAGCCGCGTCGGGGCGAAGTTGGGTTTGAAATCCGTAGTTTCATGTGATGGCTCATCAAGCGATCGGCCGGTTTTTGCCGGTCGGAATCCAGAGGCCTTACGGGCTGAGGTCGCCGGGTTGAGCGCGGACACCCCGAAACGGCGCGCTCGTTGACGGTCATTCATTGCTGTCGGGATGAAGGCGTCACATCTTGAGAACCAAGACCAGAACACAGTGCAGAGACCGCGGAGAAATGACATTTATTCCGAAGATAATCAGGGTATCACCTCTGCTGCCATTGCGGTCTGTGCGTTTGAATCCGGTTCGTCTATATGCCCGGCTACGTGCAGGGCGGCCGCGAAAGCCGGTGTGTGGATGGGCGTGATTCGGCATGACACGCTCGGATCGTCCGAAGCATGTCGAGAAAATCACTCCGAACAACCGATCAAGCACGCGATTTCCCTGCAGCCTGTTTGGAGCATCGGCTCTTCATACCGCCGAGAACGGATTCACACAGCCGCCATTAGCAGCACATTGCGCGGTTCCGACCACATTCACGGACAACCGGAGGAACCGATTGTCCGTGGCACAGTGCGGTTTAAGACAGAGACAATGTCAGAGGAAATCGCGTACGGAATCGAGGACTTTCTGGCCGGAAGTATTGAAAACACCCCGACATCCGCGCGCGTTTTGTTTGACTCGCGGCTGGCGGCGGCGCGCACGGAAGCGTCGTTTGGCGTCTTGGACGCAGGGTCTCGGCGGTGCGCAGGATTGCGTCGCTTATGTTGTGCGTGTCGCTGCAAGTGCTGGTGTGATCAGCGTGGAAACATTTTTTGAAATTTCTGGAATTGGCAAGATGCTCAGCCGCGCCCGTGCGCGCCGCTCCCGGGATGCGCATCTTGACGCCTTGACGGAAACGGCGGTGAATTACGGCGTTATGATTGTTTTTCAAGATGCTCAATTAGCACCTTAAACTCAGTCTCAACTACGCGGACTCGGGTCGTAAGTAAACGGCTATACTGCGGACTTAACGCCGTTGGAGCGACTGTTGCATATCCATCCCCTGCGTCACCCGGTTCGCGCTGCGGCGCTGGCGATCTCGCTGGTGATCGTTGCGGTGTTGATCTACACCAAGGCGGTGGGGCGCGCGGCCAACGAGCCGACGGAGGCGAATGTCGCGGCGATGCGGACGGCGGTGGAGAAGCTGGAGCACGCGGACGTGGCGGGGAGCATGGAGTCGGTGACGAAGCTGCTGGCGTCCAAGCCGGACCCGATGCTGGAGCACGCGGCGACGATCCTGCGGTCGCAGATCAGCGGCGAATATGAGCAGCGGCAGGCGTATTGGCTGCGGCGGAAGGTGATCAACACGGTGGTGCTGGTACCCGATGAGGCGTCGCTGATCCGTGCGATGGGGGCGTGGACGGAGGAGACGTATTTCCCGGTGTTGATCGATGATGGATGGTTCAGCGCGATGTTTATCGATGCGTTTGGGCCACGGCGCGTGGTGCATTATGCGGCGACGGAGGCGGTGGATGCGTCGGGGATGGAGAAGCTGGTGCGCGGGCTGGCGAGGCGGCACGGGGAGGTGATGGCGCGGTACTACACGCCGAAGCCTGCGCCGGCGGCGATGCCGGCGGCTCCGCCGGGAGGTGTGGTGATTGATGCGGGGGGGACGCAGCGCGGGGCGGGATTGGCGCTGGCGCTGGGGCGTGGCGAGCCGATTGTGTGGTACAGCTACACGGGCGATGCGCGGGCCACGCTTTCGCATCCGGATGCGCAGCAACTTGCGGCGGAGGTGACCGACAGCCTGGGACGCACGGGCCTGTTCTCGAATCAATCGTGGAGCGGGATCACGCTCGCCGTTTCGCTGCCGCTGGTTTACAACGCGCCGCCGGCGAGCGATGCGGAGTCGCACAAGGCGATGCGGCCGATGGGGCTGATGGCGTTTGATGACCTGCTGGGGCGTGCCAACGGGATCCGCCTAGGCGTGACGGGCCGGCTCACGCGCGACGCGATGCAGGCCAATTACCAGGCGATGTGCAGCCTGTTTCTCCAGCCAAAGCGGGCGCTGCTCGTCGACGACTACGGCCGGCGGCCCGGCGAAGCCTTCGAGCACTACCGGCTCGAACTCGCGCAGGAACTGCTGCGCGGCCGCATGAAATCGGAGCTGCTGACCGGCGAGGGCCTGACGCTCGCCACGTACCGCGCCGCCATCGCGCCGCGCCACGATCTGGACCTGCTGCTGATTAATTCCTCCGGCTTCCCGGCACGATGGGCGATCAGCGGCAACGAAAACGCCAGCCCCGATGACATCCCGATCGGTCGCCCGCTCGCCGTGCACATGATCCACAGCTACTCCGCCGCCGAACCGCAGAATCCCGACACGATCGCCGGCCGGGCGATCGCCGGCGGCGCGTTCTGGTACTACGGCTCGGTCCACGAGCCCTACCTCGTCGCCTTTGAGTATCCGACGAGCATCATCGCCCGCGCCCTGACCGGCACGCCGCTCGCCTTTGCAGCCAAGCAGTTGCCCGGCCACCCGATGTATCAGCCGTGGAAGCTCACCGTCATCGGCGATCCGCTCTACGCTTTCCGCGCCAGCCCCGCCGCGCGTCTCGATCAACTCCCCGTGATCGATGGCGCCCGCGAGGTCACTCCAATCGAACCCACGCTCGCCGATGCACCAACGCTTTCGCCCGGCCAGCTCGCCCGCGCCGCGTTCAACGCCGTCGCCGATCACCACGCCGAACAGCTCGAAGCGCTGCCCAACAGCCTTGCAAGCAGCCATCCCGTGACGACCGCGCTCGTCCGCCAGCAGCTCATCGTCCACCTCCGCGCCCAGCTTGCCGCCGGCGCCGCCGCTCCCGCCGCCGATGCGCAGCGCACACTCACCCGCATCCTCCAGCTCGGCTGCGGCGACTCCGAACCGCTCAAAAACGCCCTGCATCTCTGGCTCTCCGCCCAGCCGAATGCCGAACAGGCCGCGGCGTTTCTCCGTTCCCTTTCCGAGCAGACCCTGCCCGATAATTCCAAGCGCGCGATAATCGCCGCCCTGCCGCCCAATCCGTGACGCATTTCTTCCCGCCGTCAGTTCAATTCGCAACACGACCGTAGCGTCATCCACGCTTCATTTGCTGTTGCCTTGTTTGAATTGTTTATTGAAAGCTGAAACGACCGCCGGAGGAATCTCCCGGCGTGTCATCGACGCAACGCGGGAGAGGGGACCATGCGATATTCAGGTGTGACCATCGGGCTCTGTTTTGCAGCGATGTTCGCGTGGGCGCCCGGCGCTCAGGCCAACACGCTCGATCAGCAGTTCACCCAGAACGGCGGCGAAACACCCTCCGGCCGCCCCACCGGCCCGACGCCCGATGACGACGGCGCCTGGCGCCTCATGCACATCAACAATCACATCACGCCAGACACCTCCAAGCTAGGCGACAATCCCTCCGACTGCTTCGCGCCCAACGCAGCGCTCGGCGAAGTCCTCGACTCCCCTGTCACCAACTGCAACGACACCTTCGATCGCCTCGTCTCGCTCAAGGTGCTCCAACTTCTCTGGTATTTCGACGTCCACGGGCACGACAAACACCCGGACCACGAATCGCTCCCGCACATCCGGCACGAATTCGTCGGGCTCGGCCCCACCGACTGGAGCGACAGCGGCGGCCCGGTGCATCACCACATCCGCACCCCGATCATCGACCCGCCCTTCTTCCCACCCGTGACGCCCGAGCCCACATCGCTGGGCGCAATGGCGGTGCTCGGCGCCGCAGCGCTGGCCCGCCGACCGAAACGCAGACCGATCGCCACGCCGTGAAGGCCTGACTATTTGAACCCTCTATGGCGCCGCGTCGGCGCCGCAACAAAAAACCGCCGGTCAATGACCGGCGGTTTTTGTTTCGTCGTGTTTTTCGGAGCGCTAAGCCGCAAGCGGCGGAACCGATTCAGTGCCCGCCGGGCTTGTCGATTGCGAGCATCGGGCGACCGGTTTCGGGCCAATCGATGTGGAAGAACTTGCCGCGCGGCTCATCGGTGCGCTCGAAGGTGTGAGCGCCGAAGTAATCGCGCTGCGCCTGCAGCAGGTTGGCCGGCAGGACCTTGGCCCGGTAGCCGTCGTAGTAGGCCAGCGCGGACATGAATGCCGGGGCCGGGATGCCGTGCTCCGCGGCGAGGCCGACGACCTTGCGCCAGTCGTCCTGGCCCTTCTGGATGGCCTTGCGGAAATAGCCGTCGAGCAGCATGTTCACGAGCTGTGGGTCGCGGGTGTAGGCATCGGTGATCTTCTGGAGGAAGCGGGCGCGGATGATGCAGCCGCCGCGGAAGAGGCCGGCGAGCGTGGCGAAGTCGAGCTTCCACTTGTACTCGTTCTGTGCCTCGCGCATGAGCTGGAAGCCTTGGGCATACGCGCAGATCTTGGAGCAGTAGAGGGCATTTCGCACGGCCTCGATGATCTTCTTTTTCTTGCCGCCCTTGAGCGACTGCTTGGGACCCTTGAGCGTCTTGGATGCGGCGATGCGCTCGTCCTTGAGTGCCGAGAGGCAGCGGGCGAACACCGCCTCGGAGATCGCGTTGGCCGGGATGCCCATGTCCAGGGCGTTGACGCTCGTCCACTTGCCCGTGCCCTTCTGGCCCGCGGTGTCCAGCACGTAATCGACGAGGAATTTCTTCTTGTGCTTCGGGTCACGCTGCTGAAGGATGTCGGCGGTGATCTGGATGAGGTAACTGCTCAGCTCGCCCTGGTTCCAGTCCGCGAAGATCTCCGAGATCTCATCGGGCTCGAGGCCCAGCAGCGAGCGCAGTAGTTGATAGGCCTCGCAGATGAGCTGCATGTCGATGTATTCGATGCCGTTGTGGACCATCTTGACGTAGTGGCCCGCGCCGTTGGGCCCGATGTACGCGGTGCACGGGACGCCGCCGGTGATCGGGTGACCGGGCGTCGCGCCGGTGAGTTCGGCTCCGGTGATCGGATCGACCTTCGCGGCGATCGCCTTCCAGATCGGCTCCAGGTGCTTCCACGATGCGGGATCCCCGCCGGGCATCAGCGCGGGGCCGAAGCGGGCACCGAGTTCGCCGCCCGACACGCCCGAGCCGAAGAATTTGCACTTGCCGTCGTATTGCTTCTCGCGGCGGATCGTGTCGGTCCACAGGCTGTTGCCCGTATCGACGACGATGTCATCGCTCTCGATGCCCGCGCCGATGAGCGATTCGACGACCGCATCAACCGCGGCGCCGGCCTTGACGAGGATGATCACCTTGCGCGGCTTCTTGAGCGACTGCACGAAGTCGGTCAGTGTCTCCGCGCCGATCACGCCGCCCGGCGTATTAGGATTCTCGGCGACGAACTTCCGGGTCACCTCCGTCGTGCGGTTGTACACCGCGATCTTGTAGCCGTGGTCGGCGATGTTCAGGGCGAGATTCTGGCCCATGACGGCGAGACCGACGAGCCCGATGTCTGCGGTGGCGGTGGCCATGTTGCGTCTCCTCTTGTTGAAACCGGGGCGATGCCCAGTCGCTAAACGGTCAGAATTTGTTGGCCTGTATGAAGTCCGCGTTGCCCTTGAGAAAGTTCACCACATTCTGCACGCTCCGCATCGCCTGGCGCTCGACGCTCTCGATCGTCCGGCTGCCGACGTGCGGGGTGATGATGATGTTCTCGATCTCCTGAAACGGGTGCGGGGCCTTCATCGGCTCGATGTCCATCACATCGGTCGCATACCCACCGAGCTGGCCGGATTTGCAGGCCTCCGCGACGTCGGCTTCATTGATGAGACCGCCGCGGGCGGTGTTGATGATGATCGCGCCCTTGCGCATCGTGGCGATGAGCTTCTTGTTGACCAGCCCGCGATTCTGGTCGTTGAGGTCCATGTGCAGGCTCGCAACATCGGCGAGCCGCAGCGCTTCCTCGGCGGTGGCGATGCGCGTCACGCCATACTTCTGCGCGAACGCCTCATCCCAGTACATGTCAAACCCGATCGGCTTCATGTCGAACGCAACGGCCCGCTTGATGACCTCTTTGCCGATGCGGCCGACACCCAGCACGGCGATTGTCTTGCCGGCCAGCTCGTTGCCGGTGATGCGTTTCCACTTGCCGGCCTTGACCTCGCGGATGTGGGGCCAGAAATGCTTGACGAGGCAGACCATCAGGCCGAACGTGTGCTCGGCGACGGTGGTGTGGTTCACGCCGGGGGTAAAGAGCACGGGGAGCTTCTTGGCGGTCGCGTGTTTGACGTCGATCGAGTCGAGGCCGATGCCGTACTTGGCGATGCAGCGGAGGCTCGGCAGCATCGTGTCGATGACCTTGGCGGTAAAGAGGTCGTCGCCGTTGAGCGTGGCGTCGAAAGGGCCCTTGGATTTGATGACTTCGAGCAACTGCTCCTCGGAGAGCGGGCCTCGGGCGGCGACGATCTCGAAGCCGGAGTCGGCAAGGGCCTTGTGATGCGGGCCGGGGGTGTCCTGGAAGCTGGTGGTGGTCAGCAAAACGCGCACGGGCACGGATCCTTTTCATTAGGGGGATTCGGAAGTCTCAAAACCTAGTGCATCGGCGCGAAAATGCAAGAATGCACGACATGCGCGGTGTTAATTCGGTGATGCGTAGGGCAGGGTTTGACCCTGCCTTCCCCTTCATTTGGAAGGCACCACGACGATTGCCGGATGGCAGGGTGAAACCCTGCCCCTACTTGAGCGACCGCAGGTCCTCGGCGGCCTCGGCGGCGGCCGGGGTATCCGGGTACTTGTCGAGCAGATCGCTGTAGGTCTGACGGGCTTCGTCGCCGCGGCCGCTGTCACGCAGACCTCGGGCCGCCATGAGCATCGAGCGGGCCTTGCGCTGGGTGTCGCCGCCCCGGGCCTTTTTCATCAGCTCGGGATCTTTCTCGTACTCCGTAACGTGCTGCGCGGCGAAGACCGCGGCGGGCGAATTGGCGTAGTGGTCGGCGATTTCCTTATAGAGCGGGTAGGCGTTCTGCGGCTCGTTGTTCTGGTGGAAGCGATCGGCGTCCTCCAGCTTCTTGGCGGCGATGGCGTCGCGATCGACGGCTCCCTTGGTTGTGGCGGTCACGCTCACGGACACGCCGCCCCCGGCCTGCGCCGGCTCGCCGCGCTGAGCCCCCGCCTGCATCGCCGCGAGCACGGCCCCGCTCATGCGCTTGAGCTTCGTAGCCGCCTCGGGGTTCGCCAGAAGCGCCTTCTCGATCTGCTTGGCGTGCTCACGGTCCGTGCGGAAACGCACGACCAGCGCCGCGGCGTGCGGCATGACGGCCGGATCGCTCAGCATTTTGTCAGGCACCTTCGCGACGAGCTCCAGCGACTTGCTGTATTCGCCCTTCTCCTCGACGAGCTTGAGCGCTTCACGGAGCGAATTGACCGCCCCCACGGGATTGTCGGGCATCTCCGCGGCCGTGGGCAGGTGAATGCCGAGCATTGTCGCGATCTGCTGCGGCGCGTCCTTGGGGGCGCCGGCCCACATGAACGCGCCGTTCTTGTCCTGCACGTTGGCGATCGGCAGGTCCTTCTCCTCCGCCTTGGCGATCTTCATCAACTGATCCTGATCGGCGGGCGGAGCGTTGTGAAAAATCCATCGACGATCCAGTTGCAGCGCGATCCCTCGCGCAGCAACCGGTTGACCGCCGACGTTGTAGGCCACGATCACCAGCGGCATTTCCGGGATCGGCTCCTTTTTGGCTGCCGCAGCCTTCTGGACCTCGGCCCACTGCTTGTCGATCTCCGCCTGCATGTCGAGCAGCGGCTTGAAGCCCTGAATCGAGTCCTGATTCTTGGGATTCCAGAAATAGACGAGCAACACCTTGTTCGCCACTTCCGCATCGCCCACCGTCCGATTGCTGAGCGAATCGCGGTAAACGAATCCCTTGAGCTTGATCATCATCAACCCCGCTCCGAGCGCGGGGGACGATGCCGCACCAATCGCCCACACCATCGCGGTCAGACACAACACCGGCAAGATGCGTCGCATGAATGGCTCCGTTCGCTTCGTGCCCGCCCCGGTCAATCACACAACCCACATGTCGAACTATCTTACCCCCCACCTGCCGCATCGCAATCGGCGTTTTCCGCACATCCTCGCCGCGCTCCGCCACCCCGGCGTTTACCGGCGCACCGCCGCGGTGTTACGATGTCCGCTCATGAGCGACAGCGATCCGGTCATCTCGGTCAAGGACCTCGTCAAGAGCTTCGACGGCCGCGTCGTGCTCGACGGCGTCAACTTCGACGTCCTATCCGGCCAGACCATGGTCATCATGGGCGGCTCGGGCTGCGGGAAGAGCACGCTGCTCCGCATGCTCATCGGTTCGCTGCGGCCCGACTCGGGCTCGATCAAGCTCTGGGGCCATGAAATCACGACGATGGACGAACCGCAGCTCAACGCCGTCCGCAAGCGTTTCGGCATCCTGTTCCAGAGCGGCGCGCTGTTCAACTCGATGACCATCGCCGAGAACCTCGCCCTGCCGCTGACCGAGCACACGCACCTCGATCCGACGACGATCGAGATCATGGTGAAGATCAAGCTGGAGCTCGTGGGCCTCCGCGAGCACGCCGACAAATTTCCCGCGCAGATCTCGGGCGGGATGAAGAAGCGGGCCGGCCTCGCCCGTGCACTCGCACTCGATCCGCAGCTTCTGATGTACGACGAGCCGAGCGCCGGGCTCGACCCGGTGACCAGCGCGGAGATCGATCAGCTCATCATCGACCTGTCGCGGAAGCTTCAGGTGACCAGCGTCGTCGTCACGCACGAGATGGACTCGGCATTCGCGATCGCCGACCGCATGGTGATGCTCGACAAGGGGCGCGTGCTGGCTGTCGAGGATCGCAACTGGTTCGATGCGCTCCGCAAGAACCCCGGCGAACTGCCGGAGAAGGAGGCGCTGATCCGCCAGTTCCTCCGGGGCGACGCCGAAGGACCGATCACTCGCCGCAAGCAGACGAGCAACTACAGCGAGGACCTGCTGGGCGCGATCGCCCATGTGCCCAGCGAGCCGTCGGTGGTGGCGACGAGAATGAAGTAGGGCTCAGGTTTTTATTGTGCGCGTGCTTGTCATCGTGCGCAGGTATGACGAGAATCAGGAAACACCCAATGGTCCGACAACGCAACAATTTTCGTGCTGGGCTCTTCGTCGTGATCGGCGTCACGCTGGCGTTCATCACAATCGTGGTGCTCGCCGACGTCAAACGCTTCTTCAGGCCCATGCAGACCATCGAGGCGCGGTTCGCGATCATCGACGGAATCAAGGGCCTCAAGGCCGGCGCGAACGTGACGATCGGCGGCAGCGAACACGGCCGGGTGCTCGATGTCGCCGATGAGGTCGATAGCCGGGACGTCGTCGTCGCGAGCATCGTGAAGTTCACGATTCCCAGCAAATACAAGATCTACGAGAACGCTCACCTGGAACTCAATGTTCCGCCTCTGGGCAGCGGGACGTCGCTGAACATCCGCTCCTTCGGCGGGCCGGCGACCGTCGGAAGTTTCCACGGCAAAGGCTGGGAGTACGAGTATGGCATCGATCCGCCCATCGCCGGCGGGCTCGCGGTCACCGAAGCGGTCACCGCCGCCGTGCGCGAGCTGGGCATCGAGGACCTGCAGCGGCAGCAGATCAAGAACGTGATCGCCAACGCCGACCGGCTGCTCAACGCCCTGGGCACCAGCGATCAATCCATCTCGCAGACGCTGGCCAACGTGCAGTCGCTGACCGGCACGCTCAAGGACGATGTGCCCAAGATCACCGGCCCGACGCGCGAGATGGTCGCCGCCACCGCCGCGAAATACTCCGGCTGGCTCGACAAGATCGGTGTCGCCATCGACAGCGCCGGCGGAACGCTCGACAACGCCAACAAGGCCGTCAAAACCGCCCAGCAGATGCTCGACGAGAACCGTCAACCGCTCAAGGACACCATCGCCAACACGCAGAAGATCACCGACGATGTGAACACGCGCGTCCTGGCCAAGGTGCACACCGCACTCGACAAGGCTAACGAAGCCGTCGCGAATGTCCGCTCTGCCACCGCGGAGATCCAGACGATGGTCACGCTGCAGCGCCCCGTGCTGGAACGGACCATCGCCAACGCCCGGCTCACCAGCGATCAGCTCAAGCTCGCCTCCATCGAGATCCGCCGCTCGCCCTGGCGTCTGCTCTATACGCCCAGCGCCAAGGAACTCGACAGCGACAATCTCTACGATGCGGCGCGCAGCTTCGCGCTCGCCGCCGGTTCGCTCAATTCCACCGCCGACTCCATGCAGAGCATGCTCGACCGCTACGGCACGACGCTCAATGCGGCCGACCCGAATGTAAAGCTCATGCTTGACAACCTGCACCAGACCCTGGAAAAATTCACGGAAGCCGAAAGCAAATTCTGGAAAGCGCTCGACGGCCAGTCACACAAGTGACGAGCCGCGGGCATGGCAAACCCGGGGACGACGCGCCACGCGTCCCCGGGTTGTTTTTTTCGCCGCGTAGGGCAGGGTTTCACCCTGCCTCCGTCGACCAACGACAATTACCCCACTCAATCCCCAGCTCATAGGGTCGACCGAGGCAGGATCAAATCCTGCCCTACGTGAGAAGACCCGTGAAAAATCCGATACCATATTCCCCGCATGACGCAGCCCGAATTCCCAATGCCGCGCAGCCTCTCGATCATCGTGCCCGTGTACAACGAGGTCACGTTTCTCAAGGCTGTCCTCGCGCGCGTCGAGGCCGTCGATCTCCCCTCCGGGATCCAGCGGCAGTTGATCGTCGTTGATGACCACTCGACCGACGGCACGACCGAACTGCTCCGCGAGATGGAGCGTGAGCGGCCCGACCTCAAGATCCTCTTCCACGACATCAACCGTGGCAAAGGAGCCGCCCTGCACACCGGCTTCGCCCACGCCACCGGCGACCTGGTCATCGTGCAGGACGCCGACCTCGAATACGACCCGCAGGAATATCACCGCCTGCTGCACCCGGTGCTGCAAGGCAACGCCGACGTCGTCTACGGCTCGCGCTTCGCCGGCGCCGAGCGGCGAGTGCTCTACTACTGGCACGCCGTCGGCAACCGCTTCCTCACCACGCTCTCGAACATGCTCACGAACCTGAACCTCACCGACATGGAGTGCTGCTACAAGCTCTTCCGCCGCTCGGTGCTGCAGCAGATCGTGCTGCATGAGCAGCGATTCGGCTTCGAGCCGGAGATCACCGCCAAGGTCTCGCGCCTCGGCGTCCGAATCTGGGAGGTGCCCGTCTCCTACGCCGGTAGGTCCTACGCCGACGGCAAGAAGATCAACTGGAAGGACGGCGTCAGCGCGCTGCGATGCATCATCCAGTACGCAATCTTCTCGAAATAGCCCGCCCTTTTCGTACCCGCACAAACGAATCCTATAATCGATTCCATGCTGCAGATCGGCCCCGTCAAACTCGCGACCAACCTCATGCTCGCCCCGATCGCCGGGCACTGCGATCTTGCGTTCCGGCTCACCGCGCGCGCCTGCGGCGGCGTCGGCCTGGCGTTCACCGACCTCCTCTGCCCGCATGGCATCCTCAAACAAAACGCGCAGACCCAGTGGCTCATGGCCACCGGCCCCGGCGATCAGCCCGTCGGCATGCAGCTCTACGGCCAGGACCCCGACCTCATGGCCGAGGCCGCGCGATGGGCTGTCGACGCCGGCGCCACCACGCTCGACATCAACATGGGCTGCCCGGTCGATAAGGTCACCAAGACCTTCGCCGGTGCGATGATGCTCTGCACGCCCGATCACACCGTCGCCGTCGCCGAGCGCCTTGTGAAGACCGTCGCACCGCGCGTCCCGGTCACCGCCAAGCTCCGCCTCGGATACAAGCACGGCGAGTGGACGGCGCCCGCGCTGGCCAAGCGGCTCATCGGTGCCGGCATCGCGTGCATCACGATCCACGGTCGCACCGCCGAGCAGCGGTTCAAGGGCGAAGCACATCTCGACGGCATCGCCGCGGTCGCGCAAGCGGTGCATGAAGCCGGCGGCGGCCGCGTGCCCTGCATCGGCAACGGTGACATCAAGACGCCGTTTGACGCCGTGCGCATGATCGAGATCACCAAGTGCGATGGCGTGATGATCGCCCGCGCGGCTCTCGGCGCACCGTGGATCTTCCACGACACACACGAACTGCTGACCACCGGCCAGATCACCGGCGAATACACGCTCCGCCAGCGTTTGCAGTTCATCAAGCTGCATTTCCACAAGCTCGTCGAGCTCCGCCATCCACGCTGGGCGGTGAATCGGATCCGTCAGTGCATCGGCGGATACGCGACGCACCTGGGCCCCTGCCGCTCGCTGAAGGATGAAGTGCAGAAGCTCACTGAAGCCGACGCCGGCCGCTTCGACGAGGTCGTCGAGCGGTTCCTCGATTCGATGGGCGAGGCGGCGGATCGCGTGCCGGTGACGTGGGAGCAGCGGCGGCACCAGCTGGCGCACACGGGTTACGTGGAAGGCGCGGTCGCGGCGGCACGTTAGAATGGCCGCAAGCTTTTAGGAGACTCCCGACGATGCGAACGCACACGACACGGATGTTGATCCCCGCCATCTTCGCCGCACTGCTGATGCTCGGCGGTTGCTCGAGCTTCCAGAACGATTTTGAAGCCGAGCACGCCGCGCCCATCAGCCCCAGCGGGATCACCGGCGTCTGGCAGGGCACGTGGCAGAGCGAGAAGAGCGATCACAAGGGCGGCCTCCGCGCCATCGTCACGCAGACCACGCCCAACATCTACCATGTCCGCTACCGCGCGACCTTCGGTCCCGGTGATGCGTTGACCTTCGAATACTCCGTCGATTTCCCCGTGCAGCACCAGGGCGACGATTACCAGTTCTCCGGCTCCGCCGACCTCGGCTGGGCCGCGGGCGGCATCTATCAGTACCAAGGCCACGCCAGCTCCACGGACTTCTTCAGCACGTACAAGTCCGCCGACGACTCCGGCACCTACACGCTCAAGCGACCCTAGCGATCATCAGGGGAGCACGCCGTACGTCGCGCTCTTGATCACCAGATCGCCGGTGCCATCCGCGGCCGCAGGGATCGAGAGCGATTCGCCCTCGGCGACCTTGGCCGTGTGAGCGGTTCCACCCACGGTGTATTCGACGCGCAGTTCCTTGCCGGTGCCGACCGCAGGATCGCCGAAATTGTCGTTTGTCGCATCGATCGTGAGCTTGCCGTCTTTCACCGCGGCGATGACTTTCGCGGTCACGTCAACGTAGAGAACCGGCACGCCGTACATCGCCTCGGTGATAACCAGCTTCTTGTCGGGCTTGTCGTTGGCGATCGTCAGCGTCTCGCCCTCCATCGCGGACGCGGCCCCGGCGACACCGTCGATCGTGTACTTGACGCGGAGCTGCTTGCCGACGCCCACGGCCGGGTCCGTGCCCAGCGTGTCGTTATCGACGCTGATCGACAGCGCATTGTCCTTCACAGCGGCGGCGACTTTATCCAGCACGTTGGCCGGCGCCGGTGCGTCTTCCGCGCGGAGGGGCATAGCCAGGGCGAGCATTGCGAGGGCGGAAACGAGCAGTGTCTTGATCGCGGTCATCGGGTTCTCTCCGTGACATGAGGGAATGGGGCGAAGGTTGCCGGCGGTCCAGCATAACGTCCTACGGCGATTATGACTCGGGAGATCGGCGGTTTGTTCCCCGACGCAACTTTTTATTTTTTCGCGGGTAGGGACGGCAGACACCGAACGATCGCGCACGGGCGGCGTACAATGGGCATCTCAAATGAAACCGCTCGTCATCGAACAGGTCGTCAAACGCTTCACATCCGGCTTGAGCTCCGTCACCGCACTCGATCACATCGACTTCGAAGTCGATGAGGGCGATTTCCTGGCTGTCATGGGCCCCAGCGGCTCGGGCAAGAGCACGCTGCTGCACCTCATGGCCGGCCTGACCCACGCCGACGGCGGCCGCGTCCTCGTCCGCGGGGAAGACCTCGGCAAGATGTCCGACTTCCGCCTCACGCGCTTCCGCAGCCAGCACATCGGCCTCGTCTTCCAGTCCTTCAACCTCATCCCGACTCTCACCGCCGTCGAGAACGTCGCCCTGCCGCTCCGCCTCGACGGCACCCGCGGCTCGCACGCCACGGACCGCGCCATGGCCGTCCTTGAAAAACTGCAGCTCGGTCCCCGTGCCCATCACCGCCCCGATGCCCTGTCCGGCGGCGAGCAGCAGCGCGTCGCCATCGCCCGAGCACTCGTCACCCGCCCCGCCGTCATCCTCGCCGACGAGCCGACCGGCAACCTCGACTCGGCCAACAGCCGAAAGATCTGCCAGCTCCTCCGCGAGCTCAATGAAGTCGACGGCGCGACGATCGTGATGGTCACCCACGAGCCCTCCGTCGCCGCATTTGCGTGTGACGTGGTCCTCTTCCGCGACGGCCGCATCGCCGACCGTTTCGAGACCGCCGGCATCGCCGACGCCGCGGCGCTGGCGGAGCGTTACCAGTCGGTGATCACAGCGTAATGGTTTCAAGTTTCAGGTTTTCGAGTTTCAAGTTGAAACCGGGGAACATGAAACATCGGCGGGCTGCCAACTTGAAACACTGAAACTTGAAACCTGAAACTTCCTCATGCTGATCCTCTCCCTCGCCCTCAACGAACTCCGCCAACGCAAGGTCCGCTCCGCGCTGACCGTCGCGGCGGTCGCCATGGCCGTCAGCCTCGTCATTGCGATGACCGGCGGATTCGCGTCGCTCCGCGCCACGGCGTACCAGGTGCTCGGCGGGTTCTACGGCCAGATGGACGTGCTCTTCGCCCCGCAGGAGCAGCGCGGCGTTTTGCTCAGCGAATCGCTCGCCCAGTTCATCGCCGCCGACCCACGCGTCCAACTCGCTGATCCGCGGCTCGTCACCGATGCCACTTTGCAAAACCGCGGCGGCGGAATACTCGGGGCGTTCACCAACCCGTCCACCGCTCGCCTCGTCGGAATTCGTGTCGCTACCGCTCCGGCTGTCACCCGGTTCAAACTCGAATCCGGCGAGTGGTTCACCCAGACGGTCGCGCGCGTCTGCGTGATCGACGTCTCCACCGCCGAGCGACTGAAGCTCAAGGTCGGCGGCAACATCACCCTCCCCAGCCCCGACGGCCCGATCCGGTTCCGCATCACGGGCCTGCTCGCCAAGCCCTCGGTCATGCAAATCGACACCCCGACGATCTACATGCCGCTCGGCACACTTCAGTCGCTGCTCAATCAGCCCGGGCGCGTCAACCGCATCGAGGTCGATCTCAAGCCCGGCCAGGACGTCGCGCCTTTCATCACCGACATCCAGCACCATCTCCCGCCCCGCACACCGCCGCTCGACGCACGCACGGTCGATTCGCAGAAACAGAAATTCGACCGAAGCTTCCAGGGCATCCAGATCCTTAGCTATCTCGGCGGAACGGTGTCGATGATCGCCGCGGCTTTCATCATATTTTCCACACTCAGCATGGGCATCAGCGAGCGGTCACGCATCCTCGCCATGCTCCGCGCCATCGGCGCGGTCCGTCGGCAGGTCGCCGCGCTGGTCATTATCGAAGCCTTGATCCTCGCCACGCTCGGCGCACTGCTGGGAATCGCGGTGGGCTGGATCGCGCTCACGATCGTCGCGGCAATTTACCCCGCGCTCTTCGCCGGCGGCGCGGTCCTCAGCGCCGGCGGCATCACATACGGCATCGCCGGCTCGCTCGCTGCGGCGCTGATCGCGAGCCTTCTGCCGGCGTGGTCGGCGAGCCGCGTCGATGCGCTGGAGGCGATGACCGCTGTCGGTCGCCCTACGGGTCGTTTCGTGCCCCGGTTCTGTGCCATCGCGGGGCTGCTGCTGCTGACAATTGACCCGATGATCGTCCACATGCCGGGGCTTGAAGCCGCGACGCGGATTCAGACGCATGTGTTCTTCGGCGCGCCCTGCCTGTTCGTGGGGCTCTTCCTCATCGCGCCGATGTTCGTGCTGATCGTCGAGCGCCTCTTCGGCGGGCTCGTCGCGAAGGTCATGCGTGTCGAACCCGCGCTTCTCCGCCAGCAGCTCAGCAGCGGGCTCTGGCGATCCGCGGGCACCGCCGCGGCTCTGATGGTCGGCCTCGCCGTGCTCGTGCTCATCCAGACGCACGGCCGATCGATGATCCGATCCTGGCAACTGCCCGACAAATTCCCCGACATGCTGATGCTGTCGTTCATCGGTCTTGACGATGAACAGCTCGTCAAACTGCAGAACGTCCACGGCATCCGTGAGCGCGGGATCCTGCCCGTTTATCTCGCGTCCCCCAAGCTCTCGACCAAGCTCTTCGGCGACACCGGTCTCGTTGATACGCCCGACGCGACGATCCTTTTCGGCATCGATCCCGACCGCGCGTTCGGCACGGAGGATCCGCCGCTCGAGCCGATGATCGAGCTGGATTTCGTCGAGGGCGATCAGGTCACCGCGCGGAAGCTGCTCAAGCAGGGCCACGCCGTCCTCGTCTCGCAGGAGTTCAAGAAGAACAAGAATCTGAGCGTCGGACAGACGCTCAAGCTACAGACGCCGCTCAACGGCGAGGTCGAGTACCGCATCGCCGGTGTCATCCGATCGTCGGGCGTGGACATGATCGTCCGCCTCTTCGACATGGAGCGCGAGTTCCAGCAGTGGACGGCGGCGAGCGCGGTGACGACGGCCGGCGATCTCCGCCGCGATTTCGGCAATCAGCGCGTGCATCTCGTGGCAGCGAATCTCGCGCCGGGACTCAAGAAGGATCTGCTGGTCGAAGCCGTGCGTATGCAGCTTCGCGTGATGGGACTCAAGAGCGCCGACGCGCGGACGCTCAAGGCGGGCATCGACAATGCGATGGTGAAGCTGCTGGATTTCGTGAGTGTCGTCGGGCTGCTGGCGATCATCGTGGCGGCGGTGGGCGTGATGAACACAATCGTCGCGGGGATCCGCAGCCGGAGGTGGCAGCTTGGCGTGCTGCGGAGCATCGGGCTGACGCGCGGGGCGCTGCTGCGCATGATCCTCGCCGAAGCGATGCTCATCGGCCTGATCGCGACAGCGTTGGGGATCTTCGGCGGGCTGCTGCTGAGCTTCGTGGCCAACGGCATCGCGCGGCACATCCTAGGCAGCGACCCAGTGCTGGCGATCTACTGGCCCGCGCTCTACTGGGGCACGGGCATCACGCTCGCGGTCACGCTCCTGGCCAGTCTCTGGCCCGCCATCCGCGTCTGCTTCACTGACACGTTGAACCTGCTGCAGGCCGGCCGCGCCGCGGCGTGACACACCGGTCGCGGCCCCGCACCGGAGCGCCTATAAATAGCGGAGAAGGAAAACGCACCATGACGATGAAGCTCCCCGCGACGCTTGGTGAACTTCGGGCCTCCGGCTACAAACCCCGCTCGGTCAAGGATGAGCTCCGCCAGAATCTGCTGGCGGCGCTGCGCGCGAAGCGGCAGCTCTTTGCAGGCATCGTCGGCTATGAGCAGACCGTCGTGCCGCAGATCGTCAACGCCATACTCGCCAAACACGACATCATCCTGCTGGGCCTCCGCGGCCAGGCCAAGACGCGCATCGCGCGTCAGCTCACCGAACTGCTCGACGAGCGCATCCCCGTCCTCGCCGATTCGCCGATCAACGAAGACCCGATGTCACCCGTGACCGCCGAGGGCCGGTCGCTCGTCGAGAAGCTCGGCGACGCCACGCCCATCGCCTGGCTGACCCGCGATCACCGCTACCGCGAGAAGCTCGCCACGCCCGATGTGTCGATGGCCGACCTCATCGGCGACATCGACCCGATCAAGGCGGCGAACCTCCGCCTCGATTACTCCAGCGAAAAGGTCATCCACTACGGCATCATCCCGCGCACCAATCGCGGCATCTTCTGCATCAACGAGCTGCCCGACCTCGCGTCACGCATCCAGGTGGGCCTGCTGAATATCATGCAGGAACGCGACGTGCAGATCCGCGGTTTCCCCGTGCGGCTTCCCATGGACATCTTGATGGTGTTCACCGCCAACCCCGAGGATTACACGAACCGCGGCTCGATCATCACACCGCTCAAGGACCGCATCGAGAGCCAGATCCACACGCACTACCCGCGCGAGATTTCGCATGCCATGTCGATCACGGCGCAGGAGGCGTGGGTCCAGCGCGACGGCGCGGTGCGCGTGCACGTGCCGCGTTTCATCCTCGAGGCCGTGGAGGAGGTCGCGTTCGAGGCGCGGCGCAGCGAGTTTCTCGATCAATCCTCGGGCGTCAGCGCACGCCTGCCGATCAGCCTGCTGGAAAATATCATTTCCAACGCCGAGCGTCGCGCATTGAAACACGACGAAACTTCGGCGACGGTCCGTCCCGTCGATTTCCAGCAGGCGATCTCCGCCGTGACCGGCAAAGTCGAGCTCGTCTATCAGGGTGAGCAGCACGGCGCGATCAACGTCGCACGCCACCTCATCGGCAAGGGGCTCAAGGCGGTGTTCGACCGCTACATGCCCGAGGTCGGCGGCGAAGGCAAGGATGACGCGGCGGCGTTCGGACCTTACAAGCCGATCGTCGATCACTTCTCACGCGGCAAGGTCGTGCAGGTCGGCGACGATGTGAGCGATGCGCAGAGTCTGACCGCGATGCGCCACGTCCCGCAGCTCGAAGAGATCGCCCGCAAGCACATCCCGCTTGAGGACCCCGCACTGGACCTCACCGCTGCGATGGAGCTGGTCCTCGAGGGCCTGCACCAGGCCAAGATGCTCGGCAAGGACGAGAAGGACGGCTCCGGCCGCTACTACGACATGCTCGGCGACATGATCGAGCAGTTCGAAAAAGACAAATGAACGATGCGGTTCGAGTACACCAAATACGACGCCCGGCAGGCGGCACGCGATGCGCGGTTGCAGCGGCTGCTTGATCTTTTCAATCTGCTGCTCAACAAGGCCGCGGGCGACGCCGATCAGGCGCTCAAGTGGCTCGACCAGGTCGCCAAGCGTCACAACCTCTGGGGCGACGGGATCGATCCCGAATCGTTCCGCGCGATGCTGCAGAAATCCGGCGAGCTGCGCGAATCGCCCAAGGGCGGCTTCGAGCTGACCGGCAAGGGCGAACAGACGATGCGGCAGCAGGCCCTGCAATCGCTCTTCGGCGAGATGCAGCGCAACGGAGCCGCCGGGGAGCACCGCTCGCGCCACACCGGCGACGGCGGGGAGCGGCAGCCCACCGTCCGCCCCTATGAGTTCGGCGACGAACTGTGGAACATCTCCGCCAACGACACGATCCAGTCCGCCGTGAAATCCTCCCTCGGCCGCGACCCCAGCGGTGAACGCATCGATGTGAGCGAAGAGGATCTGGCGGTCTACGAAACCGAGAAGAGCACGCAGTGCGCCACCGCCCTGCTCGTCGATTGCTCGCACTCGATGGTGCTGTACGGCGAGGATCGCATGAGCCCGGCCCGCAACACCGCGATGGCGCTCGTCGAGTTCACGAAGAATCATTTCCCGCACGATCGGCTGCACGTCATCGCGTTCGGCGATGACGCGGTCGAGGTCCCGCTCAATCAGGTGCCGTATCTGAGCTGGGGCCCGTATCACACGAACACGAAGGCGGCGCTCGAGATGGCGCGCAAGATCCTCGTGCGGAGCCGCTGCCCGAATCGGCAGATCTTCCTGATCACCGACGGCAAGCCGACTGTGCTCGACGAGGGCGGGCGCCGCTACATCGACTCGGGCTGGCTGAACCCGCGCATCGTCAACCGCACGCTCGACGAGGCGGCGCAGTGCCGTCGCAAGAAGATCGCGATCACGACGTTCATGGTGACGCAGGATCCCTACCTGATGCAGTTCGTCGAGCAGCTCACCGAGATCAACCACGGCCGGGCGTACTACACGGGCCTCGGCAAGCTCGGGCAGTTCCTGCTGGTGGATTATGTGAAGAACCGCAAGCGCAGCGTGCGCTGATTTTGGATGCAGTTATTCACTGCGGTGGCTTACAATGGCGGCCGCATGAAACCGACACGCCTTCGGACACGCCGCCGCTTCCATCTCCGCCTCGGCGGGTGGATGTTTGTCGGCGTGACGGGCTTCATCGCCACCGCCGCGGTCAACAGCCAGACAAATCTGCTTTTCTGGACCTTCGGGTTGATGCTCGGCGTGCTGATCGTATCAGTCGTCGTCAGCGGGCTGTCGATGATGGGTCTGCGTCTCAAGCGGCTGCTGCCCGATCACGGCGCGGCCGGCGAGCCGCTGGTGATCCGCTATGAGCTGCAGAGTCGAAACTGGATCCTGCCCGCATTCGGGCTGACGATCACGGAGCTCGACGGCTGGCGTGACGGCGCGATGTCTGGCGCGCCGCAGGGATGGGCGATGCACATCGGCCCGCGCGCCAGTCTCCAGGCCGAGGCGATCGGCTGGCCGATGCGGCGCGGCCTGCTGAAATTCGACCGCGTGCGCATCTTCACGACATTTCCGTTCGGGATCCTGCGCCGGAGCGTCACGTTCTGGCACCCCGGCACGCTCGTCGTCTATCCGCAACTGCACCGGCTCCGCCGCAATCTGCTGGAACAGATCAAAGCCACCGATCCGGCGGGCACGCGCGCCAGCCAGCAGGGTGGCGGCAGCGAGGAATTCTTCGGCCTGCGCGAATATCGGCCGGGCGACAGCCTGCGCATGATCGATTGGAAACACGCGGCGAGATTCGGCCGATTGGTGAGCCGCGATCTGACGCGGGTCACGCCGCCCAAGATGATGGTCCTGCTGGATCTCCGCGGCATCAAAGCGAGCGAGCACGAAGCAGCGGAGCGTGCCATCAGCTTCGCCGCGTCGCTGATCTGCGAGGCGCACCTCGACGGCTTCGAGGTCGGTCTCGCGGCGGCGGGCGTGGCGATGCCGGTCTTCACGCCTCATCACAGCCGCTTTCACCGCACGCGTCTGCTGCATGCGCTGGGTGAACTGGACCTATATCGGACACACGCGAACATCTGGTCACCACCTGCGTCGCGCAATGTGAACTGGGTTGTGGTGCACCCCGGAGCGATCGATCGTGCGATGGGTCCTGCCGCGTCGCTGCACATTGGGCCCGTAGAGATGGAGCAGTGGCACCAGCCGACGGTGTCGGCTCCCGCCGGCGCGACGCCGCCATCGACCGAGCCAAACGTGACGACGGACACATCGATCGCCGCCGCCACGTCCCCTGCTTCCGCGGAAGGGGGACGGCCATGGGCATGATCCATTGGTTCCGCAAGGTGGCATACGCGCAGGTGATCCTGGGCGTGATAGCCTACGCGGTGGCCGAGCAGAATGCGGCAATGGTGCTCGCGGCGGGAGCGCTGAGCACGCTGAGCTGGTACGTCGTCGAGGGCCCGGGCGGCAAGCCGCTGCCGCGGTGGATGATCAACCTCGGCGTGCTGCTGGCGACCGGGTGGCTCTTCTTCACGCAGGCGCCGCCCGCGCGGGCGCCGCTCATCATGAGCCTGGGCGAATTCATCCTCTGCATCCAGCTGCTCAAGATGTACGAGCTCAAGAAGAACCGCGACTGGGCCCAGCTCATGGTGCTGAGCCTGATGCAGATGATCTGCGCCTCGATCATCAGCGCCGAGATCATCTACGGCCTGCTGCTCGTGGCGTACCTGATCCTCACGCTGCTGACCGTGCTCCTGTTCCAGCTCAAGATCGGCCACGATGAGGTCCTCGAAGCCGCGGCGAAACAGGCACCCATCAACCATCCGACCGTGGGCCCACGCCCGCTCTTCACCCGCGGCCACCGCCGCCATTTCAATCTCCTCGCCGCCGCCTGCGGCATCACCTGCATCGGCATCTCGACGTGCGTCTTCATCGCCATGCCGCGCGGCCGCGGCGGCGGGATGCTCGGCGATTGGCAGGCGCCGACACGCCACGCGGAGAGCGGATTCGAGAACAAGGTCGAACTGGGCAGCGGGCACATCACGACGAGCCGCGTGCCCATCCTGAACGTCAGGCTCATGCAGGGCGACCGCGACATCGGCTCGCGCGAGTACACATTCCTGCTCCGCGGGTCGGCGCTGGATGAATACGATCCGCGCACCCACCGCTGGACCCGGAGCCGCGCCGCGGCGAAATCGGACATCGAGATCGCCGTCGAACGCGAAACACCTGTGGCGCTCGCCGACCCCGCGCGATTCCGCGGCCGCGATCTCGTCAAACAGTTCATCACGCTCCGCGCGGGAACGAAAGGCGTGCTCCTCGCCGCGTTCCAGCCCGTCCGACTGCAATCCGATGCGCTCAAGTCCGCCAGCTTCAGCGCACGCGACCAGGTCCTCGGCACCCGGCAGACGACCCCCGACGGTTTCCAATACACGATCGATGCAATCCGAGACGAGAACCTCAGCGACGCTTATCTCGCACGGTGGAGCAGGTCCTTCGCCCCGCCGGCCATCGAGGGCGGCACGGTCAGCGGCGCGGCGCACACCCTGGACTTCAACTGGTCCGCTTACGCCCGCAATCCCGTCGTCGAGGATCCTCGTGTCCGAAGCCTGACCGAATCGGTGATGAGCGCCGCCAAGCTTCGCCGTGCGGCGGACGCCGAGTGGGACCCGATCGACCTGAGGATTGCCGCGACGGTCGAGCGCTACCTGCAATCGCAGTACAGTTACACGCTCGACCTGCCGGAGATGCGAGCCGGCGCCGAGCCGATCTGCACGTTCCTCTTCGAGAACCGCCGCGGGCACTGCGAATACTTCGCATCGGCCATGTGCTCGATGCTCCGATCCGTCGGCCTGCGGAGCCGCGTCATCACCGGTGTCCGCGCCACCGAGTACAACCCGGTCGGCGGCTACTACGTCGTGCGGCAGAAGAACGCGCACGCCTGGGTCGAGGTCTGGGACGACAACGCGGGCTGGCGCACATTCGATCCCTCGCCGCAGGCCTCCATCGAAGAGCTGCAGCGCCCCGGCAACGGACTGCTGGCCAGCATCCGCGACTTCTACGAATACCTCGAATTCCAGTGGATCAACAACGTCATCACCTACGACGATCTCCAGCGCAATTCCGTCATCGTCAACATCGACCAGAATCTCTCGGGCCTCACCGCGATGGCTCGCAGGATCGCCGCGTTCTTCGAGGCCGTCGCCGCCGCGCTGCACCAGTACCAGCTCATGGGCGCGATCGGTTACCTCGCTCTGGGCGCCGCGTTCCTGCTGGTGATCGCGCTCACATGGCTGCTCGTTCGCCGCATCATGCGACGCCGCAGCGCCATCCGCCAGCTCCAGCTCGATGCCGTCAGCCGCCGCGATCAGCGACGCCTCGCCCGCCAGCTCGACTTCTACCTCAACATGCTCCGCATCCTCGACCGCGCCGGCCACAGCAAACCCATCTGGCAGACCCCCGCCCACTTCGCCGCCCGACTCGTCACCGGCCACCCCGACCGCTTCACCGCCGTCGTCCCGCTCACCGATCTCTTCTACGAGATCCGCTTCGGCGGTCGACCGCTCGATTCCACCCGAGCCCGCCTGATCCAGCAGCACCTCGACCAGCTCCGACGGTCCTTATAACCCGCGTCAGCCCTACCACCCTTAAAGTCCGATTCCCCGTCAGCCGATGCATCCAATGATGCGCGTCGCGTCATGGGCTAACCCGAACATTCTCGGACTGTCCAAAGTGCACACGCAGCGGATGATTCGGGGCATGTCTACGACCGCCATCGCACAGACCGATTGGGCTCAGCTGCTCACCCGGCTCGAGGAGCGCAACGGCGCCATCGAGCTGACACCCATCAATCCCCGCCCCGCCGCCGAGCCCACCGTCGTCTCCACCGGTCCCGCCGCATTCGAGTCCCACACCAATCCCATCTGGCGTGCACGTCTCCTCCGCATCGATGAGGACACGCTCATCGTCGAGAAGCCTTGGTCCCCGCACCAGACCGAATCGATCCTGCTCAACGAGCCGCTCAGCGGTCTCATCGTCGATGGCCCGGCACGCTGGATGTTCCGCACCCAGGCCACCGAGCACGTCCAGGTCGAGCTCAACGCCGCCAAGCGCACCGCGGGCCTCCGCCTCAACTGGCCTGTCGAGGTCCGCAGCGCCCAGCGCCGCAACTTCTTCCGCGTCGATACCAGCGCCGCCGCCATCCCGCGCTTCCGCGCCTGGCAGCTCCTCGACACCGCTTCCACACTCGAAGCCCAGCAGGCCAACCGCACACTCCACAAGGGCCTCGCCGGTCCCGCCGACCGATTCCCCGCCGAACCGCAGCTCGGCCTCAACTTCCAGGGCAGCATGCTCGACATCTCCGGCGGCGGACTCCGCATGCTCGCCAGCCCCGCCGCGCAATCCATCCTCGAGAAGTGGCCCATGCTCTGGCTCCGCCTCGAGCTCCCGCCCATCCCGCACCCGCTCCTCGTCGTCGCCAAGATCGCACACTGGCGCCTCGAACCGCCGCACCGCATCATCGCCGGCCTCAGCTTCCACTTCGACCACGAACCGCCGCACTCCAAGTTCGTCACCGAAGTCACCTGCAAGTTCGCCGCACATCTCCAGCGCCTCCAGCTCCAGCGCAAGAAGTGATCGCGCACTCATTTCCTCCGCGCTTCCTCCTGCACTAAACTCCATCGATGCCACTGACCGTCACACTCCTGGGCACCGGAACCTCCGCCGGAATCCCGATGATCGGCTGCGCCTGCGATGTATGCACCTCCGCAGACCCGCGCGACAAGCGTGACCGCACCGCCGCAATGGTCCGCTACACCGATCCCGCTCCCCTTCCCCCCAAGCCCGGGGATGAGGTTCCTCCGAATCCCCGCAGGTCTTCCCCCCGCACCATCCTCATCGACACCAGCCCCGATCTCCGCCACCAGATGCTCCGCGCCGCCGTCTCCGCCATCGACGCCGTCGTCTTCACCCACAACCACGCCGACCACGTTTTCGGCCTCGACGATCTCCGCCGGTTCAACGCAGTCATGCAGCGCCCCATCGACATCTACGCCGAACCCGCCATGATCGATTGGCTCCATCACACCTTCGCCTACATCTTCCAATCACACCGCAACGTCAACGCCTCCTTCGTCGCCTCACTCATCCCGCATCCCGTCCACCCCTCCAAGCCCACCACCATCGCCGGCCTCCCGTGGACCCCGCTCCGCCTCATGCACGGCAAGATCCCCATCGTCGGCTACCGCGTCGGCCGCTTCGCCTACTGCACCGACTGCTCCGCCATCCCACCCGAAACCTGGCCGCTCCTCGCCGACCTCGATGTCCTCGTCATCGACGCCCTCCGCTACCGCCACCATCCGACCCACATGACCGTGGACCAGGCCCTCGCCGTCATCGACCAGGTCAAGCCCCGCCGCGCCTTCCTCACCCACATCGCCCACGAGATCAAGCACGCCGACCTCGAACCCCGTCTCCCCCAAAACGTCCAACTCGGTTTCGACGGATTAACCATCGAAGTCCTCGACTGAATCTGCCTCGCCGCTTGCGGCTTCGCGGGCAAGCGGAATTCCTCGCCTCCACTCAACTCCATCAATCCCCCCAAGCCCAGGGATGATTCCTCGAATCCCCGCGGGTCTCCCGAGGTCACCCCCCGTGCGCACAAACCCGTCGACCGGACATTTTTCACCCCCCTCCCCCCTCCCGTTTTTCATGCCGCTCCCGCCGAAACTCCCGTCTTAACTCCCCGCCGATTCCACACGTTAAGGCTGTGAATCCCAATCATGCTCATCGCCTCTCCGGGAACCCCCCCGGACGTCCGGTTTTACGACCACATCTGTGCGCGCTCCGCCCCCCTCCCCTCGCGGCAGAGGGTGGCGAGTCCGCGAGCCGGGTGAGGGGGACGCGAAGAAGTACAACGTGCGCCCCACGCCCAACCTCCCCGCCCGCCCCCCCAGCGCGAAGCCCAAGCACTTCAGCACCTACGAACGCCGCGCTCCATTTGCTGATTTGCAATTCACACGTTCACTTCCAAAACAAAATCACCGCAACACCCGCTCAAGGATTCGACGGGTGCGCCGCGCCCTGGTAATACGCCAGGTCCGGGCTGTTGGGAAACTGCGTGTTCAACGCCGCGAACAGCTTCGTGTTCGGATCCAGATTCGGCCGGATGATCGAGTGCCCGTCCGCATAGCTCGATGCCGCCGCGTCGCCGTGGAAGCTGCCCAGCACGTCCGTCCAATACGTCGAGCCGCCCACCGACACCATGAACGAATTGATGTTGTACCCGCGCGGGTCTTCCTCATCGATGAAGCAGAATATCTTCGCGGGCTTCTGGATCAGGCTTATCGAGCGCACCGCCGGGAACGATGGGCCGTACCAGTCCGAACTCGAGTTCAGATAGCAGTTGATGCTGTAGCTCCGCGTATGATACCACAGCGGCTCATTCGGACAGCGGTACGTGTCCAGGTTCTTGACGTACTGCCACAGCGACCCGTTTTGCATCACCGACGCCGGCTCGGGCCACGCGCCGCCGGGGTTGCTAACCCAGTCGTTGGTCGTAAACCCCGTGTCCGACCCGCACAGCTTGCCGCCGTTGTCCATCGAGAACTGAATCCAGGCCATCGTCAGTAGCCGCTGCTGCCCTTCGCAAGTCGTCGCGCGCGCCAATTCTATCGCCCGGTTCGCCGTCGGCGACAACAACGCCAGCAGCAAAACAATGATCGTCACCACCACCAGCAGCTCAATGATCGTGAACCCGCGAGTTGTCGTCCGCTGCGATGTCATCGTCCGGTTCCCGATTGGCAGCCAAGAATCACCAACAACCCATCTTACTCAAATTTCCATTAGATAATCAATCATTTTTGTATCCGTTTCCTAAAAATCTGACGCCCTTCCGATACCCTCGCCCACCGCCAAAGTGCGACATCTTCCAATCCCCACCGCCTTTTGCTCCCTTCACCTCGCCAATCTGCACTTTTCAATTTGCATTCCGCAATTTTCAATGATGCCTTCCGCCCCCCAATCCTTGCATCATTCCCCCAAACGAATAACCTCCCGATTCCCTCGCGCAAAGAATACTCCGCACAAGGATCCCCCATGGGCCTCTTCGACCTCTTCAAATCCAAAAAGCCCGCCGCCTCCCCCAAGCCCGCCGATGAGGCCCCCCGAAGTCCGGGGGGCCCCGCGGGTTCCGCTCCCCCTCCGCCCCCTCGCCCCCCGGGAGAGGGCCGGGGTGAGGGCTCCCCGTCCCCTTCCCGTTCCTCTTCCCCCTCCCCCCTGAACCCTCTCCCCCACCCCGGCGACCTCCCCATCACCCAACTCTCCCTCGACGCCGACCCCGCCAATCGCCCCACATGGGACGCGCTCTGGCGAGCCGTCTTCGCCCTCCCCGCCTGGCACCTCATCACACACGCCGCGCCCGGCGTCGCGCCCCAACCCGTCACCGCCAAAATCCAAAACCAATCCTGCGTCCTCCTCTACACCAGCCCCGCCCGCGCCGCCGCCGCCCGCGCACACTTCGCGCAAGCCATCCCCAACTCCACCGTCGCCGTCCTCTCGCTCCCCATCCAGGACGCCGCCGCACTCATCTGCACCCATCCCAAAACAGGCCCCGACCTCGCGCTCTTCAACCAGGGCACCGAGGGCAAAGGCTTCACCGAATCCCTCCCCGCCATCGCCACCATGCTCGAGTTCTTCACCGACTCCCTCCCCGCCTCCTGCTTCGCCCGCTTCACCCAGGCCGCAAACAAAATCAACCACCCCGAAGTCTGGCGTCGTCTCAAACGCCACCTCGCCCGCCTCCCCCACTGGTACATCCTCACCGACCCCCAGCAACGCGACCTCCCCCAACTCCTCTCCGCCGACAACCAGCAGCGCACCACTCTCTACACCACCGAACACGAAGCCACCATCGCCGTCGCCGCCCTCAACCTCGGCTCCCCCGGCAACATCCCCGCCCTCCTGCAAGTCACCCCCACCGAAGGCGCCGCCCTCCTCCAAAAAGTCCGAACTCTCTCCAACAACTCCATCCGCGAACTCATCCTCAACTACGCCTCCGAAGGCGTCGCCCTCGACATCGACAGCATCATCCAAGCCGTGAACACCCGCTAAATTATTTAGCCGGCGGGCTCGCCCGCCGCTCCCACCTCGCCCTCCCAGGGAGAGGTAGGCGAGTCCCCGAGCCGGGTGAGGGTGAGACGCCAAATTTGAAACATGTGCGCCGCACGCCACACTTCCCCGCCCCCTCATTCTCACCAAGCCCCCGAGCGATTCCCGTTCTCATCATCGTCATCAGTTCGGGTGCCACTTGGCGTGGCCGCATAGGCCGCCAAGTGAACGGACACAGCGCGTCACAAAATCGTTCATCGCAACTCACGCACATTCACTTGGCGGCCATCAGCGGCCACGCCAAGTGGCACCCGGCAATCGCCGCCATCCCGCTGGGATGCGGAAACAAAATCCGCTCCGCCGTCTTCATAACGTCCGGCCACGTTCAAATCCACAGTATCGGCATTTCTTCCTGTACGTGGGCATCGGCTTCTGGCATTGAGGGCATTGCAAATTCGTCAGCCCGGCGTCCGTTTGTTCATTCCAAGCCAGGCGATATTCATGCATCCTACGATCTTGTTCTTCATCCGATCCCAACTCAGTCGAATGTTTCACGTTTTTAATCAGTAGCAATGGAGTAACGATGTTATTCTCGGGAACGCACCGTTCGCCATCCAACTCATAATGTCCACCCAACTCGATCACAAACGCCTGCGCCATTCCCTCTGCGGCATAGAGATTGAGCGTTCCGTTACCCTTGTTCGGCGCAAATGCGTAGACTTGGGCTTGAAGCTTTTTACTCTTCGCAGATGGTGACTTGGCACAAAGTTGCATAGAACCAACCATATTCTGTCGAACACACTCAGCAATTTCCTCGTTGTTTCTCACCTCAAACGCTTTTTGAATTTGTTGCGCGTGAGAGTGGTCTGCAAACCAAAAAGCAATCGTATCTCGATCTTTGAATGGTCCGGTCGAACGAACAGTGAATTTTGACCAGCCTCGCCCACGCGACCCAACGATAAACGTCAGTCCCAACGGCTGACAATGGGCACACACGGTCTCAATCATCGGTGGCGACTTTGACGCGCAAAATGCTTCTATATCCAGACTCATTGCACGCTGCCTCCTAGTGGTTCAAAGTGTCAAGGACATGCCGACGCCGAGCCGACGGCATGGCACACCGAAAAATCACGAGACGCTTTCATCCGTCACCGGCGCGCTCAGCAGCCGCGGCTCGCGCGGCAAAATGTCGATCGTCGGCAAATCCTCCGGCGGCTGTTTCGTCGATCCCGCATGAAGTTCCTGCAGCTTCTTGACCGAGGGCATGACGCGGGTGTCGAAGGAGCCGATGAATTTGTTGTAGTGCTCCACGGCCCCGGCCAGCGAGTCGCCGACTTTCTTGATGTGGCCGGCGAGGACGCAGAGGCGCTCGTGGAGCTGCTGCGCTTCGCCGCTGATCTTCGCGGCGTTTTCGGCCAGCCGCTCCTCGCGCCAGCCCACGGCAACCGCCCGCAGCAGTGAGATCAGCGTCGTCGGCGTGGCGATGAAGACGCGCTGCTGCATCGCGCTCTCCATGATCTCCGGACGCAGCGCCGCCGCGGCCTGCAGGAAGCATTCGCCGGGGATGAAGAGCACGACGAAATCGGGCGTCCGCTCAAACTGCGCCGCGTATTCCTTGCGGGAGAGCTGACGGACCTTCTCCTCGATCTGATCGGCGTGACGCTCGAGACAGACCGCGCGGGCCTCGTCGGTCGCCGCCTCCAGCGAATCGAGATACGCGACGAGCGGCGTCTTGGCATCGACGACGATCGTGCGGTCGCTGGGCAGACGGATCGTCATGTCGGGCCGAAGCGTCCCGCCCTCGACGGCGACGCTCGCCTGCTCCTCGAAATCGCAGTGCTCGATCATCCCGGCGAGTTCGACGACGCGGCGGAGCTGCATCTCACCCCACCGGCCCCGCACCTCGGGCCTGCGCAGCGCGGTGACGAGATTCGCCGTCTCCGTGCGGAGCTGGACCTGTTCGAGTTTCATGGATGAGACGAGCTGCGAGAGGGAGCCGTAGTCGCCCTTGGCGGATTTCTCGAAGCTCGTCAGGGCTGCACCGAACTTCTCGATGCCCTCGCCGACGGGTTTCAGTAACGCCGCGATCTGCGTCTGGCGGAGCTGCGCCGCGGCGTCGGCTTTCTGCTGCTCGGCGCCGAAGACCTGCTGGGCACGCAGCACGAACTGCTCGGCGGTATTTTTCAGCGCCTCCGCGGCGAGGGCGCTGAATGTGTCCTTCAACCGCTTGTCCGCCGATTCGAGCATCTGCCCGAGCTCGGCCTGCTTCTCGGCGGCGCTGCTGAGCTGCTGACGCGTCGCGGCGATCTCCGCGCCGAGCGCGGCATTCTGATTGCGATAGCTCTCGGCCTGGGCGGTCGCCTGTTGCAACTGCGCCGCGAGTTCACCGGCGCGGCGGCGCTCGGACGCGACCTGGGACCAGAGCCAGACGCACGCGGCGAGGAGTGCAACGGCAAGGATGATCAGCGCGGTTTCGAGCATGTTTCAACACCCCACGAAACCCTCCTCTTCCGAGGGGGGCTAGTTCGGAGTTACTTCGCTTGAACCTGACAGACCCTGCGTTTGCCGACCATGAGCACGGCCGCGCGGTCCGCGGGGATCATCACCTTCGCGCCGGGGTCGGCGATCTTCTGGCCGTCGTAGCTCACCGCGCCGCCCTCGACGAAGCGCTTCGCCTCGCCGTTGCTCGCGGCGTAGCCCACGGCCTTGATGATGTGAATGATCGGCTGCTCCCCGCCGTCGACGCGGTGCAGCGCCATGTCGGTCGGCAGCTGCTTCTCGGCGAAGCGACGGCGGAATTCGTCGGACGCCTTGGTGGCCAGGTCGGCGTTGTGGAACTCCTCGATCACCACGCGGGCCAGCACATCCTTCGCATCACGCGGGTGATTCTCGGCCGGGTTGAGCAGGCTGCGCACACGATCCTCGGGCAGGCTCGTGAGCAGCGAATAGTAGTTGGGCATCAGCGCGTCGGGGATGCTCATCATCTTGCCGAACATGTTGTCGGGCGAATCGTTGACGGCGATGTAGTTGCCCTTGGACTTGCTCATCTTCTCGTGGCCGTCGAGGCCGGTGAGGATGGGCATGACGAGCACGAGCTGCGGGGGCATGTCGTGCTTGGTCATGAGCTGGCGGCCCATGAGATTATTAAATGTCTGATCGGTCCCGCCCAGCTCGACATCGCTGCGGATCACGACCGAGTCGTAGGCCTGCATGATCGGGTACATGAACTCCGAGAGGATGATCTCGCGGCCGGCGGTCATGCGGTTGGCGAAATTCTCGCGGTGGAGCATCTGCTGCACGGTGACCATGCCGGTGAGCTTGAGCACATCGGCGAAGCTCAGCTTCGCGAGCCACTCGGAGTTGTAGCGCACCTCGATTTTGCCGGGCGAGGTGTCGAGCACCTTGCCGGCCTGGTCGAGGTAAGTCTGCGCGTTGGACTTGATGGTCGCGTCGTCGAGGATGGGGCGGGTCGTGTCGCGGCCGGTCGGGTCGCCGATTTTCGCGGTGTAGTCGCCGATGATGAGCACGGCGGTGTGGCCGAGGTCCTGGAACTGGCGGAGCTTGCGGAGGACGACGGTGTGTCCGAGGTGGATGTCGGGCGCGGTCGGGTCCATGCCGAGCTTGACGCGGAGGGGACGACCGGATTCGAGGCGCTTGCGCAGCTCGGGCTCGCTGTAGATGGCTTCGGCGCCGCGTTTGAGCGTGGATAATTGTGCCTCGATGTCGGTCGTGATGGGCATAGATGCGGCATGATATCAGCTTGGGCAAAGGTTGAGAATTGCGTGAGCGGGCGGCGATGCGCTTGCGTGCCCGGCGGTGCGGATCGAAGATGTGGCGATGAATACCACACGAATCGCCCGCACCGGGATCGCGTGCATTGTCATGCTCGTCGCGCTGCTCGGCGTGACGCAAAACGCCCACGGGCAGAACACCGTCAAGTTCAAGCTCGCGGCGCACAACGTCGAGAATTTTTTCGACGTGTACGATGATCCCTACACGCTCGACGAGGCGATGCGCATCAAGAGCCGCAAGGCGATCGATCAGCTCGGCGAGGCGTGGAAGAAGATGGACGCGGATTTCATCGGGATCGAGGAGCTGGAGAATGAGGGCATCCTCGCCAAGTTCCGCGGCTGGCATTTCGAGGGGGCGGGGTACGATTACCTCTGGTGCAACCAGCTGCGCGGGACGCGCGGGATCAACGTCGGCTTCATGTCACGCATCCCGACCGGCGAGATCCGCGTGCGGAAGTTTCAACGGCTCACGCTGCCGGGCGAGGAGCACAAGTGGACGTATGCGCGCGATTTGGTGAGCGTCGAGATCAAGCCGGCGAGCGATGTGAGCATCGAGGTCTTCATCCTGCACCTCAAGAGCAAGCGCGACAGCGAGGGGGATGAGAAGTCGGCGCACTGGCGTCTGGCCGAGGCGACGCGTCTGCGGCAGATCATCGACGAGCGTCTCGCGGCCAAGCCCGATGCGCTCATTGCGGTGATCGGCGACTTCAACGACACGCCGGACAGCGTGACGATCAAGACGCTGCTCGCGCCGCCGAGCGCCACGCCGGATAAACCCTCGCTGATCGATGCGCACGCGGGGCTTCCGCCGGAGGCGATCACGTTTCTCAAGAATCCGTACAAGTCGAAGATTGATTACATCATGCTCTCGCCGGCGCTGGCGAAGTGCGCGGTGAAGGGGACGGCGGCGGTCGTCGGGGCGGACGCACCGACGGGCAGCGATCACGCGCCGGTGGCGGTGGAGCTCGAGATTCCGACGAAGGACGCCGAGGCGAAGAAGGGATGGAAGTGGGATGTGGTCAACGCTGAGCTCGGCGAGAAGCCGGGCGACGCGAAGACGCACCTGATCCCCGGTGCGACGGGCAAGGAGCAGGACCCGGAGCCGGCGGAGAAGAAGTGACCGCGGGCGCGTCCGCCTCGCGACTTGTCATCTTTTATGCCCTCGTTACCATGTTCCGCCATGACCACCGTCACTCTTGCCAGCATGGTTGACTACGCCGCGGTCGGCATCCTCGTGCTCATCGCGATCGGGTTCGGCCTGTTCAACCTCATCGCCTCGATGCTGCTCGGTCCCGGCCGCACTGGCCCGACGAAGTCGGCGACGTATGAGTCGGGCATGGTGCCCTTCGGCACGGCCCGCAAGCGCTTCAACGTCCGCTTCTACATCCTCGCGATGACGTTCCTCGTGTTCGACGTTGAGATCGTGTTCCTCTACCCCTGGGCGACGGTGTTCCCGAATCTCGCGACGCACACCGCCGACGGCAAGATGCTGGCGTGGCAGTTCCTGGCCCGCATGATCTTCTTCATCGCCACGAGCGTCGTCGCGTATCTCTATGCGTGGCGCAAGGGCGTGTTCCGCTTCGATTGATCCGCTAGACTCTCTTCGTGTGCACCGTCGCAAAAACCGAATGCAAAGGCGAGCCCGGCCGTGTTGTGCCGGTGATCGATCGCACGCGCTGCGAGGCGAAGGATGAGTGCGTCGTCGTGTGCCCGTACAACGTGTTCGAGATCCGCAAGCTCACCGCGGAGGAGCGATCGCCGCTGCCGCTGCGTGCGAAGGTGAAGGTGTTTTTTCACGGCGGGAAGCAGGCGTTTACGCCGCGCGCTGCGGATTGCCATGCGTGCGGGCTGTGCGTCAAGGCGTGCCCGGAAGACGCGATCACGCTGCGGACAGTTTGATGTACCACCCGATTCGCGCGGCTCGTTAGAATTGCGCCATGCCGCGAATTTCCGCTGGACTGGTGATGTATCGAATGCGAAATGGTGCGCCGGAGTTTCTGCTCGCGCACCCTGGCGGGCCGCTGTTTGCAAAGAAGGACGATGGGCACTGGACGATTCCCAAGGGCGAGGTCGACGACGGAGATTCTCTGCTCGAAACCGCGCGGCGGGAGTTTGAGGAAGAGACGGGGATTCATCGGCCGGGCGATGCGGCGATGATTGAACTCACGCCCATCACGCAGAAAGGCGGGAAGGTGGTGCACGCGTGGGCATTTGAGGGGGATTGTGATCCGGCGAAATGCGCGAGTAACACATTCGAGATGGAGTGGCCGCCGAAGTCGGGGCGGCGAGTCACGTTCCCGGAGATGGACCGCGCGGCTTTTTTTAATTTGGAGGACGCGGAGCGGAAGATCAAGGCGGCGCAGATGCCGCTGCTGCGGGAATTGGTGGAGAAGTTGAATCGACACTGAGAGTTGTTGGATCGCCGATTGATCCCGATTTATTTAGCCGGCGGGCTTGCCCGCCGTGGGGACGACACGTGGCGCGTGACGAAACGGTGTGCGGCGTTGCCGCACGCAACGGCGGGCGAGCCCGCCGGCTAAATAATGCTATTTCGGATTGACGCACTCACCGTGGCGCGGGCAGGTGACGAGGTGGTCATTGACCATGCCGGTGGCCTGCATAAAGGCGTAGCAGATGGTGGAGCCGACGAACTTGAAGCCGCGTTTGAGAAGATCCTTGCTCATCGCGTCGGACTCGGCCGTGCGCGGCGGGATGTCCTTGAGCGAGCGGCGGGCGTTGACGATCGGCGAGCCGCCGACGAAGCGCCAGATGTAGGCGTCGAAGGAGCCGAATTCTTTTTGGACGGCGAGAAACGCCTTGGCGTTGATCACCGCCGCGGCGACCTTCAGGCGATTGCGCACGATGCCGGCGTCGGCGAGCAGTGCCTTGATTTTCGCGGCGTCGTACTTCGCGACTTTTTTCGGATCGAACTTATTGAACACCTGGCGGTAACGCACGCGCTTCTTGAGGATCGTCTCCCACGACAGGCCCGCCTGCGCGCCTTCGAGGATCAGCATCTCGAAGAGGTGCCGATCGTCATGCGACGGCACGCCCCACTCGGCGTCGTGGTAGGCGATGGAGAGCTCGGTTTTCGCCCAGTCGCAGCGCGGCATGAAAGGAACTCGGAGCGCTAAGCCGCAAGCGGCAAGCGGCCGGAAGGAACCGGGAACGCGACCAACGGTCGCGGCTTTACAAGGAATAACCGTGAACGGTTATTCCTCGGGGGCTTCTTCGTCTTCCTCTTCGGCGCTGAGGTTGATCGATGGCACCGGGGCGGTGACTTTCTTGGCGAGGACGGCTTTGCGCACCTCGGCGAAGAGTTCGGGGTTGTCCTTGAGGAACTGTTTGGAGTTTTCGCGGCCCTGGCCGAGGCGGGTGCCCTTGTAGCTGAACCAGGCGCCGGATTTCTCGACGATATTTTCGGCGACGGCGAGGTCGATGAGGTCGCCGGTGACGCTGATGCCTTCGGTGAACATAATGTCGAACTCGGCGTCGCGGAACGGCGGGGCGACCTTGTTTTTGACGACCTTGGCGCGGACGCGGTTGCCGACGGCGACCTCGCCCTCCTTGATGCTGGAGGTTCGGCGGATGTCGAGTCGGATGGAGGCGTAGAACTTGAGGGCGCGACCGCCGGGGGTGGTTTCGGGGTTGCCGAACATCACGCCGATTTTCTCGCGGAGCTGGTTGATGAAGATGACGGTCCCGCGGCTCTTGGCGATGGCGCCGGTGAGCTTGCGGAGGGCCTGGGACATGAGACGGGCCTGGAGGCCCATGTGGCTGTCGCCCATCTCGCCCTCGATTTCGGCGGCGGGGATCAGCGCGGCGACGGAGTCGACGACGATGACATCGACGGCGTTGGATCGGACGAGGAGCTCGCAGATTTCGAGCGCCTGCTCGCCGGTGTCGGGCTGGGAGACGAGGAGGTTTTCGAGGTTGACGCCAAGGCGCTTGGCCCAGGAGGGGTCGAGGGCGTGCTCGGCGTCGATGAAGGCGGCGACTCCGCCGTCTTTCTGGGCGGAGGCGATGACGTGGAGGGCGAGGGTGGTTTTACCGGAGGATTCGGGGCCGAAGAATTCGCAGACACGTCCGCGGGGGATGCCGCGGCCGCCGAGGGCGAGGTCGAGTGAGAGGCATCCGGTGGAGATGCCCGGGGGGACGAGGGAGGGATCGTCATCGAGGCGCATGATGGCGCCTTTGCCGAAGGCTCGTTCGATCTGCTGGACGGCGCGTTCGACGGCGGAATCGCGAGCGGCGTCTTGTTTTTCGGTTTTGGCTTCGGAAATCTTGGCCATGGTGGTGCCTCGTTTGGAGCCGTTGTCGACGGCTTTGGACTCTTTGAGTTCGGCTGTTGCGGCTACCATAACGGTGTTCCTCCGGTGGGTCAAAGAAACGGGTGTCGGGGCTTGTACGGTGTATGTAAGGATATCTGTTGTTCGGGTTCTGTCAAGGTATAAGTTTGGGAAATATTTGGGTACGGATTTGAGGCAACCGCCAAGGCGCGGAGGCGCCAAGGGGGAACGCCAAGGAAGAGGAATGCAAGGGCCGTTTTAAGCAAAGAGCGGAGAAGGAGCATACCCGCGGGGATTCGGAGGAACTTCATCCCCGGGCTTGGAGGTACAATGCGTCACCCTTCCGGGTCCCCCACTTATCAGGAGATTCACGATGGCGATTCGATTCGATGGACGCTGGGCATTGGCGGCGATGGTCGTTGCGGCGGCAGTGACGGCGGGGATCTGTGCGGAAAGGCGTGACAAGTGGAAGAATCACGACATGGATCGTCCGATGGCCCCGGTGATCACGCCGGGCGAGAAGCCGGGCGATGCTCCGTCGGATGCGATTGTTCTTTACGACGGCAAGGGGACGGATGCGTGGCTGACGGACAAGGATGGCGGGCCCTGCAAGTGGGTGATCGATCCGAAGGACGGGGCGATGATTTCGACGAAGGGTTCGGGGTATGTGAGGACGAAGCAGGAGTTCGGGAGCATTCAATTGCATGTGGAGTTTGCCGAGCCGACGCCGCCGAGCGGTGATAGTCAGGGGCGTGGGAACAGCGGTGTGTTTCTGATGGGCGAGTATGAGATTCAGGTTCTCGACACGTACAACAATAGGACGTACGCGGACGGCGCGTGCGGGGCGGTTTATGGGCAGCATCCGCCGCTGGTGAATGTGTGCCGCAAGCCCGGCGAGTGGCAGACGTATGACATTGTTTTCCACGCGCCGGTGTTTGAGAAGGATGGCAAGGTCGCCAGGCCCGCGTTCGTGACGGTGATCCAGAACGGCGTGCTGGTGCAGGATCATTTTGAGATCTGGGGCAGGACGGAATTCAAAGAGGCCATTAAATATCATCCCCACGCGGCGAAGATGCCCTTGAAACTGCAGGACCACGGCAACCCGGTGCGGTACCGCAATATCTGGGTGCGCGAGCTGGCGGATGAGAAAGAATAAGGGAAACCCGAAGCCCCTGGGCGATGCAAAAATCCTTGACAGCCCGGTGGTCGGGGTATAATTCGCCGCATACTCCAAAGACTGAAGACGCAGGAGCTTCCGGGCATGGCTACCGCGGATTTGGCTGAGAAGGTCGCGATCCAGAAGTGCGTGGCCGGTGCTCTCAAGGAACAACCTGTCGTTGACATGCACTCGCACCTCTACGGGCCCGCGTTCGGCACGCCCGTGCCCAACAGCTTCAGCGACCGCGACCCGGGCGGGCTGCTGCTGTGGGGCGTCGATGAACTGGTCACGTATCACTATCTTGTCGCGGAGATGTTCCGCGTCGTGCCCGCGGGGCGGCTGAGCTACGCGCAGTATTGGAAGATGAGCAAGACGGCCCAGGCGGACTTGATCTGGGACGAGCTGTTCGTCGAGCGCTCGCCGATCAGCGAGGCGTGCCGTGGCGTGCTCACCACGCTGCAGCGGCTCGGGATGGACACATCGGACCGCGGCCTCGATGGCTTCCGCTCCTACTTCTCGCAGCTCGATCCCAATGAGCACATCGATAACGTGATGCGATTGGCCAACGTCTCGTCGATCACGATGACCAACAACGTCTTCGACGACAACGAGCGGAAACGCTGGCTCGATGATCCGGCATCGCTGACGGCGGACCGCCGCTTCAAGCCGGTGCTGCGTTTTGATCTGCTGCTCAAGGACTGGCCCGCGGCGGCGAAGAAGCTCCGCGAATGGGGCTACCTGGTGAATGCGACGATCGACAGCGGGACGATCGCTGAGGTGCAGCGGTTCCTGCGCGACTGGCTGACGCGGACGAAGAGCATCTACGCGGCGGTGAGTCTGACGCCCGATTTCCGCTACCCCGCGGTCGGGCCGGAGGGCGCGGCTTGGGCGGAGGGCAACAAGATCCTCGCCAAGGCAGTGCTGCCGGTGTGCAGCGAGTTCAATATTCCGTTCGCGATGATGATCGGGTCGGAGCGCGGCGTGAACCCGGCGCTGGGCGATGCCGGCGACATGGGATTCGCGGCGGACGTGCGCAGCGTGACGAATCTCTGCAACGAATTCTTCGGCAACCGGTTCTTCGTGACGATGCTCAGCCGCGAGAATCAGCACGAGTTGGCGGTCGCGGCCAGGAAGTTCCGCAACCTGATGGTGTTTGGATGCTGGTGGTTCCTCAACGTGCCGTCGATGATCGAGGAGATCACGAAGATGCGCACGGAACTGCTGGGCACGAGCTTCATCCCGCAACACTCCGATGCGCGCGTGCTGGAGCAGTTGCTCTACAAGTGGGAGCACAGCCGGGCGATCATCGGCAAAGTGCTGACGACGAAGTATCAGGACCTGGCGGCGACGGGATGGAGCGTCCGCCCCGCGGATGTGAAGCGGGACGTGAAGCTGCTGCTGCAGGATAATTTTTTGAATTTTCTCGCCGGATAAATGCTTTCAATTTAATTCGTGGGCGGGGCACATTGGCGGCGAGCAAGCTCGCCGGCTAAATGGGGACGCACACGTTGATTGGGGTACGATCAGAGTTGCCGCGTGATCACGCCGTCGGCGATGAACATCAGCGTGTCGCGGGCGGCGGAGGCGGGGAGAGCGTTGAGCTGGGCCTTGGCTTGTTCGACGAGCTGCTCGGCGCGTTTGCGGGCGTAGGGGACGGAGTCGGATTCGGCGAGGATCTGGCCGATGCGCTGGGCTTTGCCCGGGGTGTCGCCGCGGAGGAGCTGGACGAGTTGCTGGCGTTGTGCGGGGGGCGCGGTTTCGAGGCGGTGGATGAGCGGGAGCGTGAGCTTGCCCTTTTCGAGGTCCTTGCCGAGCGACTTGCCGACGACGGCCTGATCGCCGGTGAGGTCGAGAACATCGTCGATGATCTGAAACGCGACGCCGAGCAGTTCACCGTAGCGGTCGAGGGAATCGCAGGTGGATTTATCGGCGCTGGAGGCGATGGCGCCCAGGCGGCAGCTGACGCCGCAGAGCGCAGCGGTCTTGCGGCGGATGATCTCGAAGTAGGTCTGCTCATCGAGCGACCAGTTGTTGCGGTTGGAGAGCTGGAGGAGCTCGCCCTCGCAGACGGTGTCGGTCGCGGCGGCGATGAGGCGGGCGGCGACCTGGCTGTCGAGCGAGGAGCAGAGGTGGTAGGCGTGACTGATGAGGTAGTCGCCGAGCATGACGGCGGCCTCGTTGCCGCGGAGGGTGTTGATCGTCACGGCGCGGCGGCGGATCTGGGATTCGTCCAGGACATCGTCGTGGACGAGCGTGGCCATGTGGACCATCTCGACGACGGCGGCGAGGACGCGGTGGGCGTCGCCGAGCGGACGGTCGGGCCGGGAGGCCAAGCCGCTGAGGAGCACGAGCATGGGGCGGAGCATCTTGCCGCGGTACTGCTCGAGGTGACGGGCGAGGTCATTGACGCACGACAGATCGCTGACGAGCTCGGCGGCGAAGCGGCTCTCCACCTCGGCGAGTTCCGCCGCGATGAGATCGCCCAAGGCCCCAGCTTTTTCGCCCATGATGACCATGCGGGCACTAGATTAGGCGATGGAAGCGGAGTTGTCACCCGCCCTGACCCGCCCCACTGCTATCGTCCGCGATTCAGCATGCTGCGGTGATTCAGGTAATCGACGAACACCTCCGCCATGTCCTGGCTGGTGTCGACCAGGACGCGCTCGACGCGGTTGCTGGTGCAGATCTGCTCGAAGCGGTCGTTGAACTTCTTGAGGGCCGCGAGGTACGAACGGCGGAGGTCGGCCGGCTGCGTGATGATCTCGTCAGCGGTCTCCATGCCAACGAATTTGAACATGCCGTCGAACTCGAATGCGAGCTCATCGTGGTGCATCACCTGGAAGAGCACGACCTCGTGATGGTTGTAACGCATCCGCTGGAGCACGGGCTCCAGGGTATCGAGATCGGTGAAGAAATCGGAGAAGACCATCACGATCTCGCGCCGCTTGAAACGATTCGTCAGCTCCGCCAGGCAGTGCGGCAACTGCGTCTTGAGCGTGGGCTTGATCTCGTCGAGGTGCTCGGTCATGCGGACGACCTGCGCCATCGAATTGCTGGGATGGACGAAGCCCAGCACGTTTTCGTCGAAGGTGGAGAGCGAGACCTTGTCGCTCTGGTGGATGACGGAGTAGCCGAGCGTCGTCGCCATCTGGGCGGCGTAGAGCATCTTCTGCTGATCGCCGTCGCCGTAGCGCATCGACGCGCTGACGTCGAGGACGAGGTGGCAGACGAAGTTGGTCTCCATCTCGTACTGCTTGATGAAGTATTTGTCGCGCGTGAAATAGACGCGCCAGTCGATGTGCTTCGGATCGTCGCCGGGCGTGTACTCACGGTGACCGGCGAACTCGACGGCGAAACCCGACAGCGGCGACTTGTGCGCCCCGGCGAGCGTGCCCATGACCAGGCCGCGCGGCTCGACGTGGCGCGACGCCAATCGGCTGAGCACTTCGGGATTCAGATATCGAGACAGGACGCTTTTAGCCACGATGCACCTTCGGTAATGACCAATGACCAAGCCCCAATGACCAATGAAGGATCGCTGTGCCTACATCACCATGCGATCGAACACGCGTCATCGAGCTTTTGCCTTTCCATTGGTCATTGGGATTTGGGATTTGGTCATTTCCTCACGCCACCGGCTTTTCGTATTTGCGGTCGGCGGGGAATTTTTCCATCAGCATCTCGATGATCTTCTCGCTGTCGACGCTCGCGGCCTGGGCCGCATAATTCGCGGCGATGCGGTGACGCAGCGCGGGCTTCGCCACGGCCTGCACATCGCCGGTCGTCGCGTGATACCGGCCGTAGAGGATCGCCCGCGCCTTGGCGGCGGTGACGAGCGTCAGCACGCCGCGCGGCCCGGCGCCCCAGCTCACCCACTTGTTGACGAAGTCCGGCGCCTCCGGCGTCCGGGGCCGCGATGCACGCACCAGGCTCCACGCATAACCGAGCACCTGATCGCTGACCGGCACGCGCGTCACGATCTGCTGGATCTGCAAAATCTCGTCGGCGGTCATCACCGCTTCGATCTTGCCCAGCGATGCAGACGTCACACGCCGCGTGATCTCCCACTCCTCCGGCCCGCTGGGATAATCGACCTTGATGTAGAGCAGGAACCGATCGAGCTGCGCCTCAGGCAGCGGGTAGGTGCCCTCCTGCTCGAGCGGGTTTTGCGTGGCGAGCACGAAGAAAGGCTGCGGCAGCTTGTGAGTCTTGCCGCCGGCGGAAACCTGCCGCTCCTGCATCGCTTCGAGCATCGCGGCCTGCGTCTTGGGCGGCGTGCGGTTGATCTCGTCGGCGAGGACCATGTTGGCAAACAGCGGGCCTTGCAGGAACTGGTACTGACGCGCGCCGGTCTGCAGATTCTCCTGGATCACCTCCGTGCCGGTGACGTCCGAGGGCATCAGATCGGGCGTGAACTGCACACGCTTGAACGAGAGGTGCAGCGACTGTGCGATGGAGCTGATGAGCAGCGTCTTGGCCAGGCCCGGGACGCCTTCGAGCAGCGCATGCCCGCGGCCGAACATGGCGATGAGCACCTGCTCGATCACGTCGTTCTGGCCGACGACGACCTTGGCCAACTCGGCGCGGATCTTGTTGTACGCCTGCTCGCACCGCTGCACGGCGGCGACGTCGTTCTCTTGCGCTTCAACTTGCTGAGTCATTTGTGGGCTCCGGGATCTGGAAGTTTCAGGTTTCAGAGTTTCAAGTTGCAGGTTTCAGACGCGAGACATTTCAGTCGCCGCTCTGGAAGTATTTGCCCATCAGTTCTTCGTAGCCTTTGGGGGCGCGGACGTTCGAGTTGGCCTGGATCGCGGCGCGGACGTTGGGCGGGAGCTTGGCGAACCAAGGTTCCTGAGCGGCGGTCTTGAGCTTGGCGGCGGAGTCGTGGTTACTCAGACCGCCGTCGGAGCTTTCACGCGGCTTGTCGGCGAGGTGCTCCAGCGGACCATCCGATTTGCTCTCGTGATTCTCGCCGGACTTGCCGGACTTGACGCCGCCGCCCGCTTTGGCGGTCGATGTGATGCCTTCGCTGGGTTTGCCCTTGTCACCCTTGCCTTCGCCTTTGCCTTCGCCCTTTCCTTCCCCTTTACCTTCGCCTTTCCCTTCACCCTTGCCTTCACCTTTGCCTTCACCTTTGCCCTGACCTTCACCCTTGCCTTGTGCGTCGCCCTTGCCCTGGTCGGAGCTGGGGCTGTCACTCTTGCCCTGGCTCTGTGACGGATCACCGTCGCCGGGGTTGGCCGACGCGAGCTCGGATTTTGCCTGGGCGAGCGCGGGACCGGCGATGGCCTCGGCGGTGCCTTGTGCATCCTTGGGCACGAAGCCGGTGTCGGGGGCGGGAGCGGGAGCGGGAGATGAACCGGAATGCGCGGGGGAACCGGGGGCGGGCGAACCGGTCGGCGAATTCGGAGGCGTGCCGGTCGGTGAGCCCGACGGTGACGGCGTTCCAGATTTCGGATCACCCTGTGACGGAGACGGCGTGCCCGGATCGGTGCCGGCCGGCGATGCGGGCGGTTGATCACCACCGGGCTGCTGACCGGCGGGATCGCCGGGCGGAGGCGTTGCACCCTGGGCGACCTCGGGGGATGCGGGCGGCGTCGGCTGGCTGCCCGCTTCGGGGCCGCCGAACTTCTGCGCCGCGTCGATCGCTTCATTCAACGGTTTATTGGCAAGCTGATCCTGCTTGGCGAGCTCCGCGGCGATCGCGCCGATCGCCTTCTGCTGCTCGGCGAAATCCTTGGTCGCAGTCTCCAGAGCCTTCGCCGCCTCAGCCGCCTGAGGATTTGGCGCAGCCGGCGGCGTCCCGCCATCGGCCTTCTTGGACTCATTGGGCTGACCAGCCTGACCGTCAGGCTTCTGACCATCACCCTTGGGTTGATCACCCTTCTGGCCATCACCCTTGGGTTGATCCCCTTTTTGGCCATCGCCTTTTTGCGGATCACCCTTCGGACTCGCATCCTGTTTCGACGGCGGGTTCGCCGCCGCGACATCGGCCAACTTCTTGGCCTGCTCGCCGATCTGCTCACGCGACTGCTGCTGATCCTTGGCCAGCTGCGCGATCGATTCGGCGAGTTCCTTATCCTGCTGCGCCTGATCCTTTGCCGCCGCGATGTTCGCCGCCGCCTGCTCGACGCTCTTCTGGACATCCGCCTGCGCATCCGCGGCCTTCTCCGCGGCGGCCTGCGGATCACCGGACTTCGGATCACTCTGAGGCGACTTCGCCTCGGCCTGCTGCGCGGACTTCTCGGCCTTCTGCAACGCCGCGGCCGCCTGCGGGTCGGACTGCGCGGCCTGCTTGGCCGCATCGGCGAGCTTCGGCGCTTCCTGACTCAGCGCCTTTGCCTGTTCCTGCGCCAGTTGCTGAATCGCATTGTCGAGCTGCTTCTTGGCCTGATCGAGCGCGGCGGCGGCGTCCTTCTGCGCATCGGCAGGCGGCTTGCCGTCGGCCAGCGATTGCTGCGCCTGATCCGATTTCTGCTGCGCCTGCTGGAGCGACTGCTGAGCCTCCGGCGACTGTGCGGCGAGCTGCGCCGCTTCCTGCGCGAGCTTGCCCACTTCCTTCTGCGCATCCTGCGCCGCGGCATCGGGCGTCGGGCTGGCGGACGGCGCGGCGGGTTTCGCCTGCTCGGCCGCGGCCTGCTGATCGGCGAGCTTCTCCGCCTTGTCGAGCGCTTTCTCGGCGGCGTCACGCGCGGCGGCGGCTCGCGGCTCATTGCCGGCGATCTCCTGCTTGGCCGCGTCCGCCGCGGCCTGCTGCGCATCCTTGAGCGCCTCGGCCAGCGGACCCTGCGCCTTGTCGGCCAGCGCGCCGATCTGCTCCGCGGCCTTCTGCTCCGCGGTCGCCGCTTCGGGCGCCTTGGCGGTCTGGCCCTTATTTACATCGTCGGCCAGCTTCTGCGCCTGATCCTGCTGAGCCGCGGCCTGCTTGATCGCCTGCGCCTGTTCCAGCGCCTTCGCGGCGTCATCACGCCCCGCCGCTTTCGCCTGCGCGACCTCGGCCTGCGCGATCTTGTCCTGCGCCTGCGTGAGCTTCGCAAGCTTCTCCTCGGCGGTCGTCGGCAGCGATGCCTGCACCTGCTCGACGGCCTTCTCGGCCTTGTCGAGCTCCTTGATCTGTGCATCGGCGGCGGCGGCGAGCTGCTTGGCGGTGTCGCCGATCTCGGCGCGGATTTGTTTCGCGGCGTCGGCCAGCTTGTCGGAAGCGTCGTTGGCCTTCTGCGCGGCCGCGGCGGCGGTCTGCGGCGTCTGCTTCGCGTCACTCAGCTGCGCGGCGGCGTCCTTGATCGCTTCGTCGGCCTTGGACAATTCGCCGGCCGCCTTCGGGGCCGTCTCCTGCACACCCTCGCGCGTCTTCTGCTCGACCTGCGCAACATCGCCCTGCAGGTCCTGCAGCTTCTTGGCTTCGTCGGGCTTGAGGCCCTCGACCTTCGCGGCGTCGGCGGCCTGCTCGGCGATGCGGCGCTCCGCGGCGGCGGCGCGCTCCAGCGCCTCGGCGGCGCGGCTCAGCTCGCCGATCTTCACCGCCAATTGCTTGCGCTCCGTCTCAGCGATGATGGCGCGCGTCTCATCGATCGCACGCTGCACGTCCTGCCGCGCGTCGGTCCGCGATTCGGCCTTGGGATCGGTGCCGGCCTGCTCAGCGGAATCCTTCGCCTCGGCCACGGCTGACTTGACGACCGGCGGGATGTTGCCGGGCTCGGCGATCTTCTCCAGATCCTTGGCGGCACCCCTGAACGGCTGCTTCGCGGCGTCGGGATTCTTAGCCGCGGCGGCGTCGGCGGCTTTCTCCTGTTCGGCGACACGCTCGAGCGCGGCCTCTGTCTTCTTGAGGTCCGCAAGCTGCGCGGCGAGTTCCGCGGCGCTCTGCGCGGCGCGGTTCTGATCGGAGGCGTCCTTGATCTGCTGCGCGATCGCCGCGAGGTTGCCGATGACCTTGCTCTGCTCGGCGACGGCGCGGTCGCGGTTGGAATCAAAGAGCTGCTTGTTGGCCTCGACCGCTGCGGCGCGGGCCTGGTTCAGCAGCGGCGTCGTGCTGGGGAAATGGTCCAGCTTGTCACGCACCGCGTCGAGCTTCTGGTAGAGCTCCGCCTGCTCGCGCTGGAGCTTGTCGAAGCTCTTATCGTCCTTGAGATCGACGGTCTTGGCTTCGGTGCGGATCGCTTCCTGGGCCTTGGTGAGCGCCTCGATCTCGTGGAGCAGCGAATTGCCGGTGCTGGCCATCACGCCCTGCGCCCGCTCGACGGTCTGCAGCAGCATCTGCAGCGACTTGATGACCGATCGCTCGCCGGCGGAGGCATCGGTGAACTTCGCGGCCTCCAGCGACGCGATGATCTTGTCCATCTCGGCGGGGACCTGCGCCGCCTTGAGGATGCGTAGCCCGTCGGTCGCCGCCGCCCCATCGACGCCGCCCCACGTGCCGACGTCTTCGAGCGTGTGGGTCAGTTGACCGAGCAGGGCCTGCACATCGCGCTGATCCTGGATCGTCGATAGCGTCAGTGCGGCCTTGTCGGCCGTCAGTTCATCGGTGTGTTTGAGGACGCCGGATTCGAGGCCGATGAGGCGGCGGACCTGCTCGGCGAGCTGCGCGATGCGGAGGCGGCGGAGCAGATTCTGCCGCTCGACCGAGAGACGGATGACGACCAGACGCGCCTTGTCGCGGACCTCTTCGTACTTGGCCTGTCGCTGGTTCTCGGGCGCCGCCTGCGCGGCGGCAATGGCATCGACGACCTCCATCATTTCCTTGTCGATGAGCCGATCGACGCTCTTGCGCATCGCGGCGATCTCGGTGTAGATGGGCCGACCGGCCATGCCGTTGACCTCGAGCTTTTTGAGTTGGAGGTCGAGGATCCCGGCGACGAGTTCGCGCGCCATGGTGCGGGCGCGCTGCTGGACATGCTGCTTGGATTGCAGGGAGTCGGCGGAGATCGGCGCGGCGGCGGGCGTCGCTGCGTAGACCAGCGGACCGTGCACGGCGCTGGCCAGAGCGGCGGTGAAGAGCGTCTGCGCGAGAATCCGGGGGAGCCTGGGGAAGTTGTTCATGGCGTGCCTCCGATGCCCAGTTGTTGTTTGATCAGACGCTCGAAATCACCGGCGGCTTTTTGGTCGGACTCGTTGATGTCGGTGAAGATGCCCGCTTCATCGGTGACGTTGAAGACCAGCGGCTCGCTGTCGGCGGTCTGGCCCGGCAGGCTGCCGCGGTAATCGGTGGCCGCGAAGGTCACCTTGAGCTGATCGCCTTTGACGAGCTTGAGGTCCTTGAGTTCCAGCGGGAACGCGTCCTTGAGAGGCAACTGTTCCTTGAGGACCGGCTTGGCAAAGCTGCGGACGGGCACAACGGGGCGATCATCCACGGTTCCATCGTGATGCGTGATCTCGACGTGTACGGTGAGGGCCTGAACACCATAGTCATCGCTCACGCGGTAATCGATCGGCGGCACCGCCGTCGGCAGGATTTGCTTGGCGACGGCGGAGGTGAAGATGCGCGGCTTCTGATCGGGCTTGATGCGAAGCATGCCCTCGATTGGCTGCGGCAGATGCATGCCATCGGAATCGGTGACCTGGATCTGGTAACGCAGCGGCTTGGCGATCGCGGCCAGCGGCGTGTTGGCCGAGTCGAGCGTCCAGAGGCGGCCGGGGTTCACGGTCTGCCCCGAGGCCTGCATCGGATATTTCTGGCCGTCGATCGTGAGGGCGACTTCGGTCAGCGATTTGTTGCGGCAGGAAACCTGCAGGTCGATGTGCGAGCCCTCGATGACCGCCAGCTCGCGCGTGCCCTGGCCATCGACAGCGGCGCGTTGATCGCCGCGGGCGTAGTCGGGAGCCGTGGCGGTGAGGCGCGGCTCGACGACCGGCAGCGTGATCAGCTCGATGGTCGCCGGATCGGTCCACGCATCGCCGAGGTAGAGCTGATAGGTCAGCGAATCGACGATCTCCGAGAGGTGGCCGGAGAAGACGCCGGGCGTGGCGGGGTCGGTCGTGAGTTTGAGCGTCGATTCGACGTTGCCGGTGACGGTGCGCACGACCGCGCTGCCGTCGGCGGGGAGCTTGCCGCCAGCTTGGATGGTGAAGCGGAGAGGCACACCGTAGGGGCAGCGGATCGTGCCTTTTTCGACGGGCTGATCGTTGACGAGGATTCCGCGGATGACGGTGCGCGTCGGGTAGTGCGCGGAGCCGAGGAAATAGCGATTGAGGAACGCGAGGCCGTGGCCCGGCGAGATCACGAAGCCGAGGGCGACGATCGCGAGCGTGACACCCAGCGCGGTCGCGCGGCGTGTCATCGCCTGGCGCGGCACCTCTCCGAGGATGTTCCACCCCTTGCCGAAGTCGGCGACATAATCGATGACGGCGTGCTGCAGCTGTCCCGATCCCCACGTCACGGCGTCGGGCGACTCGAACTGAATCGCGGCGACGAGGTCGCTGTCGAGTTCCTGCTGCTTCTCGACGAGCAGCGCGATGTCGATCTCGGTTTCGCGGATGCTCAGCCACGGGCGCACGTAACGCACAAACGCCCAGACCATGATGCCGACCGTGCCCGCCAGCATGACGAATCGCTGCACGCGGCTCATCTGCAAAAGCCAGTCGATGAGGAACGCGCCGCAGAGCGTCCACAAAATCGCGACGCCCAGGCCGGCGTAACCGGTGACCTGGCGCACGATCTCGCGCCGGCTTTTCAGCTCGGCGAGTCGGCCGCGTAATGTGCCGAGCTTCGTCATGGCAGGTTGCTCATCTTGCGGATCGACCATTCGCTGACCATGAGCCCGATGACCAGCAGGAACGAGAGCCACGTGTCCCAGAGCGTGATGACGCGCACCGACCGCTCGGGGTTCGGTGCGACGCTGATCTCGTCGGGCAGGCGTGACGCGGTTTCAAGATCGTAGGCCTTGCCGCCGGTGCCGCGTGCGATCTCTTCCTGCAAACCGACGTCGCGCACCGCGCTGCGGCGCTCGGCGGAGAGCGCGGCGACCTGGAAATTGACCTGCGAGATCTCGCTGGTGATCGGATCCTTGATCATCACGCGGTGCTCACCGCCGTAGTAAACGGGGACGCGTAGCTCGAAGACGCCCTCGCGCACCTCGGCCAGCGCGATCTTCTGTGGTGTCGATGTCTCACCGGGGCGATCGGGCAGGATCAACTCACCGGTGATCTTCTTGTCCACGAGCTTCTTGTCGCTCAGCGGCTCGAAGTTCGCGTCGTACGCCTCGACGGTGATCGTCGCCGTCTCATCGGCCTGATACTGCGGGCGATCGGTGCGCACCACGAATCGCTTCTGGCTGCCCAGCGCGTGGCTGAGGCCGAGGCGGTGGATCATCTGCCCCCAGAACTGGCGGTAGTAAAGCTCACCGTACTGCCTGCGGAGACGCCATGTTTCGTCGAACCCGAGATAGACTACCTCGCCGCGACCGTAGCGGCGGATGGCGATGAGGGGCTGCGGCGTCTTGCCGTCGGTGCAGAGGTCGGTGGGATGTTCGGCGAGGACCGTGGCCAGCGGATGCACGCGAGACACGGGCTGATACCACGGCAGGGCGCCGAGATTCTGCCACGCCTTGGCGCTCTCGCCGGCATCGGACCCGAGCCGCATGAAGTCGGTCTGCGCGGCGGCGGGCGTGAGACGGAGGCGGAACGGGTGATCGGTCTGCGGCGCGGAGTTGGTCTCGGCGACGATGGGCAGCAGTTCGGCCAGCGGCGTGGACGCGAGCTGACCGGGACCGAAACGGGGACCGGCGATGATCACGAGCCCGCCGCCGAACTTGCCGACGTATTCTTTGACCATGTCGCAGAACTGGCTCGACAGCGTCTCGGCGGGCATGTCGCCGAGGAAGATGACATCGTTGGCGAAGAACTCGCTGCGCTGCGGCGCGAGCGTCGGCAGGAAGAGCTCGTTGCTGGTGCGGACGCGCGGGTCGGCGGAGCGGAGGAACGTGCGGAAGCCACGCATCCCGACCAGCGGATCGCGGTGGAAGACTTCCTTGATGAATCGCCACTCCCACGTCGGCTCGTATTCGACGAACATGAGGCGGAGGAAATCGTCACGCACGTTCACCTCGCGCGTGACCTTGTTGTTCTGCGCGACCGTCTCGGCGGGCAGCGGCGGGACCTCGGCGGTGAACTCGAAGCGGCCGGCCTCGGCGGGGGTGAAGGGGAAATCGAGCGTCTGCGTCGATTCGACGAGCTGAACGGTGCGCTCGCCGACGCGGATCACAGTCCCCGCGCCAACATCGCCGCTGGCGGCGATGCGCCGGGCGGTCACGGTGACGACGACCGACTGATTCTCCAACCCAGTCTGGCGGAGCGCGACGAGGACGGTGGAGCGCTCGGACTTCTTCATCACCGGCGGCGCCTGCAGATCGACACCGAGGTCCGCGGCAGCGGTCGGGCCGACACCGATCGCGTAGACCGGGACGCCGAGGCTCTTGGCCTTGGCCAGCGGAGGCGGGCCGGAGTTCTGATCGAAGTCGCTGACGACCACGACACCGGCGAGATTCCCGGAGGATTTGCGGCTCGCGAGATTCTCGAACGCCTTGCCCAGCGCTGTGACCTGGCCGGTCGTCGTCATCGCGGCGGCGGCGCGTGTCGGATCGATCTGCTCGCCGCCGGGCGCGCTCCAGTCCATCGCGCGGACGCCATCGGGGCGGTCGAGGACGAAGGCCTGCAGGCGAAACTTCTCCTGCAACTTGGCCAGGACGTTGCCATCCTTCTTCTGCATCCACGCACGGACGAATTCGGCGCGGGAGGCCTTGTGAGCCGCGGCGTTCTTGTCGCCGGCATCGGACTTGAGGTCCACAGCCTTGGCGAGTCTCGCTCGCTCGGCATCGGGCAACTCATCCTCGATCGCCATGCTCTCGGTGCCGTCGAAGAGGACCCAGAGCAGCGGACGCGGCGAGCTGACGGTCTTCACCGTCAACACCGGGTCGGCGAGGATGATCAGCAGCACGCTGAGCACCGCGGCGCGGAAGACCGTCAGCACGATGCGCATCCGCGGATGCTTGAAGGATTGATAGCGGTAGTAATAGACGATCGACAGCGCCGCCAGCGCGACGCAGCCGAAGAAGACCCACGCCGGCCCGTTGTGAGCCCAGTTGGCGGCGAAGGTCGGCTCGATCTGGTCGATCGATTGGGCATTCTCGATGCCCAGCAGCCAGCCGATGAAGCGGACGATGGTGCTCACGCGGCACGCTCCTCGGCGAACTTCGGCCAGGCGATCGTGGCCAGTTCAGCCAGCAGACAGAGCATGACGAGCACGATGAGCCAGCTCCAGAAATCCTGTCCCTTGACGCGGGCGCCCTCGAGGCTGATCGGATCGGAGCGCGAGAGCCAGCGGAACTTGGCGTCTTCGCCGAGGCGGTCGCGGAGGCCCTTCTCGTCGAGCACCTTGGGCTCCGATTCGGTGGGCGGGCCGTTGAGGGCGAAGGTCGCATCCCAGAGCTTGTTGGCCGAGGGATCGGCTCCGGCGGTTCCGAGGTCCTGCCGCGTCGCGGAGATCTTGTAGAGACCGCGGTCGCCTTCATTGCGGACGATCACGCCATACGCATCGGCGCTGAGCGCTTCGGGGCTGAGCGAATCGGTCGCTCCGCCGGGGCGGGTCAGCGTGTAGAGGGCGTTGCGGTCGGTGATGGGGAGCGTGATCTGATCGACGGTGCTGAGGTTCCGCAGCGGGAGCGTGTCCTGCAGCATGCCGCGGATGATGCGGTGGAGCAGGAGCATCGTGTTGGTCTTTGGCAGCGTGTTCCAACTGGAGAAGACGCCGCTGGTGAGCATCATGATCTGTCCGCGGCCGACGGAGCGCTGCACGAGGAACGGTGCGCCGTTGTCGTACTTGGCCAGGACGCGCGGCCGTGTGCGCTCGGCGAGGTCTGCGGTCCTGACTTCTGCATCGCGGTCTGCGGAGCGCGAGGACCAGAGCAGCCAGCTTGGCTGCAGTTCGGTGCGGCGCTGATCGTCGCGGGTGCGCTGCTGGCGCTCGTCTTCGGTGATCTTTCCGCCGGCTTCCTTCGCGGCGAGGCTCTTGGCACGCTGCTCGATCTCGGCCAGCGCCTTACGCTCGGCGTCGATGCGTTTGGTCTCGACGTCGAGCGCATCCTTATACACGCTGTCCGCGGTGTCGAGCTTCACCGCCTTGAAGAACAGCGGCAAAGAGTAAAGCGTCTGCATCTGCTCACGCGATGCGTCGGCGAGCTGGAAGTAGTCGTGCGACATGCTGGTGAACGCGAGGTAGAAGGGATGCAACTGCTCCGTCGCCATCTCCGGCGTCTGGCCAATCGGCTTGGGGTCTAGCGGCAGCGGCAGGATGCCCTGGCCATCTAGCCATGCGGCGCGGTTCCACGCCGCGATGTCGAACTCTCCGCCCGCGGCGATGAGTAACTGACCGCCTTGATTCACATACTCACGCAGCAGCGGCACCGCAGCCTCGGGGCTCGCGACACCGGCGATGACGACGAGCCGCGCATCCTCCAGCATCTTGCGATCCACCTGATCGATCTTCACGTGGCGGATCAGCGCGGCGGCCTTGCGGGAATCGCTCTGCGCCGGCGCCACGAGGCGACGCAGCAGCCGCGTCTCGCCGTAGTGGTTGCGGCGCGGGTCCTCGTCACTCCCGTACTGGTCCACGAACACCACCGGCAGCGCCGCCACAACCGGCACGGCGAGATACCGCGAGTCATCCGCCTTGATGTGGTCCGGCGGCGTGATCGTCACCTTCACGGGCACGAACACCGGTTTGCCCGGATCGGCGACGGTCGTGAACGTGTAGCTGAACGTCAGCTCCCGTCGCTGGCCTGGCTCCAGCTCGATCGTCCGCGTCTCGACATCGGCGCCGTCGATGTTCAGCGTGACCTGCACATCACTCCGGGCGCTCGGCCCTTCGTGACGAATGGCCACGGCGAATGTCGCGGGAGTTTCGGTGTCCGCGATGCCGTCCTGCAGCGTGAAGCTCTCGACCCACGTGTTCTCCACCTCATCAGCGGGAATCGACGCGACCTGGATCTCGCTGAGCTCCTTGAGCTGCGGCGCCAGCGACGCGGCGGGCCAGTTGATCGACTGCTGATCGCCGAGGAACACGATCCGCTTCGTCGCCATCTCCGGCAATCGCTTACATGCCTGCAGCGCCAGGTCCGCGCCCTCGAGCGCATTGCCCGTCCGATCCATCACACGCACCGATTCGATCGCATCCTTCGCATCCTGCTTGCTGCGGAACGCCTCGCGGCTGTACCCCTCAACCGCCCCGCACAGCGGGATCACCGACACCGCGCTGCCCTCCGGCAAATCCTCGATGAACTTCTTCGCCTTCGTCTTGCTCTCATCGAGCAGCGACCTGTCGAGCTTCTGGTAACCCATGCTCATCGAGTTGTCGATCACCAGCACCGCGTGCATCGGCTGATTGGGCTTGGCCGTCGTCGCGGAGTCCGACAGATACGGCCGCGCCAGCGCCATGCCGAACAGGAGAATCGCCAGCGTCCGCAGCACCAGCAGGATCCAATCACGCAGCTGGATCATCTTGCGGTTGCGCTGCACCGCGTCGAGCAGGAACTGCATCGCCGCCCATTCCATCACGCGGAACCGCCGACGATTCAGCAGGTGAATGATCACCGGCGCCGCCGCGGCCACCAGGCCTGCGTAGGCGAACACCGCGGATCCGGGCAGGAAGGTCGGCATCATGGCGCGGGCGCCTGGTATTTCTTGCCGAGCCCTTCAATCTTCCCTTCCTGCAGGATCGGCAGATACCGATTGGGCATCGAGAGGATGAAGCACGCCACGCTCGTCGCGTACATCTGCCCGCCCTTGCCGCCGCTGCCCCAGCCGTCGCTCCGCCAGCTCCCGTCCGCCGCCTGCGATGCCACCAGATACTCACGCAGCTTCGGATAGTTCTCCTGCCACGGCTTGCCCCCCACCTGATACAGCGCCTGCCCCACGTAATACATCGTGTACGCGTCGAACGGCAGGTTCCCGCTCCGCTTCGGCGTCTCCGGCAGCTTCTGGATCGCCGCGATCACCGTTTCCATGCTTTTGGGAATCCGCCAATCGTCATACTGGCCAAACTCCTGCATGCACACCACGCCCGCCGCAGCCATCGCCGTCGACGACTTCGGCCCGCCTTCATACGAGAACGCACCACGCTGCTCCTGCTGCTCCGCTTCGCTCCCCTCGCGACGCCCATTCGCCGGACAGTAGTACCCTCGCACCCTTCGGATCGCCATCGCGATCACCTGTGGCTGAACCTCGAACCCGCTGTCCACCGCGCTCCGCAGAGCCTTCGCCTGCATCACCACCAGGCTCAGATCGTGCCCACGCTCCTGCGACCTCGCACCGTAATCCCACCCGCCATCGTTGCACTGCGTCGCCTGGATCAGCTTCAGTGCCCGATCCAGCACAGGCCCGATCCGCCGATCATTCGTCATCCCATACGCCTGGCCCAGCACGAACGTCGACAGCCCATGGTTGTACATGTCATGCTGCGGGTTGCCGATGTTCAGCAGCCCCGAAGGCTTCGCACTCCGCAGCATGAAGCCCAGCGCCCGATCCAGCGCCTTGCCGTGCTGCCCAACCCCGCTCGTCTCACCCGCCGCCAGGTACGCCAGCGCACCCATCCCGACCAACCCCAGATCCTTCGACTCCCAATTCCCCTCCGACCCCTGATTCGCCGTCAGCCACATCAGCCCCTGCTTCACCGCCGCCTCACCCTGAGGCGTCACCTCCCACGTCCCCTCCCCCAACGCCGCACCCCCAGCCAGCCCCACCATAAGGACCGACATCAGCAATCCCACCACCCAATCTCTCATTCCATTCCGCACCATGGCAGCCCACCTGTTGCAATCCACCCACCCGCGCGTTGCCGACTCTCGTTTAGCCGCGACCCGAGTCCGCGAGGGGAGCGGTTGGCTTACCCGGCGTCAACCCAATCCCCACCCACCCATCACCCCAACATTGGCCCCAACCGGCCAATAGTTACGCGCCACCCCCAAAATGTTCTCCAACCCTTCCCCACTTGCCAACCCTTAACCCCCAACCCCCATTTCCCAGGTCACCCCCCGTGCGCACAAACCCGTCGACCGGACATTTTTACCCCCTCCCCCCACCCCCTCTTGCCACACCGCACCCGCCGAACCTCCCGTCTTAACTCCCCGCCGATTCCACGACTTAAGGCTGCGAATTCCAATCACGCCACCCTCACATCCGGGAAACCCCCGGACGTCCGGTTTCAGCACCACGTTTGTGCGCGCTCCACCTCTCCCCTCGCGGGAGAGGGTGGCGAGTCCGAGAGCCGGGTGAGGGGGATGTCCTGATTTTCAACGTGCGCCCCGCGACCAAATTCCGCGCACCCACCGCCGCCCCGGTCGGATGTTCGCCGGATACCCGACACCATTTCAATCCCACACCGTTCCGCTCCCCGCCCTGAAAGGGTGAAGGCAGACGACACCCCGCCGCCGCCGCATCGACAACCCAACCCAGCCCCGGCAAGTCGTGAGGATTTTCGGTACCTGACATCGGTTCGTTCTTGCTCATAGATGGCGCCCGGCCAAGATGCAAACAAAAACCCCGCATTGGATGCGGGGTTTTCGTCAAATACGGGGATGCGTGAGGCGATATCAGGCCTTGCGGCGGCGGAGGAAGATGGTGGCCAGGCCGAGACCGGCGACACCGATCGCGGCGGGCTCGGGGACGGTGGCGGCGGAGGAGGAGAAGGAGAACGAGGTGCCGGCCTTGTTCGCCGTGATGCTCCAGAAGCCGGGGGTGTCATCGAAGCCCGTCACGTGCGCGACGCCGACGCCTTCGACAACGAGGTTGTTCTTGTTGGAGAAGGGTTCGGTGAGGGTGGTGGCGTCGAAGCTGAAGGTGGTCAGGCCGAGGGTGAACGTCCAGAGGGGTGTGACGCCCGCATCGGAGAACGCGAAGGGCTGGAACGTCACGGGAGCCCCGTCGGTGGTGGCGTAGGCGCCGTGCGCTTCGCCGGTCGTGACCGTCACGCCGTCAAAGCTGAGGAATTTGGTCGCTAGGGCCAGGTTCGAGGTGTTGTCAACGGTGTACGAACCGGTGAACGAGATCTCGCCGGTGATCGGGACGGCCTGAGCGGCGCCGGCGCCGAAGGCGAGTGTCAAAGCGAGGACGGTCAGCAGCAATGCAAGGAACTTACTCATAAAGTGTCTCTCTGAGGTAAAAGGGTGGATGCGGGGTTCAGTGAACGCTTATTCCTACCGTTGTTTCATCGCCTCATTCTCCTTTCCAGAAGCGCGCGCGGCTTCTCCGTCCGTGTTTGCGATTTTAACAGATTTATATTATCTATATCATTAATTTTATAAGACATGGGCATTCCCCACCAATTTTTGTATTAATGAAGGTTAGTTCCCATGCCAATATGTCCGACCCTCCGATATCCGCTTGAGTTCCCCAGCCGCGATCATTGCCTGGGCAGATCGTGCTGCTTGTTCGCCGGGCGGCCCTCGCTATGGGCACAAAAAAAGCCGACATGGTCCAGCACCCGTGAGTGCTGGACCATGTCGGCTTACTCTTCGCTAGGCCTGCCGGCGTTGCCGGCTTGCCCTTCGTTTAGTCTTCCTTGGAGCCGATTTCGACGACACTCGTGCTCCGTTGGACTATACGTTACCCGATCGTCCATCCGAAAACCAGAGAAAAATGAAAATGTCGCACAAATGGCTGGCGAGGTGCTGGTGCTTTGGAGATTCGATTCAGGCCAAAGCGGCGGGCGCCGCATTCCGCTTGAAGATTGTAAGAATACACGACAAAACTCGGATTATTAGTCTACGATCTTTCTCACCTGCGCGCAATCGTTAACCCTCCGCTGCAATCATTCTAAGCCATCGCCTGGGCAAACCAGATTGTTGCGTTTCAATCTTTTCTAATAAAAGAGTTGACATCATCGACAACTTAACACATGCTTATGCGCTCGTCTCATTGAACTAAAAAAGGATCCCTATGCTCAAGAAGCCCCTCCGCCGCGCCCGTCACACCAACGCCGGCCGTCGCGCCCCTGCCCCCCGCCTGGAGGCGCTGGAGCGCCGCCAGATGTTGACCGTCACGTCCGCGGTCGACGGCACGGGGTTGCTGACCGTCTCAAGCGATGCGGCCGACGCCATCGTGGTCGGCTTCGATGTCGCCCACCAGGTCAAGATCAACGGTGCCGACCCCGGCAGCGGCGCGGCCCTGACGTCGGCTATCACCGGGATCATCGTCACCGGTGATGCCGGCGACAACACGATCAACCTCGACAACGTGGACACCGTGGAGTTTACCGCCCTGACCGGCGGCGTCACCATCAACGGCGGCGCCGGCATCGACACCATCACCGGCAGCAGGTTCAGTGACGTCATCAACGGCGGCGACGGAAACGACGTCATCAACGCCGGCATCGGTAACGACGTCATCGACGGCGGCGACGGCAACGACACCATCGACGGCGGCATCAACGCCGACACCATCACCGGCGGCGCCGGCAATGACACCATCGACGGCGGCGCAAGCGTCAACACGATCATCGAAACATTGGCGGGCACATCCGCCACACTGACCGACACCACCTCCAATGCCAACGGCAGCGACACCCTGGCCAACATCCTAATCGCCGTCCTCACCGGCACTGGCGGCGATGACACGATCGACGCCTCCGCCTTCACCGGCAACGCGACGCTCGACGGTCTCGGCGGCGACGACACGCTCACCGGCGGCGCGGGCAACGACACGATCACCGGCGGCGCGGGCAACGACACCATCGATGGCGGCACGGGCAACGACACCTTTAAAGAAACCCTTTCCGCGACCACCGGAACCATGTCCGACACCGCCTTCAACGGCAACGGCGCCGACACCCTCGCGTCGATCGAGCGGAGCGACATCACCGGCACGGCTGGCAACGACACCATCGACGCCTCGACCTTCACCGGCGACTCCACGCTCCGCGGCGGCGCGGGCAACGACCTGCTCACCGGCGGCGCCGGCGACGACACGCTCGTCGGCGGCACCGGCGTCAATGCTCTCGACGGCGGCGCGGGCATCGACACCATCGACTTCATCGACGTGCTCGGCGCCGTCTCGGCCAAGCTCAAGGCCGACGGATCCGCCATCGCCAGCGTCAAGAACGGCGCCACCGAAAAGACCACCATCCTCAACGCCGAGAACCTCAGCGGCTCCGAATTCGCCGACGCTCTCTCCAGCGCCGTGGCCAGCACCCGGCTCCTGGGCCGCGGCGGCAATGACAAGCTCGCCGCCACCGGGCTCGGCACGGTCGTCATCAACGGCGGGGCCGGCGACGACTCCATCACCTCCGCGGGCGCCACCAGCACGCTCACCGGCGGCGACGGCAACGACAAGATCACCGCCAGCAACAAGCTCGGAACGGCGACCATCGACGCCGGCGACGGCCTCAACACCGTCACCGCCGCGGGCGTCACCAACACCATCACCAGCGGCGCCGGCAACGACAAGATCACCGCGCCCAACAAGACCGCCACGAACACCATCGACGCCGGTGAAGGCAACAACACCGTCACCGCCGCGGGCGTCGACAACACCATCACTACCGGCGATGGCAACGACAAGATCTCCGCCAGCAACAAGCTCGGCACCCATGACGCCATCGACGCCGGCGATGGAGCCAACACCGTTACCGCCGCGGCCACCGCCAACACGATCACCACCGGCGACGGCAACGACAAGATCACCGCTTCCAACAACACCGCCGTGAACACCATTGTTGCCGGCGACGGCGTCAACTCCGTCTCGGCCGCGGGCGTCACCAACACCATCACCACCGGCGACGGCCTCGACACCATCAAGGCCACCGGCAAGACCGCCACCAACACCATCACCGCCGGTGACGGCAACAACGCCATCTCCGTCGCGGGTGTCACCAACACCATCACCGGCGGAGCCGGCAACGAGAAGATCTCCGCCACCAACAAGCTCGCCACCAACACCATCACCGTCACCGACGGCAACAACATCATCTCCGCCGCGGGCCTGACCAACACCATCAACGGCGGCGCCGCCATCGACAACATCAAGGTCAGCAACATCGGTAGCACCAACATCATCAATGCCGGCGATGGCAATGACATCATCAGCGCAAGCGGCCTGACCAGCACCATCAACGGCGGCGACGGCAGCGATGTCATCAAGATCACCAAGGGCGCGAGTACCATCGATGGTGGCAACGGCGATGACGTCATCACCGGCGGGTCGGGCGTCGACACGATCACCGGCGGCGTCGGTGACGACATCATCAAGGCCGGCGCGGGCAACGACACGGTTAACGGCAACGACGGCAACGACACCGTCAACGGCAACGACGGCAACGACATCCTGCTCGGCGGCGCCGGCGACGACACGATCGACGGCGGCCTCGGCGACGACATCATCACCGGCGGAGCCGGAGCCGACGACCTCGTCGGCGGCGGCGGCACCGATGTCATCAACTCCGACGCCAACGACATCTAAGTCATCCCCGTGATCGCAAGCCTCTTGAAATGCAAAAGCCCCGGTCAAACCGACCGGGGTTTTTTTGCGCCAGGGCGGACGGTCTCCTCGACCCGGTTCCACGGCATCCTTGCGGCGGGTGACATTGTTTTGGCTCGTGTGCCATGCCGTCGGCTATGCGTCGGCATGTCCGCGGGACGAAGAACATGCCCACCCAGAGCGGAGGGCATGGCACGCGAGTCAAATTAAAAAGGGACGCTCCACGCGTGTAGAGCGTCCCTGTTCGTTCGTGTGATGATCCGCGATCGCCGCCGCTTATTCCGCGGGCTTCTTGCCCAGCGTGACCTTGATCTTCATCTCTTTCTTCTCGCGGACGATCGTCAGTTCGAGCACGTCGCCGGGCTTCTTGGTAGCGATCATGGCGACGAAGCCCTCGACGTTCGGGGCGGGTTTGCCGTCGACCTGGGTGATGATGTCCTCGGCTTTGAGCTCGGCCTTGGCGGCGGCGGTGTCGGGGTGGACCTCGGCGATCTGCACGCCCGAGTCGTCGGGGAGCTTGAGTTCCTTGCGGGCTTCATCATCGACGTCGCCGAGGTCGACGCCGAGCCAGGCGTGAGGGGCTTCGTCCTCGGCGCGGAGGACCGAAGCGGGCAGGCCCAGCGAGGCGGCGGCGAGCAGCGCGAGACAGGCGACAAGCATCGAGCGACGGGTCATCGAGCGGATCATGGTGATTCTCTTTATGCCAGGGGTGTGCCGACCGTCACCCAGCCCACCGGGCCGCGCGGCGTTGCATGATCATGCCATGATCGCGCTTCGCCATCAATAGAGGAGGAGGAGGAGGGATAACCACAGAGGCACAGAGACACAGAGGAAGGCAAAGACTTTGCTGATTAAAAAGGCAACGAGCCAGAGAGCGAGGGCAAGAGGAAGGCGAAGAGGGATTA